>JAUHYM010000106.1 GCA_030426515.1 Actinomycetes bacterium
GAGGACGAGGGCTTCGGTGAGCAGCGGCGCGCACAGGCGCGCGAGCTCAGCGGCGCCGTTCACGGGTTCCGCGACGGGCACAACACCCAGCGGGTGTACCGCGCGATCCTGGCGCGCGCAGGACGCGTGCGCGCCATCGGAGGGAAGGAATGATCACCACGGAGTTCGTCGTCGATCACGAGAGCGCTCACCTCGTCGTGCGCGGCGCGGGGACACCTCCCGACTCTGTCGCCGTCGTCGGGGCGCGTGCGCGGACCGAGGCGCGCGTGACGAGCGACGGCCGGGGCTGGGTCGCCGACATCTCGCTGGCGGCCGCGCGGTGGGGTGGGGATCCGCTGCCCCTGCCCAGCGGCGTCTATGAGCTGCAAGTCGACGGGGTGACGCGCCCCTGCGCGGACATCCCGAGCGCGGTGCACGGCCGGCTGCGCGCCGGTGCGTCCGACGGCGTGGTGGTGATAGAACCGCCGCTGACCGACGACGTGAGGTCACCGACCGGTCAGGCCGCGCTCGAGCGCCGATACGCGGCCCGTGCCGAGCCGCTCGAGAACGCCGTCTTCTTCGAGAGCTTCTACGGACGCACGGTCGGCTGCAACCCGCTGGCGATCGACCGTGAGCTGTCGCGCCGCGCGCCCGCAGTGCGACGGTACTGGAGCGTCGTCGACCTGTCGCTGCCCGTGCCCGAAGGAGCCATCGCGGTGGTCGAGGGATCACCGGAGTGGTGGCGCGCGCGCGGCCGAGCGCGGCTCCTCGTCGTGAACGACTGGCTCCGGCGTCGCTTCGCGCGCCGGCGCGGGCAGCACGTGCTTCAGACCTGGCATGGCACACCGCTCAAGCGCCTCGCGCTGCACCGACCCGGGGTCGACCCGCGGCGCATGCTGGCGGTCGTGCGCGAGAGCCGTCGCTGGGACATCCTTCTCGCCCAGAATCCGACGGCTGCGGGCGTCCTGCGCCGGGCATATGCCTTTCTGGGCAAGCCGATCTGGATCGAGGGCTATCCGCGCAACGACATCCTCGCCGCACCGGTATCGCCCCGCATCCGGGAGCGCCTCGGCATCGAGCCGCACGAGCGCGTGCTGCTGTACGCGCCGACCTGGCGTGATGATCGGGCGGAGCTCGTCGACTTCATCGATCCCGCGGCACTGGCCACGAACGCCGACGCGGTGGTGCTCGTTCGCGGGCACTCACGCACGCTGGCGGCGGGTCGCGACACGACAGGCCCGCGGGTGATCGACGTCACCGGCTATCCGGATGTGGCGGACCTGCTCGCTATCGCCGATGCGCTCGTGACCGACTATTCCTCGCTCATGTTCGACTTCTCGGTGACGGGCCGGCCGATGTACTTCCTCGTGCCGGACCTCGAGCACTACCGGGGGACGCTTCGCGGGTTCTACTTCGACCTCGCCGACCACGCTCCGGGTCCGGTCGTGCGAACGCAGACAGAGCTCGAGGCCGCGCTGGCGACCCCATCCGATGCGGGATCTGCGGACCGCTACGCGGCCTGGCGCCGTCGGTTCAATGCCCGGGACGACGGGCGCGCGGCCGAGCGTGTGGTCGCCCGCATTCTCGATCAGGGACTTGTCACCCGCGAGTGAGGCTAGGGGAGGGGAGTGTTGCGCCCGTCCAGGCGCGAGGTGTCGACGGTTCCCCCGGCGCCCGTGAACAGACCGGCGATGAAGCCGGCGCCCCACGCGAGGTGCATGGTCGGCACCACCGCAAGGGTCCACAGCCGATCTCGCAGACCGCGTCCGCCCCCGGGCCCGAGCGCGTTGCCGGCGACGATCGCGCTGTAGCTGGCGATCGGCACGGCGACCAGACGCACCGCGCGTGACCCGCGGCCGAGCACGCCGGCGACGCGAAGCGCACCCACCACGAGAGCCGCCGCCACCGTGACGACCAGGGCCGGCGGCGCGAAGTAGCGTGCCTGGTTGCGCCTGCCGTAGCGTCGGACGAGCTCGCCGCGCCACGTGCCGGTGGCCACGAACTGCCGCGCCAGACGCGCCCAGCTCTCGCGGGGCCAGTAGGTCACGGCGAGGTCCGGGTCGAACCACACGCGGTAGCCGAGACGTCGGATGCGAAGATTCAGCTCCCAGTCCTCGCCGCGGCGGATCGTCTCGTCGAAGCCGCCGACCTCGTCGAGCACCGCGCGGCGCATCACCCCGAGATAGGCGGACTCCGCCTCGCCTTCCGCGCGCGACCCGTGGTATGCGCCGCCGCCCAAGCCGATCGGCGCGTTGTACGCGCGCGCGACCGCCCGCTGAAACGGCGTGCGCCCCTCGGCGTGCATCACGCCGCCCACATTCGCGGCGCGCGTGCGCGAGAGTGTCGAGATGGCGCGGCGGGTGTAGCCCTCCGGCAGCTCCGAGTGCGCGTCGACGCGCACGATGGTGGGGTAGCGCGACGCTGCGATTGCGAGATTGAGGCCGACGGGGATGTCCGCCCGCGGGTTGTCGACGATCGTCACACGCTCTTCGGCGTCGGCGATCGCATGTGCGAGAGCAGAGGTGCCGTCGCTGGAAGGACCGAGCGCGATGATCAGCTCGACGGGGCCGTCGACGAGCTGAGCGAGCACCGTGCGCACCGCGTTCTCGAGGTAGCGCCTCTCGTTGAGCACGGGCATGACGAACGAGACACCGTCCTCCTCGGTGGCCGCGGGGGCGAGGCGGCGGGCGGGAGCGACGTCGTGCACCAGTCGATCATGTCACGCCCATAGGGTGGATCCATGGGAGTTCGACGGGACATCCGCAAGGCGACGGCTCTGGTCCGCAAAGCCGTGGACAACCGGGCGGCCGTCAAGGATGTGCGCCGGGTCTCGCAGGAGCGTCCCTCCCACCCGCCGCACCACTATCGGATCGCCGTGTACTTCGCCGATGGCGCGGTGAACATGTATCAGATGCGCCAGTGGTACAAGCCGCTGGCAAGCCTGTCGCGTCGCTGGCCGGTCGTCGTCCTGGCGCGCTCGGCCTCCGGAGCGCGGATGCTTCTCGCCGAGAACGCGCCGCCGGTCGCCTTCGTGCCCAAGGTGCGGGATCTCGAGAGGTTCCTCTCCGACCAGGACATCCGGATCGTGCTGTACGTGAACCAGAACACGCGCAACTTCCAGATGTTCCGATATGGGCGACGGTGGCACGTGTTCATCAACCACGGCGAGTCCGACAAGATGTACATGACGACCAACCAGTTCAAGGCCTACGACTACGCGCTCATCGCCGGAGCCGCCGCCAGAGAGCGTCTGTCGCGCGTGCTGTGGGACTACGACCTGGACCGTCGCACCATCGAGATCGGTCGGCCGCAGGCGGATCACTACGCGGGGTCGCTTCCGTACGTCCCCGACGAGCGGACGGTCATCCTCTACGCCCCCACGTGGGAAGGTGATCGGCCTTCGGCGCACTACGGATCGATCCGCACGCACGGTGAAGCGCTGATTCGTGCGCTCGTGGCGACCGGTCGGCACCGGGTGATCTATCGCCCTCACCCGCGCTCCGGCGTGGTCGACGACGAGTACGGTGCCGCCAACCGTCGCATCATGGCGGCACTCAGTGCGGCGAACGACCGTGACCCGAGCGCACAGCACGTCGTCGACACGGGCGGCGATCTCGGGTGGCAGCTGGCGGCGGCAGACGTGGCCGTCGTCGACATCTCCGCGATGGTCTACGACCGACTGGCCTCAGGGAAGCCGTTGATGATCACTCGTCCGGTCGACCCGGCAGCCGTCGTCGATGTGCACGGCTACCTCTCGGACTGCGAGTGGCTCGACGTTGCGCAGTCCGAGGGCATCGTCCGTGAGTGCGAGCGCCTCTTGGCTGACCCGGATGCCGGCGACCGTCTGCAGTCGTGGGTGCGTCACTACTTCGGAGACACGACGGCGGGCGCCGCAACCGAGCGATTCGAAGCGGCGATCGGCGAGCTCATGCGCCGCTGGGACCACTGGCATGACCGCGCATTGGCCGCGGAGGCGACCGAGCCGGACGTGGACGAGGCCGACCTCGACGAGGTGTGAGGGGCGCTCAGACGTAGAGGTTGGCGCGCTCGAGGTCCTCGGCGAAGTCCACCTCGACGGCGTACAGGTCCGAGATGTCGAGCGGGCGAAGCCGCAGCCCGTCCTCCGCGATCGCGAGCTCGAGGCCGCGCTCGAAGTAGTCCTGGTCGTCGACACGCTGCAGCTGGCGCACGAGCGCCTTCTTGTCTGCGCGCGCGATGTAGTTGATCCCGACGGCCTCGCCGATGCCGCCGCGAACGGTCTTGGACAGCTCGCGGATGAAGCCGTCTTCGCCGACGGTGTACTTGACCTCTTCGTCGCTGACCTTGGCGGTGTTCACGGTCACGAACGACTGGTCCTGCTCGATCAGGGCGATCGCGCGGCCGAGCACGCGCGGGTCGAACACGACGTCGCCGTTCATCCACAGCACCCCGGAGCGCCCCGTGGCGGTGAGCGCGCGCAGCAGGCTCTTGGACGTGTTCGTCTGGTCGTAGCGGTCGTTGTGGACGTAGTCCGCGTCGGGGAAGGCCTCCACGATGGTCTCGGCGCGGTACCCGACGACGGTCGTGATGCGAGCGCTCGATCCGAAGGCGGCGCGGATGTTGTCGTGCTGCTGCCGCATGATGCTGCGGCCGTCGCTGAGAGCGGTGAGCGGCTTGGGCAGAGCGCGGCCCAGTCGCGAGCCCATGCCAGCTGCGAGGATGACGGTCTGAAGTGCCATGATGTACTCCTGGAGTGACGTGTAGTTCACCGCCGGTTCACCGGCGAGACACTCCGTCGTGCGCGCCCCATGCTAGCGAAGCCCACCTGGGAACACCCCGTGGCGGCGTTCGGTGTTGTCGATTCGTGATATCGCGCTCACGTGCACTCTTCGGCGCGCGGTGAGTTTCGGCAGTCGCGAGGTCGGGTGGGGTTGGTACCGTGTAGGGGTGACTCCATCGATGTCGGCGGCTCCGCGACCCGAGCATGAGGACGAGCCTGTGCGGGCGCTCCGTACGGGTCCGCATGCGCTGCCGCCCCGACCCGAGGAATCGCCGCAGGATGCCGCAGCGCGCGTGGCCGCCGCCGCCCAGCAGAGGCCGTCGGCAGTACCCGTCCGTCACCTTCCGCCGCGCCCGCCGCTGCCCGGCGATGACGAGCAGGGCGCGAGCGGCTCCGAGGACGACGACACCGTGGCGCCCTCGATCGATGACGAAGCCCTTGCTCCCGCCGCAGAAAGTGAGCCTGAGCCTGAGCTCGTCGACGTGGAGTTGGAGCCAGAGCCCGAGCCCGAGCCCGAGCTCGTTGACGTGGAGCGCGATTCCGCGGCCGAGCCCGAGCCCGTTGACGTGTCGCCCGAGCTCGACGGTTCCGCGGCGACGGGTCCCACTGCCCCGGAGGAAGAGCGCTCGACGGCGGCGGACGCCGAGGCGGAGGATTTCGCGGCCACCGTGTCGGACCTTCTCGCGGCGCGCGACGCCGACCTGTCCCACGACCCGGACGCCGAGGCCGTCGAGGCGCTCGCGCACGTGTTCGATGACAGCCTCGAGGAGGCGCCGGACGAAGGGATCCCCGCCCTCCGGCTGCGCGGCGTGTCGAAGACATATGGGCGCAGCCGCGCGGTGGACGCGATCGACCTGACCGTTCCCGTAGGGACGTTCTACGGCATCGTGGGTCCCAACGGTGCGGGAAAGACGACCACGCTGTCGATGATCACCGGACTTCTGCGCCCGGACGCGGGCTCGATCGAGGTCGCGGGTGTCGATGCCCGCTCCGAGCCTCTGGCCGCGAAGCGGCTCATGGGGGTTCTGCCGGATCGTCTGCGCACGTTCGATCGGCTCACCGGGCGTCAGCTTCTCTACTACTACGGCACGCTCCGGGGGCTCTCGTCCTCGGTCGTCGAGTCTCGCACCGCCGATCTGGCGCGCGCGTTCGATCTCACCGGCGCGCTGGGCCGGGTCGTCTCCGACTACTCGGCGGGCATGACCAAGAAGGTCATGCTCGCGGGAGCGATGATCCATGCGCCACGGGTGCTGGTTCTGGACGAGCCGTTCGAGGCGGTAGACCCGGTGTCGTCGTCGGTGATCCTCGAGATCCTCCGCACCTACGTCGCACACGGCGGGACCGTGGTGCTCTCCAGCCACGGAATGGACCTGGTCGAGAACATCTGCAGCCGCGTCGCGGTCATCGTCGCCGGTCAGGTCCTGGCCGAGGGCACCGTCGAACGCGTCCGCGGCGAACTGACCCTCGAGCAGCGCTTCGTCGAGCTCGCCGGTGGACTCAGCGATGTGGAAGGCCTGGAGTGGCTGCACACGTACTCCGACTGAGGCTCGCCCTCATGGCGGGCGCGCTGCGCGGGGATCGGACCGCGGTCGCGCGCACGGTGTCGATCCTCGTGGGGCTCGCCGCCGTCACCGGCGTGGCGTGCTGGGCGATCCTGTCGCTGCGCGATTCCACCTCCGCCACCGCCACGGTCGTCGTGGTGCTCGGGGGCGCCGGGCTCGCGCTCGGCTTCGCGCTCGCGCCGCTCATCGCCGGAGCCGACGACCAGCTCGACCCTCGACGGTTCAGCCTTCTGGGGCTCTCGCCCCTGGCGCTCACCGCGTCGATCGCGGTGGCGGGCTTCGTGAGCGTGCCGACGATCGCGCTCTCGGCCGTCGCCGCCTCGGCCGCGGTCATGTGGACCGCACACGGTGTCGATCCGGCGGTCGCGGGGCTCTGCGCCGTGCTGGCGGTGATCACCTGTCAGATACTCGCCCGTGTGTGCACCGCGCTCTCTGCCCTTGCGCTGCGCACCCGGCGCTCGCGCGAGCTGTCGGGGCTGTTCATCCTCGCTGTGGTGATCCTCGTCGTCCCGGCGGCCGTGTTCTTCGCGTCGCTGGAGTGGCAGGGCCGCATTCCCACCCAGGTTCTCGAGGCCGCGCAGGTGCTCGCACTCACACCGCTTGCCGCCGCGTGGGCGGTGCCTGCCGAGATGGCGACCGGCGGCCCGTGGGGCGGCTCTCTCGCCGTCGCCGTTCTCACGGCGGTCGGCCTGCTCGGTCTCTGGGCGTACCTGTGTCATCGGATGCTGACCCGAACCGAACGGCCGGTGTCGACGCGGGAGCGCGGCGGCCTGGGCTGGTTCGCGGTCGCTCCCGGCAACGCGACGGGAGCGATCGCTGCGCGCAGCATCCTCTACTGGCTGCGGGACCGGCGCTACGTCGTCAATGCGATCATCGTGCCGTTCGCCGCGGCCATCGCCGTCGTGCCCCCGCTCATCGCCGGCATCCCGCCGCACGTCGTCGCCCTGATCCCGATCCTCGTGCTCGCGCTCTTCCTCGGGTGGCTCCCTCACAATGACCTCGCCTACGACTCGACCGCCGTGTGGATGCATGTCGCCAGCGGCGCACGCGGCGTCGCCGACCGTGTCGGTCGACTGGTGCCCGTCCTGCTGATCGCGCTGCCGCTGCTCGCTGTGCTGGTGCCCGTGACCGCCGCGCTCTACGACCGCTGGGCGATCATGCCGGCTCTCGTCGGGGTCACAGCCGCGCTGTTCCTGTCGGGCCTGGGTCTGTCGAGCATCGCCTCGGTGGTCGCCCCGTACCCGGTGTCGCTTCCCGGCGACAGTCCGTTCCAGCAGCCGCAGCGACCCGGCTCCGCCGGCTTCGTCTCGCAGGCCCTCGTGATGATCGGCACGCTCGCGGTCAGCGCCCCCGCACTGTGGTGGGGGTGGATGACGATCTCGGATGACATCCGCTGGGCCGAGACGGCCCTCTGGGGCGGAATCGCGATCGGGCTCGGCGTCCTCATCGCGGGCATCGCGATCGGCGCGGTCGTCTTCGATCGGCGCGGAGCGCGCCTGATGGAGTTCGCCGAGACCGTGTGAACGCTCGACGAGCCACCTTCTGCGAGGCGTCATCCGGTCTAGAATTGATCGCCATGAGCACCCCTCTGGACCGACCGGACGACGGCGGCGGCGTAGCCACACTCGACCGTGAACTCGAAGAGCTCATCCGCGAGGAGGAGATCGAGCCCGGTGATCACGAGCGGTTCTCGCACTATGTGAAGAAGGACAAGATCCTCGAATCGGCCCTCACCGGCAAGCCCGTCCGCGCGCTGTGCGGAAAGAAGTGGACTCCGGGGCGCGACCCCGAGAAGTTTCCCGTCTGCCCGACGTGCAAAGAGATCTACGCCTCTCTGCGCGACACCTGATCACTCGTCATAGACGGTCGGGATCGCCGGCTCCGAGCGGCTCAGAGCGCGTGCGCGCACCGGCAGCTCCGCGCGGGCTGATTGATGATGCTCTCGTGCCGCGCGCACGCCCTCGGGTCCCTCGGCGCCGCCGAGGATGATCCCCGCCTCGACGAGCGGCACCTGCAGCCTCCGACCCGGGCCCGCGGGGCCCGCGGCGGAGACGCTCAC
>JAUHYM010000107.1 GCA_030426515.1 Actinomycetes bacterium
AGCAGCTCCGGTCGTCCGGACTGGTGGATGACACCGCCGATGCGCCGGACCGCTGGCGGCGCGTCGTCATCGAGAAGCCGTTCGGGTCGGACCTGCAGACGGCCCGGGAGCTGAACGACGCACTGCGCGTGGCGTTCCCCGCCGACTCGATCTTCCGCATCGACCACTACCTCGGCAAGGAGACGGTGCAGAACATCCTCGCGCTGCGCTTCGCCAACGAGCTCTACGAGCCGATCTGGAACCGCAACTACGTCGACCACGTGCAGATCACGATGGCCGAGGACATCGGTGTGGGCGGTCGCGCGGGGTACTACGACGGGATCGGCGCCGCCCGCGACGTCATCCAGAACCACCTCCTTCAGCTGCTCGCCCTGACGGCGATGGAAGAGCCGATCTCGCTGGCGGCCGAGCATCTGCGCGCAGAGAAGGAGAAGGTCCTCGCCGCGGTCACGCTGCCCGACGACCTGTCGACCGCCACTGCCCGCGGCCAGTACGACGGTGGCTGGCAGGGCGGCGAGCAGGTGCTGGGGTTCCTGGATGAAGACGGCATGGCCGAGGACTCCACCACCGAGACGTACGCCGCCATCAAGCTCGAGATCAACACCCGACGGTGGTCCGGCGTTCCCTTCTACCTGCGCACCGGCAAGCGACTCGGACGCCGGGTGACGGAGATCGCGGTCGTGTTCAACCGGGCACCCGAGCACCTGTTCTCGCGGTCGCAGACCTCGGAGCTCGGTCAGAACGCGCTCGTGATCCGCATCCAGCCCGATGAGGGCGTGACGATCCGCTTCGGGTCGAAGGTGCCCGGCGCCGGAACACACGTCCGCGACGTCACGATGGACTTCGGCTACGGTCACGCGTTCACCGAGCAGAGCCCCGAGGCGTATGAGCGTCTGATCCTGGACGTGCTGCTGGGAGAGCCCCCGCTGTTCCCACGCCACGAGGAGGTCGAGCTGTCCTGGCGCATCCTCGACCCGATCGAGCAGTACTGGGCTGCGCAGGGTGGCCCGCTCGAGCAGTACAGTCCGGGGTCGTGGGGCCCCTCGTCCGCCGACGAGCTCCTGGCTCGAGATGGCCGCGTCTGGAGGCGCCCGTGATCATCGATCTTCCCGACACCACTGTCTCTCAGGTCGCCAAGGGCCTCGTCAGCGTCCGCGAGGAAGGGGGTGCCGTCGCGCTCGGTCGCGTGCTCACGCTCATCATCGCGACCCGCCACGGTGCGCAGGAGGAGGCTATCGAGGCCGCCAACGCGGCGTCGCGCGAGCATCCCATGCGCGTGATCGTGCTGATCCTCGACGATCAGAGCGATGATTCCGTGTCACCCCGACTGGACGCGCAGATCCGTGTGGGCGGAGACGCGGGTGCCAGCGAGGTGGTCATCCTCACCGCGCACGGTGCCGCGGCATCCAACACCGAGAGCCTTGTCACGGGCATCCTCCTCCCCGACGCACCCGTCGTCGCCTGGTGGCCGGCCGAGACCCCCGAGTTCCCTGCGCGCACGGCCCTCGGCCGCATCGCTCAGCGACGCATCACGGACGCCGCCAGCCAGTCCGATCCGGCAGCGTGGGTCGCGGGGCTCGGCGAGCACTACTCCCCCGGCGACACCGACTTCGCGTGGACGCGGATCACGCGCTGGCGTGAGCAGCTCGCGGCCGTCCTCGACCAGCCGCCCTACGATCAGGTGCTCACGGCGGAGGTTCTGGGCGCTGCCGACTCACCGTCGACCAGCCTGCTGGCCGCGTGGCTGCGCCTCAAGCTGGATGTCCCGGTCACCTTCGAGTATCTTCCCGCCGAAGAGTGGGCGCACGGGATCAAGTCCGTGAAGCTGACCCGTCCGGAGGGCGAGATCCTGCTGGAGCGTCCGCGCCCCGGCGTCGCGGTTCTCACTCAGCCCGGACAGCCCTCGCATGAACTCTCGTTCCCCCGGCGCACGCTTCGCGAGTGCCTGGCCGAGGAGCTGCGCGGGCTCGACCCCGACGTGTTGTATGGTCAGGTCATCACCGACGGCAGAGCCCTGCTGAACGCACCGACCCCGTAGGAGAGCAATGTCCATGGACTGGGTGACCGAGCGCCGAGTGGTCGTCAGGGCCGATGCGAGCGAGGTTGCGTCTCTCGTCGCAGAACGTCTCCTTTCGAGGCTGATCACCCGCACTGCCGCAGGCAAGACCACCCACGTCTGCCTGACCGGTGGCACCGTCGGCATCGCCAGCCTCCACGCGGTCAACGCCAGTCCACGGCGCGACGACGTGGACTGGTCGCTCGTCCACGCATGGTGGGGCGACGAGCGATTCGTTCCTCGGGCGCACCCCGGCCGCAATGCGGGTCAGGCGCGCGCCGCACTCCTCGACCACATCGCCCTCCCGGCGCAGAACGTGCACGAGATGGCGGCGAGTGACGACGGCCTCGATCTGGATGCCGGGGCGGTCGCGTACGAGCGGGAGCTGGCCCAGTTCGCCGCCGACGGCGCCGACCAGGCCTGGCCGAGCTTCGACGTCTGCATGCTCGGTGTCGGACCCGACGCCCACATCGCGTCGCTGTTTCCCGATCGTCCTGAGATCCGCATCACCGACCGCGCAGCGGTTCCCGTGCGCGACTCGCCCAAGCCACCGCCCGAGCGCATCAGCCTGACGCGCCCCGTGATCAACTCGTCTGTGCGCGTCTGGCTGGCCCTCGCCGGCCCCGACAAGGCCGCCGCGCTCGGTCTGGCGCTGGCGGGCGCGAACTACGCCAGCGTTCCCGCAGGGGGCGCCAAAGGCCGCAAGCGCACGGTGCTGTTCGTCGACTCGGCGGCCGCCGCCGGAGCGCCGGCAGAGCTGCTCGAGCGCGACTGAGCGACGAAACGGCGTGGCGCATCAGCGCCACGCCGTTCTCACATCCTTCGAACGATCGCTACTTTCCGCCGCGGCGTTCGCGCAGCTGACGCAGCGCGTCGTCAAGAAGCTCGTCCGCCTCGTCCTCGGTGCGGCGCTCCTTCACGTACGCGAGGTGCGTCTTGTAGGGCTCGATCTTCTGCGCCTCAGGCGGGTTCTGCTTGTCGCGACCAGCCGGAAGGCCCGAGTGCGGGTGGTCGATGACGTCGGGGATCTCCTCTTCGGGCACGTTCGCCGCGAAGTAGCGGACGGTCTCGTTGCCCATGGAGTCCCAGTAGGACACAGCCGTCCGGTCCGCACGGATGCCGTGATCCTGCTCGCCCATCGGTCCCGCGCCGACGCGGGTTCCTCGGATTGCGTTGCCGCCGGTTGCCATGGTCATACCCCCTGGAACTTGGTGATGAGACCCAGTGCGACGATCGCCACGAACCAGACCAGGGCGAGGACGACCGTGAACCGGTTGAGGTTTCGCTCGGCCAGGCCGGACGACCCCAGGGCGGAGGTCATTCCGCCACCGAACATGTCGGACAGTCCGCCGCCGCGCCCCTTGTGGAGCAGGATCAGCAGGGTCAGCAGGAGGCTCGTCACACCGAGCAGCACCTGCAGAACGAACTCGAGAATCTGCACGTATGGAAGCCTTTCGTCGCGCGAGCCTCGCGGATCGCACAAGCGTCAAGTATACGGGGGCCCGCCGGCACCTGCCGACAGGCCCCCGGGAGCGGCGTCAGACGCCGACGTGCTTCTGGTATCGGATGATCGCCGCGAATTCGTCGACGAGGATGCTCGCGCCGCCGACGAGCGCGCCGTCGACGTCGGGCTCGCGCATGAAGCCGGCGATGTTCCCGGACTTCACCGAGCCGCCGTAGAGCACCCGCGTTGCCGCAGCCGCGTCGGGTCCGAGCAGCTCACCGACGACGCCGCGCAGCGTGGCGCACACGTCCTGCGCCTGCTGCGGGGTGGCTGCCTGACCGGAGCCGATCGCCCACACCGGCTCGTACGCGACGACGACCTCTGCTCCCGCGGCCACGCCGTCGAGCGCGGCGCGCAGCTGCGCAACGGGTACGGCGCTCGCGCCGTGCTTCTCGAGGTCGTCGGCGGTCTCACCCACGCAGATGACCGGGATCAGCCCGCTGCGGAGCGCCGCCTGGACCTTCGCCGCCACGACGTCGTCGCCCTCGGCGTGGTACTCGCGCCGCTCCGAGTGACCGATGATCACGTACTTCGCGTCGAGCTTGGCCAGGAAGGGTCCTGCGACCTCGCCGGTGTACGCGCCGGAGTCATGAACCGAGAGATCCTGTGCTCCCAGTGAGAACTCGATCTTGTCGGCATCGAGAAGCGTCTGAACGCTGCGGATGTCGGTGAACGGCGGGAAGACGCCCACCTCCACCGTGCCGGCCTCATGCCCGGCATCCTTCAGCGCCCAGTGCAGCTTCTGCACGAACGCGACCGCCTGAAGGTGGTCGAGGTTCATCTTCCAGTTTCCGGCGATGAACGGGGTGCGATTCACTGCTCCCATCCCAAGATCTCCAATCCGGGCAGCTTCTTGCCCTCCAAGAACTCCAAGCTCGCGCCGCCGCCGGTCGAGATGTGACCGAACTGGTCGTCCGCGAAGCCGAGCTGGCGCACGGCTGCCGCCGAGTCGCCGCCGCCGACGACGCTGAGTCCGTCGACCTCGGTCAGGGCCTGCGCCACCGCACGAGTGCCGCCGGCGAACGCCTCCATCTCGAACACGCCCATGGGCCCGTTCCAGAAGACGGTCCTGCTCGACGCGACCGCCTCGGCGATGGCCGCGGCGGAGGTGGGACCGATGTCGAGACCGATTCCCTGGTCGCCGAAGGCCGTCGACTCGATCGCATCCGCGGAGACCGTCTCGTGTCGGGCGTCCGGCGCGAAGGTCTCTGCGACGACGATGTCCACCGGAAGGACGAACTCGACGCCGCGTTCGCGCGCATCGGCCAGGTAGCCGCGCACGGTCTCGAGCTGGTCAGCCTCGAGGAGGCTCTTGCCCACGGCGTGACCCTGAGCGGCGAGGAAGGTGAACACCATTCCTCCGCCGACGCAGATCTTGTCGACGCGCGGCAGCAGGTGCTCGATGACGCCGAGCTTGTCGCTCACCTTCGACCCGCCGAGCACCACGGTGTACGGGCGCTCGGGGTTCTCCGTGAGGCGGTCGAGGACGTCGACCTCCTTCTCGATCAGCGAGCCCGCCGCCGACGGGAGGATCTCGGCGAGCTCGTACACGCTCGCCTGCTTGCGGTGCACGACACCGAAGCCGTCCGAGACCATCGCGTCGCCGAGGGCAGCGAGCTGCTCGGCGAAGGCGGTGCGCTCCTGCACGTCCTTCGAGGTCTCGCCGGGGTTGAAGCGAAGGTTCTCGATGACGGCGAGATCCCCGTCCTCGAGCGCCGCGACCGCTTCCTGCGCCGACTCGCCGACGGTGTCGCGTGCGAACGCGACGGGCTTGCCGAGCAGCTCCGACAGCCGCTGCGCGACCGGTTCGAGGCTGTACTTCGGGTTGGGGGCGCCGTCGGGGCGGCCGAGGTGAGAGCACACGATCACGCGTGCGCCCTGATTGATGAGCGTGTTGAGGGTGTTCAGCGACGCCCGCACGCGGCCGTCGTCCGTGATGACCCCGTCCTGGAGAGGAACGTTGAGGTCACAACGGACGACGACGCGCGTGCCGGCGAGCGAACCCAGCGAGTCTAGGGTGCGCAGGGCCATGTCTGTCCTCAGAGCTTGTCGGCGACCAGCTCGGTGAGGTCCACGAGGCGGTTCGAGTAGCCCCACTCGTTGTCGTACCAGCTCGACACCTTGACGAGGTTGCCGCTGACGTTGGTCTGACCCGCGTCGAAGACCGACGAGTGCGGATCGAGCTGGATGTCAGTGGAGACGATCGCGTCGGTGTTGTACTTGAGGTAGCCGACGAGCTCGCCCTCCGCGGCAGCCTTCTCGTAGGCCGCGTTGATTGTCTCGACGGTCAGGCCCTCGGTGGGGGTGATGATCGTGAGGTCGACGATCGAGCCGGTGGGGACCGGGACGCGGTAGGACGAGCCACTCAGCTTGCCGTTGAGCTCGGGCAGCACGAGACCGATCGCCTTGGCGGCGCCGGTCGAGGCCGGGACGATGTTCAGGGCGGCCGCACGAGCGCGGTGCAGGTCGCCGTGGGGGCCGTCCTGCAGGTTCTGGTCGGCGGTGTAGGCGTGCGCGGTCATCATGAAGCCGCGCTCGATGCCGAAGTTGTCGTTGAAGACCTTGGCGAGCGGGGCGAGGCAGTTGGTCGTGCACGACGCGTTGGAGATCACGTGCATCGTGGCCGGGTCGTACGTGTCGTCGTTCACGCCCATGACGAACGTGCCGTCGACATCGGTGCCCGGCGCCGAGATGATGACCTTCTTGGCGCCGCCGGCGATGTGCTTCGAGGCGTCGGCCGCCTTGGTGAAGCGACCGGTCGACTCGATGACGATGTCCACACCGAGCTCGCCCCAGGGCAGGTTCGCGGGGTCGCGCTCTTCGAACACCTTGATGCTCTTGCCGCCGACGGTGATCGAGTCGCCGTCGAACGAGACGTCCTCGGCGAGCCGACCGCCGACGGAGTCGTACTTGAGCAGGTGGGCGAGGGTCTTGTTGTCGGTGAGGTCGTTGACCGCGACGATGTCGAGGTCTGCGCCCTGCTCGAGGGCGGCGCGGAGGAAGTTGCGGCCGATGCGGCCGAAGCCGTTGATGCCGATCTTGACGGTCACGGAGAGTCTCCTTCTGTTCTGCGCGGGTGCGCGGGTCTGGTCGATACAGCAATCGGTGTGGGCCCGGGCGCGACGCCCGAACCCCACCAGGATGGTCAGGAAAGGAGCAGGAGGCCCGACGAGGTGTCGCGCGCAGCGGCGAACCGCTCTGCCACGTTCTGCCAGTTCACGAGGTTCCAGGCGGCCTTCACGTAGTCGGCCTTCACGTTGAGGTAGTCGAGGTAGAAGGCGTGCTCCCACATGTCGAGCTGGAACAGGGGCACGGTGCCCTGTGCCGTGTTCGCCTGCTGGTCGAACAGCTGCTGGATGATCAGCTGCTGGCCGAACGGGTCCCAGCTGAGGACGGCCCAGCCGGAGCCCTGGATGGTGGTGGCGGCCGCGGTGAAGTGGGCCTGGAACTTGTCGAACCCGCCGAAGAACTCGTCGATCGCGGCACGGAGCTCGCCCTCGGGCTCCCCGCCGCCCTCCGGCGACAGGTTCGTCCAGAAGATCGAGTGGTTGACGTGGCCGCCGAGGTTGAACGCGAGGTCCTTCTCCAGCTTGCTCACGGTGCCGAGATTGCCGGTCTCGCGGGCTTCGGCGAGGTGATCGAGAGCGGTGTTGGCCGCGGTGACATACGCCTGGTGGTGCTTCGAGTGGTGAAGCTCCATGATCTTGCCGCTGATGTGCGGCTCCAGTGCGGCGTAGTCGTAGGGGAGGTCGGGCAAGGTGTACTTCGCCATTTTCGCTTCTTCCTATCGGCTTGCTGCGCCGGCATCCCGGGCGCAGCGAGGGTCACGGTGCCATACTAGTGAGCCCCGTGATGGTGGGCATGGGCCTTTGGTCGGAGGGCACGGGTCATTCCTCCAGCGCGGCGGGAACCGCCGACTCCGTACCGGGAATCCCGTCCTGCTCGGCCCGCTTGTCGGCCATCGCGAGCAGTCGGCGGATCCGGCCGGCGACGGCGTCCTTGGTCAGCGGTGGGTCGGCGTGGTGTCCGAGCTCGTCCAGACTCGCGTCGCGGTGCTCCAGTCGCAGCGTGCCCGCTTCGCGCAGGTGGGCGGGCGTGTCCTCGCCGAGGATCTCGAGTGCACGCTCCACACGCGCACAGGCGGCGACAGCGGCCTGTGCGGAGCGTCGCAGGTTCGCGTCGTCGAAGTTGACGAGCCGGTTCACACCCGCGCGCACTTCGCGGCGCTGACGCATGCTCTCCCAGTCGTCCGCGGCCTTGGTGGCACCCATGAGCGTGAGGGTCGCTCTGATGGCCTCGGCATCGCGGACGACCACACGAGGGACTCCGCGCACTTCGCGCGCCTTGCCGGCGATGTCGAGGCGATGCGCGGCGCCCACCAGAGCCATGGCCGCGTCCTGTGTGGGGCACACGATGTCGAGGGCTGCGGAGCGACCCGGGTCGCTGAGAGAGCCGCTGGCGAGGAAAGCCCCACGCCAGACGGCGGACATGTCGTCGCGGGATCCGGTCACGACGCGGTTGGGCAGTCCGCGGACGGGGCGACGCCGCGCATCGAGCAGGCCCGTCTGACGGGCGAGGGTCTCTCCCCCGTCGACGATGCGAACGACCCAGCTCGGGGTGCCTGCCGAGCTCTGCACCTCTTTGACGTCAGGACGCACACCGTAGAGCTCGACGAGGTCGCGCACCGCACGGCGGACCAGCGGCACCGAGTCGAGTTCGGCCTCGATCG
>JAUHYM010000003.1 GCA_030426515.1 Actinomycetes bacterium
ATCAGGGCATTTACGCGCGTCCACGGGTCCGCACTCCACGCACTCCAGACACTCCACACTCCCCGCCCACGCGGTCCTCGGGATCCTCGGGGTCACCTGGGACGACCACCGCACCGCCGCTTCCGACTCGATCAGGCGTCCAGGCGGTGCGACCAGTAGCCCGGCCGACGCGACTCGTGCGCGTACGCGAGGACGAACACCTCACCACCACGGACCGCATACACGAGCTGGTACGGGAACTTGCCGAGATGCCACGTGCGAACCATCGGATCACGCCGACGTCCGCGATGCGGCGGTGGCGCATCCGGCCACTGCAGGATCAGTTCGGCCGCAGCCTCGACCACATCCGCGAACTCGTCGCCAAGCCTGCCGTCGTCGATCCCCAGGTAGCGGTCGTGCGCGTCGAGGAACTCCTCGCGAGCCTCGGGGTGCTCGTTCCAGTCGAGCGTCACTTGCGCCGAGCGGCCGACCGCGCCCGCGCGATAGCGAGCGTCTCCCTTCCGCTGACCGGCGCGACCGTGCCACTCGTCAGCTCCTCCAGCCGACGCTCGATCGCCTCATCCCACGCGGCATCGACCGCGGCCTGCTCCGCCGCGTCGACCTGCTGCAGTGCCATCGCCGCGATCTCGCGCTCGTCGGCATCGAGGGCCCTGCCCGCCTCGATGAAATCCGCCAGCCTCGGAGTCATGCCCCCAGTGTACGACTCCGCACCGACACCGGCCATTGCGATCGCGGGATCCCTGCGAGACGCGCGACGGTTCGGCATAACTGCGGCCTCCGCTGGGCGCCGGGTTCGCCCACCAGTCGAATGTCATCGAGGGCGGCGGGCACGGAGCCTGACCGGCTGGTCAGCCGAACGTCCTCAAGGACTCCTCGGCACTGGCTGCGATCGAGCTGGGATCCCCCGCTACATCGATCGTGACGCCGTCCTCGTCATCCTCGAGCGGCTCGAGAGTATCCAGTTGCGAATCGAGCAGCGCCGGGGGCATGAAGTGGTCGGTGCGTGCCGCGGCACGCTCGGCGAGCAGTTCGCGCGAGCCGACGAGGTGCACGAACGCCACGCCAGGACATGCGGCGCGCAGCCGGTCGCGGTAGGCGCGCTTCAGCGCTGAACACGCCAGCACCACTCCCCCGGCGTCGCGTCCGGCGGCGAGCCGTTCGCCGACCGCGTCGAGCCATGGCCATCGGTCGTCGTCGTCCAACGGGATCCCCGCGGACATTCGCGACATTCGCCGCCGGATGGAGATCGTCAGCGTCGGCAGAGCCCACGCCGAGGCGGTCCGCCAACAGTTCGGCAACGGTGGACTTTCCTACCGCCGACACGCCCATCACCACGACGACGGGCGAGCCGTGAAATGGAGCGGTCACGTCACCAGTCGTGGACGGTGCCGTCGGCGAGCCGGTTGTAGGGCAGGTAGGCCTGCTCGTACGGATACTTCCCCGCCTCGTCGACGTTCAGTTCGACACCGAGCCCGGGCTGGTCGCCCGGGTGCAGGAGTCCATCCTGCCAGGTGAACGACTGCTCGAAGACCTGGTCGGTGCGGTGCCCGTGGCGCATGTACTCCTGGATGCCGAAGTTGTGGATGCTGAGACCCAGGTGCATTGCGGCAGCCATCCCGACCGGGGAGATGTCGGTCGGGCCGTGCATCCCGGACTTGATCTGGTACATCGCCGCGTAGTCGAGGGTCTTCTTCAACGGGGTGATCCCACCCATGTGGGTGACCGCGCCGCGGACGTAGTCGATGAGCTGCTCCCGGATCAGGTCCTTGAAGTCCCACACGGTGTTGAAGATCTCCCCGATCGCCAACGGGGTCGTGGTGTGCTGCCGCACCAGCCGCTACGCTTCCGCGTTCTCTGCCGGGGTGCAGTCCTCGAGCCAGAACAGGTCGTACGGCTCGAGCGCCTTGCCCAGCTTCGCCGCCTGGATCGGGGTCATCCGGTGGTGCCCGTCGTGCAGCAGCGGGATGTCGGGACCGAACTCGTTCCGCACCGCCTCGAACACCCCCGGCAGATGGTTCAGGTACGCGCGGGTGTCCCAGTCCTCCTGCACCGGCTTCGCCCCACGCCGGGCCGGCTCATGGTCGTACCGGGCCTCACCCCCACCAGTATCGGCGGACTGCGACGCGATCCCATAGATCGCCTTCAACCCCGGCACCCCCGTCTGGATCCGGATAGCCTTGTACCCCTGCTCCAGGTGCGAGCGGACACTGTCGAACAGCTCGGGGATCTCCTTCCCCGACGCGTGCCCGTACGCCATCAGCCCGCTACGGCTGGCCCCGCCGAGCAGCTGGTACACCGGCATCCCCGCCGCCTTGCCCTTGATATCCCACAACGCCATATCGACCGCCGCCGACGCCGCCATCGTCACCGGACCCGCCGCCAATACGCCGACCGGTACAGGAACTGCCACGTGTCCTCGATCTTGCCGGCATCGCCGCCGATGAGCAGCGGCACCACATGCTCCCGCAGGTACGCGACCACCGCGAGCTCCCGCCCGTTGAGGGTCGCATCCCCGAGCCCGGTCAGACCGTCCACCGTCGTGATCTTCAGCGTCACGAAATTGCGGTCCGGGCTGGTCACGATGACCTCGGCCTTATCGATGATCATGGGTACTCCTTTGAGCGAAACGGATGAAGGCGTGCGGTCTATCGAGCGGACGTCGCGACCTCCGGGGAAGCCGACAGAGACCGGAGCGCGCGCACGGAGGTGAGGAAATCGGAGTCGTCGGCGAGCGTTGGCGAGACCAGCCGGACGAGCGCTTCGACAGGATCCGGCGCGGTGAGAGCGGCGGCGACCTCGTCGGCGCGCGCATCGGGTGCTCCCGGCCGCGCATGGAGCCAGTCGATCCACACGGCGATCGCCTGGGCGCTGGCCTGAGCGGACCTTCCGGCAGCGACCGACCGCTCCGCGACCGCCGCGAACCGGAACTCGACCTTGGTCGACGACTCGGGGGCGATCTGCGCGAGACGGTGGACGATGCGGGGATTGGAGAACCGCTCGATGAGCTGCTCCCGGTACCGGATGTGTTCGGTGCCCGCCGGCAGGCACTGCACCGCTTCCACCCAGAACGCGTCCACGTGCGCACGGCATTCCGCGTCCGCATTCGCTTCGGCGACGGTCTCGTGACCCCGCAGTTGGCCGGCGAAGGTCAGGATGCTGTGCGCGCCGTTGAGCAGCCACAGCTTCCGGTTCTCCCACGGCTCGATGTCGTCGACGAACCGCGCACCCGCGGTCTCCCACGCCGGCCGCCCAGCCGGGAAGTCACCGGCGAGCACCCAATCCGCGAACGGCTCGGTGACCACGGGGAACTCGTCGATCCAACCGGCGTCCGCCACGGCATCCGGCGCCTCAGCGACGTGCGGAGTGATCCGGTCCACCGAGGTGCTCACGAAGGAGACGTTGTGGTCGATCCACGCGGCGAGGTCGTGGTGGATCATCCGGGCGAACTCTCGCAGGCGGTGCCGCACGTACGGACCGTTGTCGGGGATGTTGTCGCAGGGCACGATCGCGATCGGCCCCGCATCGGCACGGCGTCGCGCCTCGAGTGCGGTAGCCAGTCGGCCGAGGACGGTGCGGGCAGCGGGAACCCCGGCCCGCGCGTCGGCGAGGTCGGCGCGGAGATCCGGGTCGGCGAGGTCGGGGGCGCCGTCGCCACGGACCCGGTAGCCGCTCTCGGTGACGGTGAGGGTGATCACCGCGACCTGCGGGTCGGCGACGACATGGCACAGCCGATCGATGTCGTGTCCTGTGGCGGCTTCGACGACGCTGGTGACGATCTCGACTCGATCGCCCCTGGGCCCGCGCTCGACGAGCGTGAACAACCCGTCCTGGGCGTTCAGCATGTCCGCCGCGTGCGCAGTACGCCGGGTGAAGGCGGCGATCCCCCAGTCGGCGGCGTCGGCGGCGTGGGCGGTGTACCAGGCCTGGTGGGCGCGGAAGAAGTGGCCGAGTCCCAGGTGGACGATGCGGACGGGCGGCGCGTGCGTTTCGGCGGCGCGGCGCAGCGGGGCGAGTGTGTCGGTGCCGGTCATAGCTTGAACACCTCGCGTGGGATCGCGTCGACCAGGTCGTCGGCGATTCGTTCGGCGGTGGCGAGCGGCACCCGCCCCGCGGTCACCAGCCGGGCGAGGTAGGCGGCGTCGGCGCGGCGCGCGGTGGCGTGGCGTGCCGGAATCGATAGGAACGCGCGGGTGTCGTCGATGAACCCGGAGGTCCGGTAGAAGCCGGCGGTCTCGGTGACGGCGGCTCGGAACCTGCCCATCGCGTCGGGGGCGTCCAGGAACCACCACGGCGCCCCGACGTACACGCTCGGGTAGAAGCCGGCGAGCGGCGCGAGTTCGCGGGAGAAGTTCGTCTCGTCGACGGTGAACAGAACGAGGTGGAAGTCCTTCTCGAGCCCGAATCGCTCCAGCAACGGGCGCATGCCGCGGGTGAACGAGGTCGGCACGGGGATGTCGTGACCGGTGTCTGGTCCGAACCGGTCGTACGTCGCGGTGCTGTGGTTGCGGAGCACACCGGCGTGGACGGTCATCACGAGGCCGTCGTCGACACTCATCCGCGCCATCTGCAGCAGCATGTGGGCACGGAAGGTGCGGCGCTGGGCGGCATCCGCGGTTCCGGCCACGACGGCGGCGAACAGGGTCTGCGCCTCGTGCGCGGGCAGGTCGAGGGTGAGCGGCTCTTCGACACCATGGTCGGTCGAGACGGCACCATGCCGAACGAAATGCTCGCGGCGGGACTCGAGGGACGCGAGGTAGCCGGCGAACGTCGCGGGCTGGGAAGTCGCACCCAGCAACGCCGCGATGCGCTCAGCGAAGTCCGCGCCGTCCGGGTCGAGGTACGCGTCGGGCCGGAACGTCGGCAGCACGCGACCGCCGAGGTTCCGAGTCGCGAGCGCGGCGTGGTGGGCCAGGTCATCGAGCGGGTCGTCGGTGGTCGCCAGAACACTGATGTCGAACCGGCGGAACAGGTGCTGCGGACGGAACTGCGGGGTGGCGAGTTGCTCCCCGACTCTGTCGTAGATCGCATCCGCGTTCTCGGCGGTGAGGGGCAGGTGGATGTCGAGGACCTCGGTGAGCTCGCTCTCCAGCCACGCGCCTGACGCGGTTCCGGCGAACCGGTGCCAGTTCTCGGCGAGCAACCGCCAGGTGCGTCGCGGGTGCTCATCGGTCAGGTCGCCGAGATCGATGCCCGCCGCGTGCAGCATCCTCGTGATGTAGTGGTCCTTCGTCACGAACAGCTCGGCCGCGTTGCGGAACGGCTGGTCGTCGGCGAGGAGCTGGGCAGGGACATGCCCGTGCGGCGAGATGATCGGCGCGTCCGCGACACGCGCGTACAGATCGCGGGCGATGCTCTCAGCGGACCGGTCGTGCATCGAGGCGCTCACTTCGCAATGGTGTTGAGCTGCGCGTTCAGCGCCGCGACGCTCTCGATCGGGACCTCACCGGCTTCGCGGATGAGCTTCTCAACGCTCATCCGGTCGACGATGGCCTGCATCGCGGGCGGGATCTCGACGCCGCGGCCGACCTCGCCGCGGCTGGTCGCAACCGCCTCGAGCACGGAGGCGATCACCCGGGCACCGTCCTCGGACTGCTTGATGTCACCCAGGGTGTCGCGGATCGAGAAGAAACCGTCGGGGCTCGGCAGCTCGGCGTCGTCGAACCAGTTCGCGATGCTCGTGGTGGGCATGACAGCGGCCGACGGCGCCTCGTCGACCTTGCGCAGCGTGATGGTGTCGACGAGGTCACCCGATCGTGCGGTGATCTCGTGCTCGCCGGAGAGGGGGACGTGGAAGCGGAACGCCCGCTCACCGGTCGTGGTGGAGTGGACCTCGCCGTCGACGAACAGTGTCACCTCGCGCTGTGACCGGAACGGTCGCGTACAGCTGCGCCAGGAAGCGGTTGCGCTCGGCCTGGACCTCATACGACGCGCTATCGCGGACGCAGTCGGGGCACCAGTGGCCAGCTTTCAGGACGAGCCGGGGGCTTGCCGCGAACACGTGACCGAAGGCGCACCTCCAGGCCAGCGGCGTCGAGATGTCGCCGCGAGCGACGTCGCGTGAGACGAGGGCGCCGCCGCGGAAGTCGGCTGCACCGCCATAGACGTCGGCATCCCAGGCGGAGGTCGGTACCTCCTCGTCGTACCCGTGCTCGAGGGAGGTCGGCACACGAGACGGCTGCGGCGCTTCGAACGACGACCAGTCGCCGATCGCGCGCCAGGCCTCGTGCGACCCGAAGTGGGCGCGGATCTCCTCGTGTGCGCCGGCGCGGATCGCGTGCATCGTGCCGCGCGGCCTGCGGGCGAGGGGCTTCATGACGAGGTGCTTCACGATCCACGACGGCACCCTGCCGGCCGAGCGGACGGATGCCGGCGCCGCCGTGACCGCGCGGGCGACGGCATCCTCGAAGGTGTCCTCCCGGAACGGGACGAGCTCGTCGAGCCGGTCGCTGTCGGTGTACCACTGGCCGTGGAAGTTGCCGGTGGCGAACCAGTTTCGGTCGTACCAGGTGCGGATGTCGCGCACGCCCATGGCGCCGCCGATGGCGAGCTGGAGTTCCCAATTGGTCAGCCGCCAGCCCTCGCCGCCGCCGATGTTGTATACGCCGCCCCAGAACTCCTCGGCGGTTGCGCCGGCCGCGATGCGGGCGAGGAGGCGTGCCGAGTCCTCCGCCGAGACCCATTCCATGACCCCGGCGAAGGGCGAGTGGGTCATGATCGGGTCGCGGATCTCGAGCATGCCGGGGTGGAAGATGCCGGTCTGGCGCAGCCACGCCCATCTCGGCAGCCCGGACTCGAGCAGGAGCTTCTCGGCGATGACTTTCGTCTGCCCGTATTCGTCGAGGTGCGAGACGCGGATCGGGTCGCCGACGCGGCCCCAGTGAATGGGCGCCTGGCGATCGCCGGTCTGCGCGACCGACCCCACCCCGACGACCGCCACTGCGCCGGGGTCGGGTAGCGCCTTCACGGCGCGGATGATGTTCTGCATCGCGCCGATGTTGACCCGGTGGGCGAGCTTCGGCTTCTCGTCGGCGAGGGGCGAGACCACGGCGCCGACGTGCAGGATCACGTCCACACCGTCGATCGCCTTCGCGACGTCGGCGTACCGAGTGAGGTCGCCCCATGCGATTTCGAGGTTGGGTATGTCGGCGAACTCGGCGAGCACCTCGCGGTCGCGCACGGTCGGCTGTGCAAACGCCCGCACCCGGACCTCGGGGTGAGTGCGCAGCTCGCGCAGCGTGGCGCGCCCCCAGTTCCCGGTTGCTCCGGTCAGCAGCGCGGTGCGCTTCGTCGTGGTCATTCGGGTGCTCCTCCGAGTTCGAAGTCGGCGAGGGCGAGTCGGCCCCGGCCCCGGTAGGTGAACAGCAGCTCGACCTCGCCGCCCGGGTGGGTGATCGGCTGCGGTGCGCTCGTGGTCCAGGCGGATGACGGTGTGACCTGGATCCGTGCCAGCAGGTCACCCTCGTCGGTGGTGATGTTGAGGTGACCGCGGGCCGTGCCGCGGTACGTGACCGTCAGCGTTCCGCCGAGGTCGGTGAAGCTGCGGAATCCGACACTCGCGCCGCGCCTCAGGTTGTCGACGTACTGGCGCGGCCCCTCTTCCTGCGTGAGGTACGGCTGGAAGCGGTGCCGGAGCATCGAGTAGGTTGCGCCGCCCCACCAGCCCGTCAGCCGGCAGGCGATGCGGGCGCTGTAGCGGCCGACGCCGGGCAGCGGCGCGTCGCGCAGTCCCGAGCTCGACAGGCGCACGTGCCCGAAGGTGCCGTCCGGGTGCAGATCGATAGGCTCTGCCCACGCTTGTCGCGCCGCCTGCCGCCCGTCGGTGTGCCGGTGCGAGAAGACGTACCACCGGCCGCCGATCCGCTCGACGCAGCCGTGGTTGTTGCCGAACGGCATGACCCCGCCGAGCAGGCTGCGACGGCTTCCGATGCCGAAGTCGCCGTTGGAGACGAGCACGCCGCGGAAGGTGAACGGCCCCATCGGCGCGGTCGCGGTCGCGTAGACGAGGTTGTGCATATGCACATCGGAGTAGACGAGGTAATAGGTGTCGCCGATGCGTCGGATGGATGACGCTTCGAACAGTTCGTGGCCTTCGAAACCGGTCCCCCGACTCTCGGTGATGTCGGGCAGCAGGCGATGCGGGCCGTCGATCACGGTGACCATGTCGGCGGCGAGTTCCATGACCATCGAGTGGTTGTTCGCGTATCCGAACCGGCGGTGCACGCGGTTCACCGCCCCGTTGCCCGTGTAGAGGTACACCCGCCCGTCGTCGACGAGCACCGCGGGGTCGAACTGCACGAGGTCGCCGGGCCGCTCCCCGACGATCAGACCGGCTGGGTCGCGCACGTGGTCCACGAATTCGTAGGGCCCGCCGGGCTGGTCGGCGACAGCGACGCCCACCCGGGAGACCGTGTCGAGGCAGTAGTACAGGTAGAAGCGGCCGTCCGGGCCCTGACAGAAGTCTGGCGCGTACAGGTAGTGGATGCCGTCCTCGGCGCCCTTGGCAAGGTTGGGGTGGCTGCCATCGTTGTAGGGGTCCTGCTCCTTGCGGTAGGCGACGCCATGGCTCGACCAGGACGTTAGGTCGTCGACCGGCGCCGACCACACCTCGTAGTCCTCCATGCAGAACAGCGCTCCGCCGAAGCGGTCCCGGCTGCCCAGCACATAGGCGCGGTCCCCGAAGACGTGCACCTCGCCGTCGGGGATGTACACGCCTTCGGGCAGGTAGGGGTTCGCGCCGAGTGCGCTCGCGGTCTGCTCGCTCACGCCCGGGCACCCAGTTCCCCGCGGCTGGCGGCACGGATAACCCAGTCCACGGTGAGGGCGATGCCGGCGTCGAACGTGGGGGTGAAGGGGCGATCGAGGAAGCCGTGCGCCGCGCCGTCGACGACGTGCCGCTCGACGTCGACGGCGCCCGCGGCCAGCTCCTGCGCGAAGGCGTCGCCGGAGGCGCGCAGGCTGTCTCGATCGGCATCGAGCATGAGGGTGCGCGGCATCCCGGCCAGGTCGTGCCCGCCGGGGAAGGCGAATGGCTCGCGCATGGCTTCGGCGGAGCCGGCGTAGTTGTGGTTCATGCGGCGAACGGTGGCCGACCGGAACTGCACAAGGCCGTGCCGTCCGCGCAGGCGCCGGCGCAGCGCGGGTTCGAGGGGTGGCAACTGCGCGTGGAACGTCCCGTACGCGAGCACGAGCCCCGTGGGCGCCGGGCCGCCTTCGCGGACGGCTCGCAGCGCCGCGGCCGCGCTGAGGCAGGCGCCGGCGCTCGCACCGCCGAGCAGGACCGGCGCTCCGGAGCCTGCGACCGCGGCGAAGACGTCGGCGACGTCGTCGAGCGGGACCGGGAAGCGGATGCCGGGAAGGTGGCCGGCGGGCGCGTCGCGGAACCAGCTCCAGGAGGGCACGCGGCGGTAGTCGACCGCGGTCACCTCGATGCCGCGCCGGGCGAGCGCGACAGCGACGGCGTGGGATTCCAGCTGGTCGAGACCTCCGTGCGAGAACGCGCCACCGTGCACCCAGACGAACGTCGCGTCGTGCGCGTCGCCGCGATAACGGCGGATCGGGATGCCGCCGTGGCGGCCGGCCACGGCCGCGTCGCGGATCTCGATGCCCGTGACATCCACGTCCGTGCGGTGTCTCATGCCTTATCCGATCCCTGCCACTAGCGCGCGCTAGTTTGGAGCGATGCTACGGTACGCTTGCTAGCGCGTGCAAGTTCGAACGGGAGCGACCAATGCCCACCACCGCTGTCAAACGGGTCACCGCCGCCGACGTCGCCCGCTCGCTCGGCATCTCCCGCGCCACCGTCGGCTTCGTGCTCAACGACACCCCGGGGCAGAAGATCTCGGACGCCACCCGAGAGCGCGTCATCGCCGAAGCGAAGCGGCTCGGCTACCGGGCGAACACCGCCGCGCGGGCCCTCGCCAGCGGCCGCAGTCGCATTGTGCTGTTGGTCATGCCCGACTGGCCGCTCGACCACAACCTGCGCACCAACCTTGACGAGGCCTCGCTCGCGCTCGACGAGGCGGGGTACTCGCTCGTCACGATGACGCCGCACGTCGGCGGTAAGGCGCAGCCACTGTGGGAGACACTGAACCCTGATGTCGTGATGGGACTCACCCCGTTCACCCGTGACCAGATCGCCCTCTTCCGCGCGGCCGGCGTGGAGCACATCGTCCCCGACACCGCACTCGAGGACGGCACGGCTCTCGACGAGCTGAGCGATGGACCCGCCCTGCAGGTGCGACACCTCATCGCGACCGGACGCTCGCGGCTCGCCTACGCCGGCTCGACGGATCCCCGGATCGCCGACCTGCGCGCGCTGCGCCTCACCGCAGCGCTCGCCGAGATCGAGCGCACCCCCGGAGTCGAACTCGTCACCACGGTCGACCTGGATGCACACACCGCCGCCGACCGCATCGCGGAGCTGCTGGCATCCGGCGTCGACGGGATCATCGCCTACAACGATGACGTCGCCGCCTGGGCGCTCGGCGCCGCTCTGCGCGCGGGCGTCGACGTGCCGGGATCGCTCGCGATCGTCGGGCACGACGACACGCCCATCGCAGAATTGCTCGTCCCATCCCTGAGCACGGTGCGCGTGGACATCGCCGGCCTGGGTCGCTACTTCGCGCAGCTGGCGTTGATGGCAGCGGACGGCACACCAGTCCCGACGGACCGTCCGCGCGCGACGACCGAGATCGTCGCCCGCGAAACGACCTAGGCCGCGCACCCAGGCGTCACTCGACGCATCTCCTACGCCCGCAACTTGCGCGCGCTAGCGACTGGACGTACAGTCAAATAGCGCGCGCTAGCGCAATCCATCTGAGAGACATCGGAGTCCCCATGGCCCCCATCGACGAGACGCACGCCGTCGTCGACACCGCCACCCTGCCGGCCGAAGCACCGACGAAGGTCAGCGGCCTGTTCCTGACCCTGTTCGGCCTGATGAACTTCGGGCTGTACGTCACGATCATGATGCCGGCGCTGTTCAGCCTGCCCTACAAGGTGCAGCTACTCGCCCCCGACGACAAGGCCGTGACGCTGGGGCTTGTCACCGCGATCGGCGCTGTCGTCTCGCTCATCGCCGGGCCGCTGGCGGGCGTGCTGAGCGATCACACCCGCTCTCGCTGGGGTCGCCGCCGACCGTGGCTCATCGGCGGTATCGCCGGAACTCTGATCGCGACCATCGGTGTGGCTCTCGCCCCGAATGTGCCGACGCTCGTCCTCGCATGGATGCTGGTGTGCGTCGCCGGCGCCGGTTCCGGTGCCGCCATCACACCGGTCGTCGCCGAGCGAGTGCCCGAGCCGCAGCGCGGCACCGTCGGGGCCATCGTGGGCGTCGCCACCCAGCTCGCCGGCGTGTTCGGCTACACCGTCGGCGGCATGCTGACGGGCAACCTCGTGCTTCTGTTCACCCTGCCGGTGCTCGTCCTGGCGGTGTTCGCGCTCATCTACACCTTCGTCTACCCGGACTCGACCGCACCGGTGGAGCGCACCACTGTGCGGGAGACCTTCGGTCTGCTGCTGTTCAACCCCCGCAAGCACCCCGACTTCGCGCGAGTGTGGCTGGGCAAGTTCCTGATGCAGACGGCGCTCGCGTTCCTGTCGACCTACCAGCTCTACTTCCTCGCCGACCGGCTCGGATTCACTCCCGAGGAGGCCGGACAGAAGCTGGCGCTCGTCGGCGGCATCGGCATCGTGGTCACGATGAGCTTCGCCGCGGGATCGGGCTTGGTCTCCGACAGGATCCGCCGCCGCAAGGTGTTCGTCATGACCTCGTCGGCGCTGACCGCCATCGGCCTCGCACTGATGGCGTTCGCCGACGGGTTCGGCCTGTTCTTCGCCGCCATCATGTTCGTCCTAGGGGCCGCAGGCATGTTCGGCGCGACCGATGTCGCAATGGCCAGCGACCTCGTACCCAACCGCGACCAGGCCGGCCGCTGGATGGCGATCTACAACCTCGCCGCGACCTTGCCGAGCGCCGTCGCACCGCTCATCGGCTCGAGCCTCCTGCTGCTCGGCGACCCCACCGGCGGCAACTACACCGCGATGTTCCTCACCGGCGCGGTGATCGCGATCGGCACCGGAGTCGTCACCTCGTTCGTGCGAGGAGTCCGCTGATGCCGGCGTCGACGCCCACTGCGACCGTCGAGGCGCTCGTCGCGCAGCTGACGCTCGATGAGAAGGCGCTGCTCTTGGAGGGCGTCGACGCCTGGAACACGAACGGGGTCGAGCGGCTCGGCATCCGCCGGCTGTTCCTCACCGATGGACCCCACGGCGTGCGCAAGGTGCGCGCGAACGCGGGTGCGTTCGGGCTGGCCGAGGCCGAGCCGTCGACCTCGTTCCCCACCTCGACCACGCTCGCGAAGACCTGGGATCCCGACCTGGCGCGTGAGGTCGGCGCAGCGATCGGGCGCGAGAGCGCCGCGCTCGGCGTGGACGTGCTGCTCGCGCCGGGCGTGAACATCATGCGCAGCCCGCTGTGCGGGCGGAACTTCGAGTACTTCTCCGAGGACCCGCTCGTCTCGGGCGTGTTCGGGACGGCGTTCGTGCAGGGCGTGCAAAGCCAGGGCGTGGCGACCAGCGTCAAGCATTTCGCGGCGAACTCCAACGAGGACTACCGGTTCGTGGGCGACAGCGTCGTCGACGAGCGGGCCCTGCGCGAGATCTACCTGCGCGCGTTCGAGCGGATCGTGAAGGAAGCGCGCCCCGCGACGGTGATGTGCGCGTACAACCAGCTCAACGGTGTGTACTGCTCCGACAGCCGGGAGCTGCTCACCGGCACCCTGCGCGACGAGTGGGGCTTCGACGGGCTCGTCATGACCGACTGGGGCGCCACCCATGATCGTGTCGCGGGGCTGGTCGCCGGGTGCGACCTCGACATGCCGGGTCAGGTCGCCCACAACCACGCCGAGATCATCGCCGCGACCCACGACGGCCGCCTCCCCGCGGAGGTGCTGGACCAGGCCGTCGGTCGTGTGCTCGCCCTCGTCGAGCACTGCACTCACGACCACGACGCCGAGCCGGTGGATGCCGCGATCCACGCCGCCCTGGCCGAACGCGCCGCGACCGAGGGCGCCGTGCTGCTCGGCAACGACGGCACGCTCCCCCTCGACCGCACTCGCGGCGGACTCGTCGTGATCGGCGAGCAGTTCGAACGGATGCGCTACCAGGGCGCAGGCTCCTCACTCATCTCTCCCCCGGCGACGGTGTCACCCCGCGACGCATTCGACGCCCGACACATCGGCTACCGCTACGCACGTGGGTATCGCGCCCTCGGCCCGAAGCTCGACGCGGCCCTCGAGCACGAGGCGCTCGACACGGCTCGGGATGCCGACACCGTGCTGCTGTTCGCAGGCTTGGGCGACCTCGAAGAGAGCGAGGGGTTCGACCGTACCTCGATGGCGCTGCCCGCTGCGCAGGTGCGTCTGCTGGACGCCCTCGTGGATGCGGGCGCCCGTGTGGTGCTCGTGCTCTCGACCGGGTCGCCCGTCGAGATCCCCCGCCAGGAAGAACTCGCCGCGGTGCTGCTGCTCTCGCTGCCGGGCATGAACGGCGGCGAAGCCACCGCCCGACTGCTGTTCGGCGAGGCGAACCCGTCCGGCAAGCTCACCGAGAGCTGGCCCCGCACCGCTGCGGATGCGAGCTGCGCCGCCGACTACAACCGGTCGGCCGTGGCCGCGTACTACGAGTCGATCTACGTCGGCTACCGGTTCCACGACAAGGCCGGCACCGACCTGCGCTACCCGTTCGGGCACGGTCTGTCGTACACGACCTTCGCGTACCGCGATCTCGCGGTGACCGTCGGCGACGGTCGGGTCGAGGCATCCCTCACGGTGTCGAACACCGGCGACCGCGCCGGCGCCGAGGTCGTGCAGCTGTACGTGCGGAACAACCGCGGCGAGGTGTTCAAGGCCGACAAGGAGCTGCGCGCGTTCGCCAAGGTGCAGATCGGCGCAGGGGCCGAACAGCGCGTCAGCCTCGGGTTCGACCTCGCCGACCTCGCCTATTGGGACGTCGACACGCACGACTGGGTGCTCGAGAACGGCGACTACGAGGTGCTGCTCGCCGCCTCCGCCTCCGACGTCCGCATGGCCGCTCCCCTGACGGTGACAAGCGGCCGCCCCTCGCGCTCGCCCTACCCCGCGAGTGTCGATGCGGCCTTTGCGACGCCGCCGCGCAGCATCCCGACCGCGTTCGCCGAACTGCTGGGTCGTCCCGTCCCGCACGCACCGAGGACGGGAAGGCTCGGTCTCGAGACCCGCCTCGGCGACGCCGGCGGTTCGTTGCTCGGTCGGATCTTCCTGCGCGCCGTCATCGGTCGCGTGGGGAAGGACTTCGACGCCGCCCGCGCGATGCCCGACTCCCTGGAGCGCGACGCTCGCGTGAAGAGCACGCACTTCGTACTGCGCATGATGCCGTCGATGTCACTGCGGTCCATGACCATGTCGTCCGCGGGCGAGTTGCCGTTCCACGTCGCCGAAGGGCTCGACTTGATCGCCCACGGCCACCCGATCCGCGGCATCCGACGGCTCGCCGCGAAGCCCCGCCCCACCGAGGAGACCCGATGAACATCACCCGCCTCACCGTCGACGGACTCGAGCACGGACTCATCACCGACGAACACCCCACCATCGCGTTCGGCCTCTCCTCAGCCGTCGCCGGCGAAGACCTCGCGACGGCCCACGTGCGCGTGGGCGACTGGCAGATCGAGACCACCGACCAGGTCGGCATCGTCTACAACGGTCCCCTGCAGCCCCACACCGAGTACACCGTCGAGGTCGAAGCGACCGGCACGAGCGGCGCGACCGCCTCAGCGACGACGTCCTTCCACACCGGACGTCTGGACCTTCCCTGGATCGCCCGCTGGATCACCGACGGAACGTACGAGACCCCCGAGAAGCTGTCGCCGGTGCCGATGGTGTTCCGCACCCGGTTCGCCGCCGACAAGCCCGTCCGTCGCGCCTGGATCGAGACGACCGCGCTCGGCATCTACGAACTCGAGCTCAACGGGCAGAAGGTCGGCGAAGACTACTTCGCGCCCGGCTTCACCTCCTACGCCCACAACCTGCAGTACCAGACGTACGACGTGACCGACCAGGTCGCCGGCGGCAACGAGCTCGTCGCGACCGTAGCCGGCGGCTGGGCGGTCGGCTCGTACACGTTCAAGCGCAAGAACAGGACCTACGCCGACCGGCAGGCGCTGCTGCTCGAAGTGCACCTCCAGTACGCCGACGGTTCGAGCGAGGTCGTTGCGACCGGTCCCGGCTGGGAGGTCGCGATCGACGGGCCGGTGCGCATGGCCGAGTGGTACGACGGCGAGACCGTCGACGCCCGCATCACTGCCGACGACATGACCTTCCGGCCCGTCGCGCTCACCGCCCCGCGCACGAACCCGACCGTCCGGGCCCAGTACGGCTCTCCGGTGCGGGTGCAGGACACCCTGACACCGATCACGCAGACGCTGGCCCCCAGCGGCGAGGTCATCTACGACTTCGGCCAGAACTTCGCCGGCGTCATCCACGCCACGCTTCGCGGCACCAACGGGCAGACGGTCGTGTTCCGGCACGCCGAGGTACTCGTCGACGGCGAGCTGTTCGTGAAATCGCTCCGCACCGCGAAGGCGACCGCGACCTACACGTGCGTCGACGGCGACCAGACCTACTCACCCCGCCAGACGTACATGGGCTTCCGGTACGTCGGGGTCACCGGGATCGACCCCGACGACCTCGAACTCACCGCAGTCGTCCTGCACACCGACCTGCGCCGCACCGGCACATTCACCTCGTCGAACGAGCGACTCAACAAGCTGCAGTCCGCGATCGAATGGGGAGGCCGGTCGAACTTCGTGGACATCCCCACCGACTGCCCCCAGCGCGACGAGCGCGAGGGATGGACCGGCGACTACGCAGTGTTCGCCGCGACGGCGAGCTACAACTTCGACATGGGCCGCTTCCTGAACAAGTGGCTGCGGGACATGTCCGCCGAGCAGTCGTCGGGCGGCGGCATCCCCATGGTCGTCCCGCGCGCCGGCAACGGATTCCCTGTCATGGCCAACTCTGTGTGGGGCGACGTCTGCATCATGGGCCCGTGGGCGGAGTACCTCGCCCGGGGCGACCTCGGGCTACTGCGTCGCACCTACCCGATGATGCGGAAGTTCCTGAAGGCTGCCGGGTGGTGGTCGAAGCTGCTGTCCACCGGCGACAAGCGGCTCGTGTGGCAGTTCCCGTTCCACTTCGGCGACTGGGCCGCGCCCGAGGGACGCGCCCAAGACTGGATCCAGCGCGGCAAGTGGGTCGGCACCGCCTACTACGCCAACTCGGCCGGGATCGTGGCGCAGATCGCTGATCTGCTCGGCGAGCACGCCGACGCCGCCCGCTACCGCACCCTCCGCCAGGATGTGATCCGCGCGTACCGCAACGTCTTCACCGACGGCGCCGGGACCCTCAAGGGCAAGGGCGACTTCCAGACCGCGTACGTGCTTCCGCTGCACTTCGGAATGACCTCAGGCGCAGAGACCGAGGCGATGGCGGACAACCTTCTCCGCCTCATCGCCGAGAACGACGGACGTCTCAACACCGGCTTCCCCGGCACCCCGTACATCCTGTTCGCACTGTCCGACAACGGCCGCACCGAGGAGGCATTCGACCTGCTGCTGCAGACCGGTCCCCCCTCCTGGCTGTACATGATCGACGCGGGCGGCACCACGATCTGGGAGCGCTGGGACGCCCTGCGCGAGGACGGCACCGTCAACATCGCGGATCTGCAGTCCGGCAAGGAAGACGGCTCCGGTGGCATGGTCTCCTTCAACCACTACGCGGCCGGTGCCGTCGGCGACTGGTTCTACAAGCGCATCGCGGGTATCGAGCCCACCTCCGGCGGGTACAAGACGTTCCGCGTGGCGCCGCTGCTCGGCGGCGGGCTCACCTCCGCAGAGGGGGCCGTGGACACGCCGTACGGCCGCGCTTCGTCGTCGTGGACGCTCGACGGCACCACTTTCGTGCTGCGCGTCGAGGTGCCCGTGTCGACCCGTTGCACCGTCGTCCTGCCCGACGGCACGTCGACCGAGGTCGCCAGCGGCGTGCACGAGTTCGCGTGCGCGGTGGCTCACGGCCTCGTGCGGGGCGCTGAGGAGCCGGCGCGCGGATGAGCGATCGTCTTTCGCCCGGCTGGACGGTCAGCGTCGATGACGGCCCGCCGCAGCCGGTCGACCTGCCGCACGACGGCATGATCGCCCGCACGCGCAACGCGGACGCACCGGGAGGATCGCACAACGCCTGGTTCCCCGGCGGCCGCTATCTCTACCGGCTCACCTGGACCGCACCGGCCGATGCGGACAGCCGGCACCTCGCCCTGTTCTTCGAAGGCGTGCAGGGCACGACGACCGTGCGGCTCGACGGACGAGAGGTCGCGGCGTGGCGCAGCGGCTACCGCGAAGTCGAGGTGTCGCTGAACGCACACCTCACCGCTGGCCGCCCCGTCGCCATCGAGGTCGACGTCGACCACACCGCGCTGCCCGACGCCCGCTGGTACACCGGCAGCGGCATCTACCGCGACCTGACGATGCGCAACCTCCCGCTCGCGCATCTCGTTCGCGGGGGCGTGCGCACCGTCTTCACCCGCGACGGCGAAGACGGGCGGCTGGATGTCACGGCCGAACTCTCCGCAGCGGCGCGAGACGGCGACGAGGTCGTCATCCGCCTGCTCGACGGCGACACGGTCGCGGCGAACGCCTCCTCGAGCGTGAGCGGCGGACGGGCTGCCACGTCGCTGGACGTCCTGCGTGCCCGCATGTGGTCTGCCGAGGAACCGCACCTCTACACGCTCGAGCTGGTTCTGCGCCGCGACGGGGACGACGTCGATGTGCTGCGCGAGCGCACAGGCCTGCGCACGATCGCCGTCGACTCCCGGCGCGGGCTGCAGATCAACCGCCGCACGGAACTCCTGCGTGGCGCGTGCGTGCACCACGACAATGGGGTGATCGGTGCCGCGACCCTCCGCGCCGCCGAGTTCCGGCGCGCACGGCTGCTGAAGGATGCCGGATACAACGCGATCCGCAGCGCCCACAACCCTCTGTCCCGCCACTTCCTCGACGCGTGCGATGAGATCGGCCTCTACGTCGTCGACGAACTCACCGACGTGTGGTTCCTGCCGAAAACCGCCCACGATGGCGCCGACCGGTTCGACGAGACCTGGCCCGACGACGCACGGTCGATGGTCGCCAAAGACCTCCTGCACCCGAGCGTGATCACGTACTCGATCGGCAACGAGAACCACGAGACATCGACCGAACGCGGCATCCGCACGACGGCGGAGATCACATCCTTCATCCGTTCGCTGGACGCGACACGCCCCGTGACCACCGGGATCAACTTCATGCTGAACGCGGTCTCCAAGGCCTCCGACAGCCCCGCGCCTGAGCCCGTCGCCCCGGCGCCCGAGCCGGAGCGCACCCCGTCCGCGCTGACGAGCACGATGATCAACGTGCTCGCGAATCGCCTCGGCACGGTCACACGGTGGGTGACCCACCTGCCGAGCGCCGAACGCAACACCGCAGGCGTATCCGCAGAGCTCGATGTCGTCGGCTACAACTACGCATGGAGTCGGTACCGGATCGATGCCCGCCGACACCCGGACCGAGTGATCCTCGGGTCCGAGTCGCTCTCGGGCGACCTGCCGAGCATTTGGAGGCGCGTCACCGGCATTCCCGCCGTCATCGGCGACTTCGCGTGGACCGGGTGGGATTACCTCGGCGAAGCCGGAATCGGCTCCTGGCTCTACGACGCCGGCCCGCGCCGGTCACTGCTCATCAAGGAGTTCCCCCACCTCGTCGCCGGTCCCGGCGCATTCGATATCACCGGCGTCGCCGGAGCTCCCGTCGCCCTGCAGAAGGCGGTGTGGGGGCAGCTCGACGCCCCGGCGATCCTCGTCAGACCACTCGACGTCGCGGGCGCCCGCATCCAGAAGACGGTGTGGCGGGCGTCGGATGCGATCGTGAGCTGGTCGTGGTCCGGCTACGAGGGCGTCCGCACCCAGATCGAGGTCTACAGCGACGACGACGAGGTGGAGCTGCTGCTGAACGGCCGCCGCATTGGTCGCCGCCGCACGGGTGCTCGCAACGGGTTCGTCGCGCGGTTCCGGGCGCCGTACGAACCCGGCGAACTCGTCGCAGTCGGATACCGGAAGGGCAGGGAGAGCAGCAGGTCGTCACTGCGCAGCGCCGGGCCGGCCAAGCTCCGGCTGCGTGTCGAGACCCCGGTCGCAGACGCCGACGCGGCATTCGTGTGGGTGGAGTGCTCGGATGCGGACGGGATCGTCGACAGCACCGCCAGGATCGACGTCACCCTCGACGTCGAGGGCGGCACGCTGGCCGGGTTCGGCAGCGCGCACCCTTCCCCCGCACCGGATATCTCCTTCGCGGACGACCGTCACGAGCTCTACCGAGGGCGGGCTCTCGCCGTCATCCGCGGCGACGGCAGCGGAAGGCCCGTCACCATCTCCGCTCGCGCAGCCTCCACCATCTCGGTCGCGACCTGCACGCTCCCGCCGCCCCTGCCGACACCGCCGCAGCCGGCAGCGATGATCTGAGGGGAGGACTCCCTGTCCCTCCCACCCTCGAGCCCCGAGCCCTCCAGCGTCGCCGCCAAGCCGCGGCTGTTCGTCCTGACCGATATCGCGGGCGGGCTCGAGAACGACGACATTCAGTCCCTGACGCGGCTGCTGCTCTACGCCGACGACATCGATATCGGAGGGATCGTCGTCTGCACATCCTGCTGGCTGAAGCGCGGCGGCCGGCCGGGGCACGCCCGCCTCGCGCACAGGGTCATCGACGCCTACGGCGCAGTTCTGTCCTCGCTGCGAGCGCACTCGGCCGGGTACCCGACCGCCGCTGCCCTTCACAGCCTGGTGGCGTGCGGCGTCCCGATCTACGGCGCCGGGGAGGGGAACGGTTTCGCCGACGCGCGCTGGAATGACGTCGCCGGAGTGCGGTCGCTCATCGCCGCAGCCGATCGCGATGACGAACGCCCGCTCTGGGTCGCACTCTGGGGCGGCGCGAACACCCTCGCGCAGGCGCTCTGGGCGGCGGAGCAGGAGTTCGCGCCGGACCGTTTCGCGCGCATGCTCGCACGATTGCGCGTGCACTCCATCTCCGACCAGGACGCCGCCGGTCCTTGGCTGCGCACCCGATACGGCGCCCGGCTCTTCACGATCGTGTCGCCGTCACCGATCGGCGGGGCCATGTACAAACACGCCACCTGGCCCGGCCTATCGGGCGACCGATTCGCCCACGGCAGTGAGGACGGTCATCGCGGCGGCGGATTCGCGGGTGCGGATCGCGACCTCATCAGCCGACGCTGGGTGAAGAGCGTGGTGCGACGGACCAGCTCCTACGGGCGGCAATACCCGGTGCACCGGTTCATCATGGAGGGCGATTCCCCGTCATTCCTGGGCCTCATCCCGAACGGCCTCAACATCCCCGATCGACCCGACCTCGGCGGATGGGGCGGCCGATACGAGCGGTACGTCCCCAACCCCGCGTACACCGGCACGACGGAGCGCTTCCCCGTCTGGACGAACGCATGGGATGAGGTCACCGGCGTCGACGGACGCGTCCACCGCAGCCCGCAGGCAACCATCTGGAGATGGCGCCGCGACATCCAGAACGACTTCCTCGGCCGACTGCGGTGGACTGCGTCGCCCGATCGTGCCGGTGCACCTCACCCACCGAAGGTCGCCTTCGCCCACCCGCGCACACTCCGTGCGCATGCCGGTGAACTCGTCACTCTCGACGCCTCACCCTCGCGCGATGCCGACGGCGGCACGGTCAGCTTCGAGTGGATCCACTACCCCGAGGCCGGCCAAGGAGGTTCACAGAAGCCGGTCCGCCTTGATGTGGCCAACGCTGCGCGCTGCACGTTCGTCGCACCGCCCGGACCGGCCCGGCTGGAGTTCATCGTCGCCGTCCGCACGAACACCGCCGAGCCGATGTCCCGCTACGGTCGCGTGACTGTCCTGCTCGATACAGAGATCAAGGGATGCGGAGGAGGTCCTTCCAGACCGCCGCCGAGTGCAATTGCTCCTCAAGCAGGGGGTTCGACTCGATAATCGGGAGGAGTCGCTCGGTCTGAACGAAGAATCGGGCCATGTCTGGGCCGATGCCGTGACACACGCTGCGCATGTCGCGACGCGCGCGGTGCACCACCCTGCGAGGTTGGGAGCACTCCCGCCCGACCCGACCAGCCTCGCGACTTCGACCGCAGTCATCATTCTGGCAGGCGACAAGCAGTGGATCGCAGCAGAGTGCACAGAAGTGACTCCTGCCCGGGGGACCTCCGGGGGACCCCTGGAGCGAAAAACGACCGCTCCGCCGCTTCGCACCGCGTAGGCGTGAACAAAAAATCCCCGGCTTGACCAGGGATTCTTCTGCGGAGACGGAGGGATTTGAACCCTCGGTCCCCGTGAGGGGACTCCACCTTAGCAGGGTAGACCGACCGAAAATCCTGGCCCGCTTGGCGAATCCCGTTCTCCCGCGGAATGACGCGGGGAACAGGCGTCATCAGGGTATTTTCACGCGCTCGCGAGCCGACACTCCACGCACTCCAGACACTCCATGCTCCCCCGCCCACCCGGTCCACGGGATGCTCGGGGTCACCTGGGGGACACCTGGAACGAACGAGCTCCGCTCGGGCACGTTCGCTCCCGTCACGCTCACCTTCGACGCTGTTCGAGCAGCGCGCGTCCCATGGCGCGGGTCTCGCGGCCGCTCACCGGAGCGGTGCACCCACTCGCCAACTCGTTCAGCCGACGGTCGATCGTTTCCTCCCACGCGGCATCGATCGCTTCCTGCTCCCCCGCATCGATGTGCGGGAGCGCCGGCGCTGCGATCTCGCGCCTGTCGTCATCCACGCCCGGGCCCACGCTCACGGAGTCGGCCGACCTTGGGAGTCATTCCCGAAGTGTACGTTCGGGCTGCAGCACGGCCAAGGCGGCGCACCAGCCTCAAAGCACCCGACAGGACGCGGGAGCATCAGTGTGTGGGATCATGAGGGCAGAAAGGACCCGCCATGCCGCGTAAGAACGTCAGCCGAGAGGCCGTGCACCGCGCCGCTCAGCGGTCCGCGGCCGCGTCAGCCGACCTGGAACGACGTACGGTTCCCGCCGGCTACGTGCGGCCCGCCGCCGTCGAGCGGTTCCTTGCCCAGCGCCGCCACCCCTCCTGATGGATCTGTCGCCAGGCTACGGCGAGACACCCGTCGCCCCCGACGACCTCGACGCCCTGACGGCGCTCGCGCGCGACCTCCTCGGCGACGACCCGACGAACGCTACGCTCTACGACCTTGAGCAAGCAGTGCTCTCGGACGTCTCCGAACGTGAACTCAACGCGGTCATCGAGGGCGACCTGACCCTCGATGACCTTCTCACCGACCGATACCTGCGGAGTCTTCACGCCGCGCTCTACGGTGACATCTGGACATGGGCAGGACGATTTCGAACCCGAGAACTGAACATCGGCGTCGCCCCCACTCAGCTCTCCACGCAGCTACGTGAGTCGCTCGACACGATCCGCTACCGATGGACACACACCTCGGACTGGAACGCACGACAACTGGGCATCGTCGTCCACGCCGAAACCGTCAGGATCCACCCATTCATCGACGGGAACGGACGCACAACACGCCTCCTCGCCGACCTCACCTTCCTCGCCACGCAAGAAGCCGAACCTCTCCAGACCTACGACTGGCGCATCGACAAGACACAGTACATCGCACTCCTGCGGGAGTACGACCAAGAGAGAGACATCACCGCACTCGCCGCCTTCGTCCCCACCACTGCCCTGTCCTAGCATGGCCAGGAGGCGCGTCGCCGAGTCTGGAGGCCCGGGCCGCGACAGGGATGCCGTCGTGACTCAGCCTCACGAAACCTCCTCGACGACACCCTCCGCATCATCCGCGCCATCTGGCCTGACGAAGCCACATAGCCCTCAACGCACGCGAACGCAGGACGCCGAGCACTTCAGCGCAGAACGAGGCGCGACGGAATCTGCCTGTCGAGGCTCAGTCGCCGGCGCTTCCGGGCAGGACGTCATCCGGCCGGACGGACACTGTGTCCAATCGGGGATCGTTGTGGAGTTGCCGGTAGATCGGCAGCTCTGCGGCGACGATGAGCGAGTCAGGGTACAGGCGGGCGCCCCACGCGAATCGGGTCTCGACGTCCCACGCGAGCTCCGGCACCCGTCGCCCGGCTTCCAGATCGCCGCGAACGAGGTCGGCGGGGAAGTAGTCCTCCCCGTGCACGCGGACCGTCGGCTCGGCAGGCACCTCGCCGTATCCCACCCACCGCAGGCAGCGAAGTCCGAGGTTGCCGATCGCGTCACGCAACGCGGCCGCGGTCAGTGCGTCGAGCTCTCCCCTGCACGACTCCAGCCCTCGCTTCCGTCCGTGTCGACGAAGGGCAGATAAACGCGCAGCATCGGCAGGTCGCGATGAGATGCCGGGATGAAGTCGCGAGCAGGCAGATGCCACCCCAACTCATCGAGCTCAACTGTCGCGCGGGCAATCACGTCGAACGTACCGGCAGGAACGCGACGCTCTGCCACACCTCGGGCATCTCCGATGCGGCGATCCTGTCGTCGGCAATGTTGCACACCGTCCCGCTAGTCAATCCCAGAGCTTGTTGGGGGTCTGCGGGCATACCGCGAGGACGTCGTACCAGTCTTCGCCAGCCGTATCCGCTTGCTCGATCGCTGAGCTGTAGGGACTCCACGCCCCTGCGGGCGAGTAGTACGTGTCGACGAACACTTGCTCCGAGGGCGGCGGATCAATCGCGTACCCGAGCGCCTCGAGACACGGTGTCGCCTCTTCCACGTAATACACGTACACCCGTCTGAGCTGATCCTTGGTGAACGGAAGGTAGTACCTGTCATACGCGGGGTACGACGCCAGGCACGTGTAGTACCTCAGCTCATGCGCCTCGGCTTGCTCGGCAGGGAAGTCGCCGAACACCGTCCCTTCCGCGACCGCCTCAGCGGGGAACCCACCCTCGGTCATGCAGCTCGCAAGCGTCGGAAAGTACTCGTCCAACTCGACGTATCGCACGATGCCGGTTTCTGGCCGCTTTGCACCGGGGAAACGTGCGGCCACCGCGTCCCACCTCTCGTCGATGGTCTGACGGTAGAGCTCGGTCTCCGCGACCGAACCGTCAACCAACGGCGCATTCGCGGTGGGGTCGGGCTGACCGGGTGTGCACCCGGTCAACCCGACAGCCGCCACCACAGTCCCGACGACTGCCCAGCGAGCGAGAACTCTGGGCCGCGACGTCACGCGTTCCCCCCCAACTCCCCCGCGGCGCGCGCGGTCGACTACGCCCCGGGGCACGACCAGGACTGTCCGTAGATGGTCGGCGCGGTGATGGCGAAGTTGTACGTTCCCAGCGGGTGTGTGCTGTGCCGGTTACCGCCTGAGAAGGTAGCAACGAGGCTCCCGCTGCGCCGGTGCTCGGTAAACCCTGATGTGCTGCTGTTCAGTTGGCCAGACAATGCGGGCGACACGCAGGTCTTCGTTGCGCTCCAGAAATCGTCGGCGTACGCCGCGGTTGCGCTGCCGATGGACAGGAATCCAGCGACGATCCCGATGGCGATGGCCTTCTTACCCAATCCCGGCCAGCGCCGGCTGTTTTTCTTCACGGTCAACTCCCTTGTTCGGTCGCTGCCGGGCGGCTGCCCGTTTGCGTCCCTCACTTGTAGATCGCCGTCACAGTCGAATCCTTACAGCGCACTGAAGGCCTACTGCGTTCGCCTTGACTCAGGGGTGGAACCTGGAACGGCAACCACAAGGCCTACAACGGGAGCGGCGACTGAAGTCGGCTCGTGAATTCCTGAGGAGCGAGACATGAAGACGCGAACTTGTCCGCCGAAGAGGGGACAACGTCGCCCTCAACTCTCATGAGATTGTTCTCTTGATCAGTGCGAATTAGGTCGTGGGATGAGAGAACAGGAGCGGATGCATGCGAGCTATGTCGGAATCTGGGAGACAATTGCGCAGGCGCGTCATCGCGGCGTCGGTAGCGTGTGCGACGGCGGTCTCGCTGGGCATTGCGGCGCCGACGGCAGCACTCGCCGACGATGGTGACAACGAAGAGGCGGGCTGGTATGCGGTTGGGCCGGACGGGGAAGTGTTCGACCCCAACGCACGTGGCTTGTGGGATGAGCCCGCGCCCGATCCTGAGCCCGGCACGGTGAGCCCGATGCTCATCGACGACCCGGTCACGTGGCTGCTTGCTTTTCGTTCAACGACGAAGACTTCCCAATCGTGTCGTACCAGTACTACGCCCCCAGCGGTCCGATGATCATCGAACTCCAGTGCGGGTACAGCACGGGTCATGGGTGGAAGCACATCCAGGCTGAACACCAGTCGCAATGGCAGGACCGCATCAATGCTGCTGGTGGCGGCGGTAACTGGGATGACCTCATGAGCTGGTCCAACGAGACGATCCTTGGTTGGTCGATGACGGACGTTCCGGACGGGACGAACAAGCGATGCGTCTCTGCGCCGATCATGATGTACGACCGTCAGGGAACGTTCCTGTTCACCTTCTGGCCCACGGTTGCGGTCTCGACCAACAACTTGCGGGTCATCACTTCGATCCCGACGACGTCGACGAACTGCAATAGCGTGTGACAATGCCCGAGCGAGTAGAGGTGGTTGCAGACCTCGGCCAGACGATGCCCGTCTGGTTTCCGGCGCCCGTGTTCGATGATCCGGATTCGATGCCTATCAGCGAGCACCTTCGGGACCGTCTGATCGCCTGGAACAAGGCCTACAAGGCATCCGTCGACGACGATGGATCGCTGCGCAACGACGCCGAGCGAGAACAGCACGACAGTCGTGGCCGCGCCCTAGCAGCCGAGCTTGCCGCTGAACTCGGAGAAGACTACGAAGTGCATCTTTTTGTGCTCGGCTACGAAGGACACGAGCCGAGCACTGGGTGGGTGCGTGTTTAGCGCATGCCTCCACGTCGGCCCCACCGGCCGGGAGGTCCACGGGGCACCCCCATCGACATAGTCGCTGGGAACAATCGCTGTCCTGTCGTCCGAACTCACGGGCGACAGGACACCGCATTTGAATGCGCGTTCGCGATGAGGCAGGGCCACCACTCAAGGAACGACATCTTCGCAGCGGATGCGAACTGACATATCCCCTCGACCCCGAGCACACGGGCCTATCGGTCGGCGGCTATGCAGTCGGCGGCGTTCGGGTGTGTCCGAGGCGGTAGCTGGTTGTTCCGGTTTCGATGATGGTGCCGTGGAAGGTGAGCCGGTCGACGATCGCGGCGCAGAGGCGCGGGTCGGTGAAGGTCTTCGTCCATCCGGAGAACGACTCGTTCGACGCGATCGCGACGGAGGCCTTCTCCTCCCGTTCGGTGAGGACTTGGAACGGCAGTTCGGCGCCGGGGCGCTCGAGTTCCATGTAGCCGAGCTCGTTGATGCAGAGCAGGTCGACGCGGCCGTAGCGGGCGATGGTGCGGGCGAGATGCTTCTCGTCGGCGGCTTCGACGAGCTCGTTGACAAGTTTGGTGGCGAGGGTGAACTTCACCAGGAACCCGTTCTCCGCCGCGGCGGTGCCGAGCCCGATGAGGAGGTGGCTCTTACCGGTGCCGGAGTCACCGATCAGGCAGAGCGGGTCGTCGCGACGGATCCAGTCCCCGGTGGCGAGGGTGTGGACGGTGGCGGGGTTCACGTTCGGGTTCTGGTCGTAGGCGAAGTCGCCCAACCACTTCTGCCGCGGGAACCCGGCACCCGCGACGCGGCGGATGGTGGACCGTCGGTCCCGGTCATCGCATTCGGCGAGCAGCAGCTCCGCGAGGAGCCCCTGGTAGGTGAGCTGGACCTGCTCCGCCGCGCGGGTCGCTTCCTCAAGGACCGGCCGGACGGTGGGAAGCCGAAGCCGGCGGCAGGCATGTTCGACAGCCGCGGCCGCCGCTTCCGGGGTCATCCCGCGTTGCCGGCGCAGCGTGGTGGTGATGCTGGTCACTGTCGGGCTCATGCGTTCGTCCCTTCAGGTTGCCGAGCCGGCGTGCCTCGGCGGTGCAGGAGTTCGTCGTATCGGTCCAGGTCCGGCAGGGGGCGATGGTCGGGAGGCAGGCCGGCTATTACGGCGTCGGGGTCCCGCAGCCGCCGTTGCGTGAGACTGACATCCCGTCGCTCGTCCCCGCGATCTTCGGCAGCAGGTTGACGGCCTAGTCCGGACCTACTCGCGCCGGCTGCCAGGCATGCTTCGATGGTGACGGCGCCGACGGTGAGTGCGGCACGGACCGCGGCGGTGACGGCCGCGGTGGTCATGGTGCGGTGCAGGACAGCACGCCGATCGGCTCCCGGGTGCCAGCACTGTCGCCGTTGACCTTCCGAGACTCGACCCAGAACGCCTCATGCGCGGCCGTGAACTCGCCGGCATCTCGGGCGGCTGCCAACGCCGTCGATCCTTTGAGTGCGCCGGGTTTGTGGCGGAGGACCTCAAGGTAGTGATCCAGCTGGATCGACTCACCGCCGCGGGCGATGACCCATTCATGCCGGGTGACCGGAGCACGCCCGTCGAACACGACCAGCTCGGACGCGCGCAGCGAGACCCGCACCTGCCGACCGATCAGCCGGGCGGGGACCGAGTAGCGCGCCATCCGCGCCGTGATCATGCTCGACCGATCCACCCGCGGATGCAATACCAGCGCCCGAAGGCAGTAAAGCGGGTCGAAGCCATAGTGGGAGCAGAACAGCACCCACCGGTCGCTCTCCACCCGCCCCCGCCCTTCACCGATGAGCACCCGCTTGACCGCGGCGGTGAGGTTGTCGTCCTTGATCTGCAGCCCCGGCACCCCGCCGAGTCCTTCGAACGCGGCGATGTGTCCCTCCAGGAACGCTTCCTGCGACTGCGTCGAGTAGACCCGGTGCACGGCGCGGCCGGAGTGGGAGAGGCAAGCTGTCACAGACAAGCGGAGGCGGACTGCAAGTGGAGTGCCGGGGGGCCTAACTGAGACAACGGATGTTGGTGGTTGCGCCACCCAGATTGGTCCAGGAACCACTTCCTGCCGATGCGAGGATGGTGGTGCCGTTTCGGGCCTGAGCGATGCTGCTGGCGGTGCGCGCGTTGGCCATTGACCTCACGGTGAAGCTGCTTGGAACACTATTGGTGCTGCACCCGCCCCACGACAGCTTCGATCCAGTCAGGCCCGCCCCGTGTACGCGCAGATCAGGCCCGTGCCGCAACTTCCCACGGATCGGGCAAGGGGATTGACGACAAGCATTGTCATCTCGAGCTCGGGCCAGTAGGCCTCGTAATAGCCCTCTACCTCGCCGCCTGGAACTTCTTGCAACACGGCGGCGAGCTGCGGATGCACATCATCATCATCATCATCAGCGTGCGCGGGCATCGCGGCGCCAATCGTGAGCGCAGCGCAAGTGAGCAGGGTGACGGCGAGCGTGCGGAACTTCATGTCGTAGGGCTTCCTTTCATCGGCTTCCGGGGTCGCGCATGGAGTAGGAGATGATGGCGTCGGCGGGGAAGGGTCCGTCGGCCGCGGTCGTGTACGTCTCGGATCCGACGATGCGTCCGGTGTCGCGGGAGATGAACAGGTGCAGTTCGGAAGGGCCGCGCGGGTTGGTCGCGGATATGCCGATGACCGGGCGCCCGGCCCGGTCGGTCGTGGCGCCGAGGACGTCAATGCCAGGGGTGTCTGCGACGATCTGGAGCAGCGCCGCATGCTGAGCGTTGGTGAGAGTCCAGGTCTGCATCAGCGTCTCGATGCTGTCAAGCACGTCGAACGCGGACGCCGGCTCGGCCAGGCCATTCTCTGCGAGTGTGGCACGCATGGCCTCCACGGTGTCGCCCGGCGGGTCGACGGTCCACACCTGGAACTCGCCCGCCGCGAACGTCATCTCCCAAATCAGGGTGCCCGGTGGCGCCACTGCTTGCGGCACGGGATCAGTGGCACCGTCTGCCCAGTACGGCGTCCCGGCGACCGTCCGAGTGGAACCGGAGAGGTCCTCGGCCCACGTGAGCGTGGTGACCTGGGGGCTGATCACTTGGGAGGGGGCGTCGGTATCGAGATCATCGACTTGGTAGTACCAGCCGACAGTGACCACCTCTCGGACCGGTTCGGCGGGTCCACCTCCGGCACCCAGCGTGGATTGCGCGTCCGTCACGATTGCTCCGATCGGCTGGCCGATGGGGGTGAACTCCAGCGGTCTCGGGGTCACCGCGACGGCGGCCTGGGGGACGGGGACGATCGCGAGCACAACGGCCACGATGGCGGCTGCTACGGCGAACATCGGCACCACAACCGCTGCCCATCGGCGGCGGAGACGCCGGCTGTTCCCCACGGGGACCGCGGCGTGTACCGGCCCCGCCGCGACTATGCGGTCGCGGATGCCGAGCGCTCGCAGCGAGGGGCGTTCGTCGGGATCGACCGGCACCGGGTTCGCTGCGCGCAACAACCGGCCGAGATCGTCATCCAGTTCCGAAGTACTCATCGAGCCCTCCCCGCAGCCGTCTGGTGTCGCGCGGGCTCGGCAAGCAGCCCCCGCAGCTTGGACCGTGCCCGAGTCAGTGCGGTCCACACCGCGCCGGGCGTGGATCCGATCACCTCCGCGATCTCCTCCGCCGACAGGCCATCCCAGTAGGTCAGCATCAGCATCTCGCGCTCCCGCGATCCGAGCTTCCTCATCCCCGCCTCGAGGTCCATCAGCGCTTCCCGGCTGACTCCTTCCGGTGGCTCCTCGAGAAGACGCGTCAGCGCCACCTCTGCTCGCGCCCGTCGGCCCTGCCCGCGGTGGTGGGTGCGGATCACGTTCGTCGCGATCCCGAACAGCCACGCCCTGGTCAGTGGAACGGCAGACTCGAACTTCTCCCACGCGATCCGGAACACCTCCGCGGCGAGGTCTTCGGCTTCCGCGCCGTCACGAACGCGTCGGCGGACGAAGGCGAGGACTGTCACCCAATGCGTGTCGAACGCGAAGACGAACATCTGTTGCCTCGACACGAATCGCACCTCCCTGGCGACAGCCCTCACTGTGAAGGTTGCCGCTCGGCGGGAAACCTTACACGCAAGATCTCGTGCCGCGTAGCAGCCAGGCATCACGTCGAGGCCGCGGTCTCGCGACGACAGCGACGGGAGGTTTTGTTCGTCGACCCGACGAGCGCGTGTAAGGAATGTGCAGCATCGGTCACTTCACTGGTGAGGCATCTCTGGGGCCGGTACACCACCGGATCCTGCACATTGAGTTGTGGCGGTAGCCAGAGCGTGAAGGTCGAGAGGATCGGATGAGCCAAACCCAGACCCGTCGTGACGCGGAGGCGCTCGTCGTGGCCGATGCGAATGCCAGCGCTCCGACCGCGCGGGAGGCTGCGGCGCAGCCCCGACGGTCGACGGTGGCGTGGGTCGTCGCGGTTCTCGCGGTGTCGGTTGCCGTGGTTGCGGTGGTGTGGGCGGTGCTGACGGTGCTGCGTCCGGCGGAGGATCCGTTGGAGGCGGCTGGGTATGCGACGGTCGCGGTGGCGCCGGGCGAGGTCGGGTCGAGTCTGTCGTTGAACACGGTGGCGGTGTGGGAACCGACTCCGGTGGGGGTCAATGGCGGGGCCGGTGTTGTGACGGGGGTTTGCGTGTCGGCCGGTGACGAGGTGCGTGCCGGTGACGTGTTGTACACGGTGGATCTGCGCCCGGTCGTGATCGCGGAAGGCGCGGTGCCCGCGTTCCGCCCGATCGGGCGGGACACCCGGGGGTCGGATGTCGCGCAAGTGCAGCGGATGTTGGCGGCGCTGGGCTACGACCCCGGTCCCGCCGACGGCAACGCGGGAGCGGGGACGACCGCCGCGATCCGGGCGTGGCAGAAGGAGTCCGGGGTGCCGCAGACCGGGGTGGTGGATCTGGGGGACGTGATCTTTGTGCCGTCGCTGCCGACCCGGGTGTCGCTGGACACCGACGTGATCGCGCGGGGGAAGACCGTGACCGGGGGTGAAGAGGTGGTGCGGGGGTTGCCGGCGGCGCCGGTGTTCACGATCCCGGTCACGGATGCGCAGGCGGCGATGATCCCGACGGGCACCCCCGTGCAGATGACCGCGCCGGACGGCACGGTGTGGGACGCGGTGACCACCGATCAGACGGTGGACGAGATGACCCAGACCGTGATCATCGGGTTGACCGGCGCCGATGGCGGCACCGTGTGCGGCGACGAGTGCGGGCTGGTGCCGGTGACGGGGGAGGCGAGGCTGTCATCGCTGATCGTGACCGTGCCGACGGTGGAGGGGCTGGTGGTGCCGTCGGCGGCGCTGGTCACCGACGCGGCCGGGCAGATCGCGGTCGTCAACGAGGCCGGGGTGCGGGTCCCGGTGAGCGTGGTGTCCTCGGCCCGGGGGATGTCGGTGATCGAGGGTGTCGAGCAGGGCACATCGGTGCGGGTGCCCGCCGTCGAGGACGCCGGATGACCGCCCACGCTACGGTCGACAGCATCCTCACCGACTCGAGACCGGCAATGTCCGCGCGGGTGGAGGCGCGGGACGTGGTGTTCGAGTACGTGCTTGGCCGCCCGGTTCTGAACCGCTGGTCGGCCGTGTTCCCCATAGGGTCGATGACCGCGCTGACCGGCCCGTCAGGGCGCGGCAAATCGACACTGCTGTATCTGCTCGGGCTGATGCTGCACCCCACCGGTGGGGAGATCCTCGTCGACGGCACCCCGGTGTCGGGGCTGCGGGACGCGGACCGGGCACGGTTGCGGGCCACCCGGTTCGGGTTCGTGTTCCAGGACGCTGCGCTGGATCACACCCGCACCGTGCTCGACAACGTGACCGAGACCGCCCTGTACGCCGGTCTCCATCGCCGTGACGTGACGCCGCGCGCGCTGGAGCTGCTGGACCGGTTCGACGTCGACGTGCCCGGGCACCGCCGACCGGGGCAGGTCTCCGGCGGCCAGGCGCAACGGATCGCGTTGTGCCGTGCGCTGCTCATCGACCCGGGCGTGCTGCTCGCCGACGAACCCACCGGCAACCTCGACCCCGCCACCGCAACCCTGGTCGTCGAGGCGCTGCGCGACCACGCCCGCACCGGCGCGGCGGTGATCGTCGTCACTCACTCCCCCGAGGTCGCCGCCGCCTGCGACACCGAGATCCGGCTATGACCGGCCTGGCCGCACTGCTGCGCGAAGCCGCCGCGACCGCCCGGTCACAACCGGTCGCGTCAGTGTTGACGATCCTCATGATCAGCGGGATGGTCCTGACCGTCATGCTCACCACCGGCCGCACCGTCGGCGCCGAACAACAGGTCCTCGGCTCCATCGACACCGCCGGGACCCGCTCCATCACCATCCGCGCCGAACAAGCCGCCGGGCTCACCGTCGATGTCCTCGACCGCGTCGCGCACATCGACGGGATCGAATGGGTCGGCGCGTTCTCCGCCGCTACCGACGCCACCAACACCCTCATCCCCGACGGTGCCCGTGTGCCCGTCCGGTACGCGTACGGGCATCACCTCGACCGGCTCGGCATCTCCGCCCAGAGCCCGCTCCCGGGCGAAGAGGCATACGCATCCCCGATCTCCGCCGCGCAGCTCGGACTCCCCGACGCGACCGGATCGATCACCCTCACCACCGGCCCCTCATACACCGTCGCCGGGTCGCTCGACGTGCCCGACTTCCTCACCGGCCTGCAACCCGTCACCCTCATCCCCCGCCCCACCGCCACCGGTACCGAACCCGTCGCGATCCTCATCGTGATCGCCGACCGCCCCGACCTCGTCGCCCCTGTCAGCGACGCCGTCCTGTCCGTCCTCGCCCCCACCGACGCCACCAAGATCACCGTGCACACCAGCGAGACCCTCGCCCAACTCCGCGCGCTCATCCAGGCCAAACTCGGCAGCTTCTCCCGCGGACTCGTGCTCGCCGTCCTCGCACTCACCGGCACCCTGGTCGCCATCCTCCTCACCGGACTCGTGCTCATGCGCCGCAAGGACCACGGCCGCCGACGCGCACTCGGCGCCACACGCACCCTGATCGTCGCGCTCCTCCTAGCCCAGACCAGCATCCTCGCCACCATCGGCATCCTCACCGGCACCATCGCGTCCACCGCCATCCTGCTCACCTCCGCAGACCCGCTCCCCGGCGCCGGGTTCACAGCCGCGCTCGGCATCCTCGCCCTCACCACCGCGCTCGTCGCCGCCCTCGCCCCCGCCATCATCGCCAGCCACCGCGAACCCATACGCGAACTCCGCGTCCCTTAACAGGGCTCGGCGCGCGATGCCGGCATCGTCGGCGGTGAACTCGTCCGAGTCGTGCACCCCCGAACGCGACGCTAGGGGGTTCACAGGGACAACACCTTTGCGGGGTGGTGCACCCTTCAGCACCCCGCGCCGCGGAAACACAAGGACCTCGGGCCAGGAGTAGGGTGCGCCACATCAGCGCCCGACGGGAGTGAAGGGCTCAGGTGGCCCCCAGGTGACCCCCGCGGGGTCACCTGGAACGAAGAATCGGCCGACAGCGCGCTCGCAGCACCCACTCGGGCAAAGAAAAAATCCCTGACTGACCAGGGATTTAAAGAGCGGAGACGGAGGGATTTGAACCCTCGGTCCCCGTGAGGGGACTCCACCTTAGCAGGGTGAAATGAGCCAAATCGGGTCCACGAGCCCGCCCGCTGTTCTGCCGCGAGATTCCGCGGATTTCGGCGTTGATCTGGCTGTTTTGGGGGGCGACGGAGTCCGCTCGTGTCGCACTCTATCCTCGGCAGACTCGCCGTGCTCGGCACTCACGGGATGCTCGGGGACCCCTGGGGGACCCCCTCTCGCAATTCGGATCCGCTCGGTGACGATCTTCTGTCGGCGCGGCGACCCGGACCCGTCAAGCCAACTGGCAGCAGCCGCCTTCAGCGATAGTCGCGTCGGTCAAGAGATGCTTCGTAGCAGGCTCGGTCGAGGTTGGTGTTCCAGATTCGACGAGGCGACGTCGGGCGCAGATTCCCGTAGGTGCGGGTGCCTTCCTGTTCCCATCGGGGGTTGAACCATGATGCAGTCTCGATGCCGGCATATCGCGACGGCTCCGCGCCGTGGAAGTCGTGCAGCTCGTCCAGAACGGGAACGAGGTCGGTGTCTCGGGACGCGAGGATGACGAGGTCGATGTCCGACCTGGCGGCCTCGCGCACGCAGGCGAGAGCGACGAGAACGTCGATCCCCTTCTCTTCCGGGCGTCCGGTCGGGATCTTCCGCCCATTGATGTCGAGCACAGGCTTTCCCGCGGAGTACCGGAACCGGTACTTCAGATCGCGCAGCTCGACGATCGCGCCGGCCGCACGCCACTCCGTCGCCTGCTCAAGGCAGCGTCGATTCTGCTCCCAGTCGTAGTTGACATGAGGGAGCCCCCGGTAGACGAGAACACGATTGCACTCCGCGAGTGGGAAGCCCTCGCGTTGCCGCTCGTTGCGCTCGACGATCGCGCGCTTGGCGAACTGCATCGGGTGGATCAGTGACTCGTGCTTGTCACCTCTCGGGTTGAAGACGTCCTTCGCGGTGAGATGAACGTTCTGGTAGTCGATCACGACGGACGCACGCAGCACGATGGCTTTCCCCGGGGTAGAAAAATCCCCGCCAATCCGGAGACGGCGGGGAGCAATGGATCAAGTATAGGTCGGCCACATCAACGGCTGTCAACTCGATTGGTTTCGACGTACACCGCACGGCGCCGTCACCCGCGTTCGGTCGAGATCGAGAAGCCTTCCTTGGCAACGACGCGTCGGCGCCGGTTGTGCATGCGCTCCAACACGGGCACGGCCACGTCCCGGAAGTCGTGAACGGTCGGCAGGTCGGGTGAGTCGCTCCCACGCGTGACGCGACCGATCTGCTGGATGATCCGACCCTTGAATGACACCGGTACCGCCAGGAAGAGGGTGTTGAGGGAAGGGAGGTCGATGCCTTCGCCGGCGACCTTGTCTATCGCTATCAGGACGAAGGACTCGCGGGCAGCGTCCAACGCGCTCAGTCGTTCGCGTACTGCTCGCCGCTCTGGACCGGGTAGGCGCCCATGGAGGCGGATCACTGGAACTGTTGTGCAAGCTTCGGTAGCGGTCGCGAGTGCCTCGAGATGGTCGAGCCTGTTGGTCAGTACGAGCGAGCGTCGGCCTTGCTCTGCGGCCCGTTCGATCTCCGTGACGACTTGCGCGTTTCGTGCTTCGTCCGCGGCCAGCTCCGAGTAGATCGCCTGCATGGATGGGCCACCTTCTCCGGATTCTGCTGTGGTGAACGCGGTCTCGTGTATGAGGAAGCGTCGTTCTTGCGCTTCGCGTGGCGCGATCGTGTGGCGGATGGGGCCGGCCTGCATGGTGATCAGTCCGTCCATCTGATCTGCGCGGTACGGGGTCGCAGTCAACCCGACCCAATGGCGGACACCGACCTCCCGTATGGCCGCTTCGACGGCTGGGGCCGCGATCGCGTGGCATTCGTCGACGATGACCTGGCCGTACTCTTCAAGCACAGAGGGGTCGCCGGCACGGTGCGCGATGGACTGCATCATGATTAGGTCGACGATTCCGCGTCTCTTTCGGCGGCCACCGCCCACCTGCCCGATCTGCTTGTCGGTGATGGAGAGGAACTCTGTGAGGCGCGCGCGCCACTGCTGGAGCAGATCAGCCCTGTTCACCAGGATCGCCGTGGGGACGTGTCTCTCCGCGATGAGAGCGCAAGCGATCACGGTCTTACCCGCACCAGGTGGCGCGACGAGTACCCCTGTCTCATGCCGAAGCAGCTCTTCGACCGCAGCGGCCTGCTCGGGCCGCAGCTCCCCCGCAAACGCCACATCGACCAGGCCAACAGCTGGGAACTCGTCGCGCACGTCCACCGTGAAGCCGGCGTCGGCCAGGAGCCCGGTGGCTTCGTCGAGTAGCCCACGCGGGATACGCAGCTCGGTCTCGTCATGCTCGAAGCAGGTGACCAGACGCGGAACACCGAAGGTGCTGAATCTCTGCGCCTGTCTGCGGTAGTACTCGGGATTGGCGACGGAAGCCACGTGCTTGACCTCGGTCATCACAGCACCCCGCAAGTCTGCGCTGGGGATGCGGATCATCGCGCCCCGCGTGAGCGAGATCCGGCGACCTGCGACCATCGCGGCTTCAGCCTTGATCGCCGCGCGGCGCGGTCGTCGCGGCAGCACTTCCCTCGGGCCCGCATTCGGCCGGCCAGAACTGCCGGCCAGTTCGACAGCGCGCTCGACCGGCACAGGTGCGGTTGCGGACAGTGCCGCGAACTGATCCTCGAACGGCTCCCAGGTCACCGGATCAGCGAACACCGACGTGCCCCGCCGCCGACAATCGCCCTGCAACGGGAGCGCGATGAGGTTCCCCAACCGGAATCTGCCCGGCGAGCGCGAGGGAAGCGTGTCCTGCGACGGAAAGAACCTGTCATAGCTCGACATGTTCATCGACGCCCGCCCTGACATCGCCCGGCGAAGGAGCGCCGCACCCATCGAACGCGCCGTCGCCGCGGGCAACGCCTCCTCGAAGAAGATCCACACGTGAGCGCCCTCACCCGACCGGGAGATCTCCGCGAGCGCCGGAACACCCATGTCCTCACAGGCGGCGACGAAGGCAGCAGCGTCCGACCGCCATTCACCGTCATCGAAGTCGCACGCCAGCACCTTGCACCGGTCCTCGCGCAGCATCGGATACAGACCGACATGGAAGTCCCGCCCACCGGCCGGATCGCCACGGAGGTGGCGTTCGATGACCGAGTCAGTCAACGGCAGCAGATCCGCGTCCCTGGTGTGGTCACTGAAGAACCCGCCCCGCGCCGCCGGGCTCCACCCCTTCTTCCCCGTGCGTCGACTCACCCACGGCAGTGCGTAGACATCATCACGGCCCGCGAACCGCGAACGGAACAGGGCGAGCTTGTCCGCCGTCGAGGACGCAGCCGTGACCACAGGCACCATCGGGGCCGTCACTTCCGGGCGCCCGCGCGATTCCGCTTGAAGCGCGGCCAACTCTTGCCGTGCGTCGGACAGGTCCTGCTCCAACGCGCGGATGCGCTCGCGCACTTCCTGGATCCGGTCGGGAACGCCCACTCCCCGACCGTACCGGCGCCGCGCGCCCGCTCTGCAGATCAAGCGCCGACGCGAGTCGCCACGCGGCCCGCAGTGCATCACCTGTGAGGGGTGGCGCCCTCCGGCGATCACGGCGACCGGGAACCCGCGGAATTCCGCGCCGAATGAGGGTGCAGCTCTCCCGAAACCGCCGTCCATGTCGGCTGCAAGGGTCCCCTGGGGGTCCCCACTCGGGGACCCTTGGGGGACCCCAAGTCGCCAAATCGGGCATCTCGAGCGTCATCAGCGCAAACGCAAAATCCCTGGCTGACCAGGGATTTTTGGCGGAGACGGAGGGATTTGAACCCTCGGTCCCCTTGCGAGGACTCCACCTTAGCAGGGCCTTGGATTGCCCATCAGCGCCGACTTTCCGCGACTCCCGACACGGCGGAACACTTCATACACAGCATCCACAACCCACCTCGGTTCGCGCACAGTTCGCGCGCGATATCGTGCGGCAAGGCGCTGGCACACCGTCACGATGCCGGTCAGCCGAACGCAGGTTGTCGCGACCGGCCTTCGCCCACGGCCACTTCAGTCGCTGCGCTCTGACTCGCCCCGAGATGTCCGGAGAGTTGTTCTTACTGGTGGCAGCCGGACCTCTCGACCTCTTCGAGGGTGAGCGTTGTCGAATCGCTAACCGACGGAGGTCAGAGCGTCGACCGATCCCGGTGCGGGGGACCCAGTTCCGATGCCCAGGGGAGGTCTGCGCCCGCGCGGGACACCGTGATTGCCGCAGCTGCGACTGCATCTCGACCGATCTCTTCGAGTGCACGACGGTCGAGTCCGGTGCTGCCTCTGTCGAGAACGGCGTGCACCAGGGAGCTCATGAAGGTATCTCCTGCCCCGATGGTGTCGACGACGGCACGGACACAGGGCGAATCCAGATTCGGTAGTCGGGGTTGACCACGATCGCGCCGCGCGAGCCCAGGGTGATTGCAGCGAGCCGGGGTCCGAGACCCAGGACCGTGTCGAGCACCTGGTCGGGCGCCATTCCGGGGTAGAGCCATTCGGCGTCCTCGTCACTCATCTTGACGACGGTGGCCAGCCGCGCGGTCTCTTCGAACGCGGAGAAGGACTTGTCGCGTGATCCGATGATGCTGGATCGGATGTTCGGGTCGAACGTGACCTCCTTCGCCCCGCGCGTGAGGATCTGGCGCACCGCGGTGGCTCCGGGTTCGAGGAACGCGGCGATCGACCCCACGTGCAGTACCGGCGCCGCGCTGCCGTCGGGGACTGCGACGTCCCAGGAGAGATCGAAGGCGTAGGAGGCCTGTCCGTCGGCTCCTATGCTCGCCCTGGCGGTGGATGTCCGTTCGGCTGTCCACGATTCGGGGAGCACCGTCACCTGGGAGGCCGACAGGTGGCGAGCCACCGCCCACCCGCGCGGGTCATCGGCGAGGTGTGTCAGCAGACTGACCGACACGCCTCGCCGGCCCAGTCCGAGTGCGACGTTCGCGGGGCTGCCGCCGACGTGTTCGGTGCTGCCGGCGCCGTTCTCGGTGATGTCGATGAGAGCTTCACCGATCACCAGCACGTCCGACTCCTGTAGCTGGGTCATGTCAGAGACCGCGCTCCTCTCGCAGGCTGGTCGTATGAGACGGTCACGGGGTGGGCACGTTGATGTCGTCGACGCTGATGTGCCCCCAGCCTCCGGTGGCCCGATCGACGATGTCGATGTAGATCTGCTCACCGACGTGGTCGGAGACGTCGATGTACCGCCGCTGGTATTGGGCGCGGAGCCCTTCCTCCTCGTTGCCGGAGACCTTCGCCAGCAGCTTTCCATCGGATGCCCGGACCACGGCGACGTAGAGGTTCTCCGGGTCGTATCCGCCGGCGGTGAGCAGGTCGATGACTCCGTCGCCGGTAAGCGTGACGGTCGCTGAACGCAGGGTCCCGACGGCGGCGTCACCGACGGCCTCGTTGAAGCCCCAGAGGTGGCAGCGGTCGTCGTCGCCCCACGCGTTGGCCTGCCGGAACGGACCGCCCCACCCCCAGTCGTACGAGTCTGTGACGTTGTCGTCGCTGAACGCGGTGCCCTCGATGACGGTCCAGTCCGCAAGATCGCATGATGCGAAGTCGCCGTTGGGCAGTCCCTCGCCGGCAGCGGCCGCGGCGTCGTCGAAGGCTGCCGGGGCGACCTCGCCGTACGCGCCGTCGAGGTTCCAGACCTGCAGCGACTTGACCTTCACGGCCGAGTCTCCGACGATCTTCAGTCCGACAGCGTCGGCCAGCGTTGGGTAGACGCGGGTGGTGAGCGACGCGGACTTGTTCACGTACGCCTCGATCACGGATCGATCCACGTAGACGTGCATCGCGACCTTCCCGTTGGCTCCGACGGTGAGTTCGCCCTCGTGGACGCCCTTGCGTGTGTCGGGATCGAGGCTGGAGTAGTTGCGATCGACGGCGAGCGTGTTCTTCTCTCGGTCTACGGTCAGAACGGTCTTCTCGGTTCCGTCATCGCTGCGACGGACTTCCAGAACGAGGCGAGCAGCCTTGTCCTTGGCCTGGAGTTCGATCTTCACCTCGAGCAGGTCCGTCAGGTCGGCCTGCGCGTCGGCGAGTGCGGTGTTGGCCTTGTCCACCGAGGTGTTCTTGAGGTCGATGATCTGCGTGTTCCGCAGCGACTCGAGTTCGGCGATCGGCTCGAGTCCGACGTCCCCGGAGGGAAGGAGGCTGAGCACGACCGGCAGGCCCATGGAGTGCGCCCAGCCGGCCTTGTAGTGGTCGGTCTCGCTGCGGCCGTCCTGGGTGATGGTGAACAGGATGGTGCGGCCGTCGGGATCGACCATTCCTGAGGGCCCGGTGAAGTGCTCACCGTAGTCCCACATGCGCGGGTCGTCGTGGTCGGGCACGAACGAGTGCGTGTCGCGGTCCCATTCGCCGACCCAGTAGTAGGTGTTCTTGGCTGTGTCGGCGTTGTATCCCTCGAACCACGGGTTCACGACGAGCACGTGCTTTTGCGCGCCGTCGACCTCACCGACCGGCAGCAGCACGGGCAGTTCCCACACCTGGCCGGTCTTGGGGTGATTCTGGGCGTCGCCGATGAACAGCGGGTTGTGGTACTCCCAGTTGACCAGGTCGCGTGAGCTATAAACGAGTGCGGTGCCCCCTATGCGGGTGTCTCCGTCGAGAATGCCGGACCCGACGATCTGGTACCAGATGGGCTCCCCGTCGTCTGCGGTCTCCTTCCACACGAAGGGGTCTCGGAACTGGCCGAACCAGGGCGTTCCCACTGGCGATGCGAGGTCGCGCTCCTGGGTGGTGACCGGTTCGGGTTCCAGGAGCCACTCCGTCAGGTCGCTGTTCTCGGTATCGTCGGCGGGCCACGCCAGGCCCGTTGCCTGGTTGGGGACCGTGGAGTCGTTCCCGGCGGTGTAGAACAGCACGGGGTTGCCGTCGGCGTCCAGTGTCGCGCTGCCCGACCAGACACCGTCTGGGGTGACCGGCTCGGTGGGGGCGATCGCGACGGGGAGGTCTTCCCAGTGGACCATGTCGTCGCTGACAGCGTGTCCCCAGTGGATCTGATGCCAGTAGGGTCCCTGCGGGTTGTGCTGGTAGAAGATGTGGTACTTGCCGTCCTAGAACACCGGCGCGTGCGGTTCGTTCATCCAGTGCTCGGGCGGCAGGAAGTGGTACTGCGGACGGTAGCGGTCCCCGTCGTAGCGGTCCCGTGACGGCGCGATCGTGGGAACGCCGCTCTCCCGGTCCGCAGCCTCGGCGATGTCGTCGCCAGTGAGCACCGAGTCGGTGACGGTCAGTTCGTCGATGGCACCGTTCCACATGTTCGCGTGGAATGCGCCGTTGATGACGGCGGCGTTGTTGTGGCGGCCGATGAGCAGCGGCTGGGAGGCCGCGGCGAGGATGCGGGTGTTCTCGCCGAGGGTCTTCTCGGCGACCTGCTCGCCGTTGAGGAACAGGCGCATCGCCCCGGTGTTCGCGTCGTACGTGGCGGCGACGTGGCTCCACTCGTAGGTGGGCAGAATGGCGTCGCCTTCTGCACGCAGCGTGTACCAGTTGACCCCGTCCCCGAACTCGAGCCCCCACGCGCCGTGGCGGTACATGCCCAGCAGGTATCCGGTCTTCGCCCTGGGATCGTGCTGGTTGATGATCACGGACGCCTGCCCGAGGTCGCCCCATTCGTACGAGCGGGGCGCGACCCACGCCTCGATGCTGAGCGCGCTGCTCGGCGTCAGCGTCGCATCGCCGGGGCGCTCGATGTAGGTCGAGTATCCGTCGAAGAGCAGCGCGCCGTTCACGACGCCGTCGGTCCAGAGCGGGTCGCTGTCGGGTTTGAACGCCGCGTCGTTGAAGACGTATGCGACCGGGTCCGCAGATGCACCGCCCCCTCCTGCGGTGGCGCCTGATCCTTCGTCGAACGCCCAGGTCATGGGGTCGTTGACGAGGGTGCGGATCGCGTCTGCGTTCAGATGCCCGCTGGGGGACCCGTCGACCAGGCGCAACCGCACCGCCTCACCGCGGTGCTCGCTGAGGTCGATGACGACCGGCTGGTAGGTGTCGGTGGCTTCAGGGACGCCGACCCGCGCGACCTCGTCACCGTCATCCGCCAGGACGGCGGCGTAGATGTCCGGGTCGACGGTGCCGCCGAGGAGGAGTCGCACCTCGGCGCGTCCTCCGACGAGGAACCGCGGCGAGGTGAGCGTCCCGGTCGCTTCATCCTGATCGAGAGCCCCACCCCAGAGATGGAAGTCGCCCTCCGCGTCGAACGGCTCGCCGGCAGGGGTCGTGGTCTCCTGCGAGAGGTGGTCGGCGGTGAAGGCGTCGCCGTCGACAGCCCAGCCGTCGAGCGTGCCGGTCTCGAAGCCGGCGTTGTCGAATTCGTAGCCGAGCACGGCGACGTTCGTGTCGAACCCGTCGACGTTGATGTGACCCCAGCCGCCGGTCGCGGTGTCGACGATCTCGAAGTAGAGATCCTGACCGAGGTGCGCAGCAGCATTCCAGCGCACCGTGGAGTACGCCTCGGAGTCGGCGAAGTCGGTGTTCGTCGCCCGCATCACCTCCGCGCCGTCGGCGGCGCGATGCAAGGCGACGTACAGGTTGTCGATGTCGTTTCCGCCGCCGATGAGGAACTCGATCGTCCCGGTGCCGGTGAGGGTGAAGGTCGAGGACCGGAGGGTGCCAGTGGGCCCGTCGCCGCCGACGGCTGCGCCCCAGAGGTGGTGGGTGCCGTCCTGGGTGAAAGGCCCACCCCATCCCCAGTCGGTCGCGTCGCTCACGTGCGCGTCACTGAAGGCGTCGCCGCTGATGACCGTCCAGCCGGTGAGGTCGCCGGTTTCGAAGCTGGGGTTCGCGATCTGGGTGATCGACTGCTCCGTGAAGGTGCGGACGTCGTCGAGGTTGATGTGGCCCCACCCGCCGGAGGAGTTGTCGACGACCTCGAGGTACAGGTCCTCCCCGATCTCGTCGGACACGTCCCACACGACTCGAGTCAGCGCTTCGGAGTCGGCGAACGCGGTGTTGGTCGCCCGTCGGATCTCGGTACCATCGCTGCTGCGGCGCAGCGCGACGTAGAGGTTGTCGATGTCGTTCCCGCCACCGATGAGGAAGCTGATCTCGCCGATGCCCCCGAGGGTGAAGTCGCTGGAGCGCATCTTCCCGGTCGGTGCATCGCCGCCGCCCGCGGCCCCCCACAGGTGATAGGTGCCGTCGGGGTTGAAGCAGCATCCCCACCCCCAGTCGGTGGCATCACTGACGCTCGCGGCGGTGAACGCGTCACCTTCGAGCACGGTCCAGCCCGTGAGATCTCCGGTCTCGAAGCTGGGATTGTCGATCGTGTTCGCTGCGGCGGTCGCCGACAGTGGGGCGGTGATGCCCGCGCGGCGGCGGTCAGCGCGGTCGCGAGTGTAGCTGCGACGACGCGCCGGAGCCCACGAGTTCCTCTGGTCCTCATGTCCATCTCCTTCGACGGCGGTGGGGTGTCAGCTGGGGTTGGTCGCGGCAGACGCCGCCGGTGTGTTGCGGTCGATGTGATCGAACCGGCCATCGGACACGCGAAGGTGCCCGTCGGGGTGCCAGGACACCGGCATCGGGTCCGAGATTGCGCCGACGAACTCGCCGGCGGTGTCGACGTGGACGAACGCGAACAGCATCCAGTTGCCGTCGCGGTCTCGCACGAGACGTCCCGCGTAGAGGGATTCGTCGGTGAGGCGGGCGGCACGACTGACGTCGTATGGTCCGTCGGCGCGATCGAGGGGGACCGCCCACACGCCGCCGCCGGCGGCCCGCCGCGACGCGCTCAGTTCACCGGTGAGGCAGCTGAAGATGAGGACGTGTCGGCCCTCGATCTCGGCGATCTGGGGAACTTCGAGCTGTCCGAACCCCGCGCCGGGATCGGACCAGCCGGGTTGGACCGTCCATTCGGTCAGGTCCGGGGAGGTGGCCCGGCCGATGACGCCGCGGTCGTCGGCGGCGCCGTGCGGGCTGCGGGCGGTGACGAGCATCTGCCACCCGGGCAGCCCGGGCGCCTGGAAGACCCACGGGTCCCGCCAGGCTTCGTCGAACCAGTCCCCGGACTCGAACTTCTCGTACCAGCGCGCGTCCGCTTCCGTGATCGCGCCGGGTGTCTTGTCCCAGCGGTACAGGTCGGTGGAGGTGGCCACTCCGACCCGTTGCACGTTTCCTGCGTCGGCGCGGGAGGTCCCGGTGTAGAACATGCGCCAGAGGCCGTCGTCCCCGCGGACGACCGAACCCGTCCACGTGGTGTAGTCGTCGAAGGCGGGCCCGTCTGACGCGATCAGCGCGTCGGGCACCTCGCGCCACGATCGCAGGTCGGGCGAGACGGCGTGTCCGACGGTCACGTGGAAGTGGCGGCGGTTCGGGTCGTGCAGTGCGCGGGAGGCCTTGAGGTAGAACACGTGGTAGTCGGTGCCGTCGTCGGCGAACCACATGTCCCAGGTCCAGGCGTCGGGAAGTGTGAATGGCATCAGCCTTTTACTCCTGAGGAAGCGATCGAGTTGATGAAGGATTTCTGGAATGCGATGAAGAGCGCGACGACGGGGATGGTGATCAGCGACGAGTACGCCATCACCTGCCCCCACGACACGTTGAGCTGGAAGAAGTACTGCAGGCCGACCATCACGGGCCGCAGCTCCTCGCTCTGGACGACCATGAGCGGCCACAGGTAGGAGTTCCACGCGGGCAGGAAGGTCAGGATCGCGACCGTCGCGATCGCGGGGCCGGACAGCGGCATCACGATGCGGCGGTAGATGGCGAACCAGCCGGCGCCGTCGACGCGGGCGGCTTCGTCGAGTTCCTTCGGGATGGAGGAGAAGTACTGGTAGAAGAGGTAGACCGAGAACGCGTTCGCGATGAACGGGATGATCTGCACCTGGTAGGTGTTCAGCCATCCCTGCGTGAAGGCGAGGCTGAACCCGTCGGCTTCGAGGGACGGCAGCTTGTTCACCCACCACAGCAGCGGCAGGGCGAGTGTCTCGAACGGCACGATCAGGGTCGCGAGGATGAGGGTGAGGACGAATCCTCGTCCCTTCCAGCGAAGCCGGGCGAGCGCGAACGCGGCCATGCTGTTGATGAGGATGCCGAGCGCCACCGTGACCGCGGAGATGACGACCGAGTTCGCGAGGAACCGCCAGAACGGCACCCGATCGAAGACGCCCTCGTAGTTCTCGAGCGAGACATCGCCGACCGGCGCGAACGCGCGCCACGACCCCAGATCGGCGAAGATCTGCAGGTCGGGTTTGAAGGAAGAGACCACCATGAAGACGATCGGAAGGGCGAAGAACAGCACCAGCGCGCTGCGCACGACGGTGATGCCGATCGCTCGACCACGCCCGGTGCGGGCACGTGACGGGCGGGTGGGGTCGGCGAGGATGAGCCGCTGAGTCTCCGACATCGGGATCAGCTCCTTTCCCGGGTCAGGTAGCGCTGGATGCCCGAGACGATCAGCACCATCACGAAGAACACCAGCGAGATCGCCGAGGCGAGCCCCGTCTGCAGCTGCTGGTAGCCGGTGCGAACCGCCTGATAGACGACGGTGGTGGTGCTGTCGAGAGGGCCACCCTGCGTCATCACGGCGATCTGAGTGAACAGGCTGAAGGCCGCGATGGTGATGGTGACGAGAATGAGCGTCGCCGTCGGGCGCAGCCCGGGCCAGGTGACATAGAGGAACTGCTGCCACTTGCTCGCGCCGTCGATCTCGGACGCTTCGTAGAGTTCCGCGGGAATGGTCTGGAGCCCGGACAGCCAGATGACCATGTGGAACGCGACGCCCTGCCAGATCGACATGAACATGATCGCGGGCATCGCCCAGGCGGGATCGTTGAGCCAGTCGATGGGGGTGTACGCGCCGAACGTGATCGAGCCGAGCACCTGGTTGATGAGGCCGTCCTGCTGGAACATGAACCGCCACAACAGCGAGACGACGACCATCGAGGTGACGACAGGAAGGAAGTAGACGGTGCGGAAGAAGTTGGTCCCGCGCACCTTCGCGTTCACCAGCAGCGCCAGCGCCAGTGCGAAGCCGGCCTGGACCGGGACGACGACGATCGCGAAGTAGAACGTGTTGCGCACCGAGGCCCAGAACACCGGGTCGGTGAACAGGTACGCGAAGTTGTCCAGACCGATGAACTGGCCGGGTCGCGGCGAGATGAGTCGAGTGTCGGTGAAGGCCAGACCGAACGCCAGCAGAATCGGGATGATCAAGAAGACGATGAACAACACGATCGCCGGGCTGATCATCCACGCCGCCGCGGATCGCTCACCGCGAAGGGCAGCCGATCGCCGACGTCGAGGCGGGTCGGGGGGCAGTTCTGTGGAGTTCGCGCGGTTCGCGCCGAACGTTCTGTACGTGGTCATGGTGCACCTTTGTCACTTCCGTGGGTGCGGCGCGATCGGGCTCAGCGCCGCACCCACGGATCGGTCACGTTCCGATCAGAACGTGTATCCGCCGTTCTGCTGGATGTCGCGGTCGATGTCGGTCACGGCCTTGTCGAGGATCGACTGCGGGTCGCCGCCGGACAGGATGTCCTGCGTGGCCTTCTGGAAGACCGAGGAGATGTACGGGTAGGCCGCGGTCTCGGGTCGCACCACCGCGAACCGGTCTGCGAGCTCGAGGTAGATGCGGCTCTCACCGCCCTCGGCGAAGGCCGGGATCTCGGCGGCGGCGTCGAGTGTCGCCGGGATCAGGCTGATCGCTTCCGCGTACTCCACGAAGTATTCGGTGTCGTGGGCGAACTCGAGGTACGCCTGCGCGCCTTCGACCTCGTCGCATCCGCTCGTGAGTCCCCACTGCCAGGAGCCGGCACCGATGGTCGGTCCATTGCCGAAGTCCGGCGGCGGGAGGACGACCACGTCATCGAACGCTTCACGCACCGTCGCATCGGCCCAGTTGCCGGTGTAGAGGATGCCGCTGGTGCCGTTGACGAAGTCGGCCGTCGCATCCTCACCCGAGGTCTGTGCCATGTATCCGTCGTCGACCAGGCCGCGGAACCACTCTGCCCACTCGAGGGCTTCGGGGCCGTTCAGCGCACCCTCCGCGGTCTCGAAGCTGGAGCGATCGATGAGGTCACCCCCGAAGCTCTGCAGCAACGGCGAGTAGGCGTAGGGGATCCATTCCCCGCCGCCACCGGTTCCGAAGTCGACGGCGTAGTCGAACTGGTCGAGCGCGTCGATCGCTGCGAGCGCTTCGTTGAACTCGTCGCCCGTCCACGGGTCGTCGACCGTGGGGACGCGCACGCCCGCGGCATCCAGGGTGGACTGACGGCTGAACATGGCGAGAGCGACGTCGAAGAAGCCGTACGCGTAGACCTCACCGTCGATCTGCCCGAGCGTGCCTTCGAGCTGTCCGTCGTACGTCTCATCGGGAAGTCCCAGGGGCTGGATGTAGCCCGCCCACGCCCAGTTCGCCACATTGGGGCCGTCGATGTCGACGATGCACGGCAGGCTGCCGGAGGTCGCCGCGGCGACGACCGCGTCGTTGTACGCATCCTGGGGGAAGTCGGTGACCTCCACCACATACTCGTCCTGGCTGCCGTTGAAGTCCTCGACGATGCCGTTGATGACTCCGAGTTCAACGTCGTTGCCGCCCGCGTGCGTCCACAGTTCGATGGTGCTCGGGGTGCCGTCTGACGAGTCACCGGATCCGCCTGCGGTGCAGGCTGCGGTTGTGGCGACCGCGAAGGTCGCTAGGCTGGCCGCTACGATGCGGCCGGTTTTACGGGACATTGATCTCTCCTGTTCGGGTGGTGATTGTCTTGCGGTCCATCGACGGATCAGGCGTTGCCGCGCCTGTCAGCCGGTTGGTGCCACCCTCCCGGGCTCGACGCCTGGGAGGGTGGTGCTACCGAGTTCCGGTGAATGACCGGCCCCCGGAGTCTTGTGTGCGGGGCCGCGCCCTCGGGCGCATTCGCCGCGATGAGATCGAAGAGCCGGTCCGCGGCCCACGCGCCCATCTCGTAGTGAGGCAGTTCGATCGTCGTCAAGCTCGGCGCGATGCCGTCGGCGATGAAGTCCTGGTTGTCGAAGCCGACGATGGACACGTCGGTGGGAATGCGAAGTCCCAATTCGTACGCGGCCCGGTACACACCCATGGCCATGCGATCGTTGAAGCAGAAGACACCGGTCGGCCGGCCCTCGCCCCCCAGCACCTGAAGACCGGCGTGATAGCCCCCCTCGGGCCCGCTCTCCGCAGTGAGCACCGTTACATCCACCTGCCCCGGCCCGAAGTCCTCGATCGCACGCAGAAATCCCCGCTCCCGACCGATCGCGGCCGGCACCGGATCGACATCGTTGATGAATGCCAGGCGCCGGTGTCCCGCATCCAGCAGCACGGCCGCGGCATCCGCGCCGCCGGCGACCTCCTCCGGGGTGACCCATGGCACGCGCTCGTCCGTGCATGACGCGTTCACGACGACAGTGGGGAGACCCGACAGCGCGGGAGGGAGCTCGACCTCTCGGTGGTACATCGATGCGTACAGGACGCCGTCGATCTGCCGGCGGAGAAGCTCTTCGATCTCCCGCGCCTCGACGTCTCGGCGGTAACCCGTGTTCACGACGAACACCACCGAGTCGCGACGCAGCGCGACATCCTGCGCGCCAAGGATGATCTTCCCCGCGAAGGGCGTCGTCGCGATCTCGTCACCGACGATCGCGATCGTGTTCGACCGCTGGGTGCGCAGCGACCGAGCCAGCGCGTTCGGAGCGTATCCGAGCCGGTCGGCGGCTGCGAACACGCGCGCCCGGGTGTCCGAACTGATGCGCTTCCCGGGCACATCGTTGAGGACGTGAGAAACGGTCGTCGTCGACACCCCGGCGGCCGCCGCGACCTCTTTGATCGTTACCCTGCTCTGCGCCATCGCAATGCCCAATCGTTTATCCAACTGAGATGAGTATGGTGGATAAACGATTGGGCGTCAAGAGTTGTCTCAGAACTCGTTGGAACCGGTGGGGGCGCCAGAGGCCAACGGCGACTGACGGTAGTCGCTACGAAGCGGTGACGGGCGAGGCGACGGACCCGCGGTGCACGATCGGGCATGCGAGAAGGGTGGGGTGGGCGCCGAGCAGGCGGTGCTCCCCCTTCCCGTCGACGAGGGCGGCGAGTGTCTCGACCGCCCATGCGCCCATCTCGTAGTGGGGCAGTGCGACGGTCGTCAGCTCCGGGTAGAGGCTGTAGGGGATGGGTGCTTGGTCATCGAAGCCGACGATGGAGAGGTCGCGGGGTACGGACAGGCCGAGTTCGGCTGCTGCCCGGTAGGCGCCCATGGCCATGCGGTCGTTGTAGCAGAACAGGGCGGTGGGCCGCTCGTCTATGGGTGTTCCGTCGTTGAGCAGAGCCATGGCAGCGGCATAGCCGCCGGCTGCCTCGGACTCGGTTGGTGACTCGACGATCAGCCGCTCGGTGGGGATACCCTCAGACGCCAGGCGCTCGCGGTAGCCGGCGACGCGGCCGCGTGTGGCAGGGACGTCGACGGAGCTGGCGGCGAACGCGATGCGTGTGTGCCCGGCGGCGCGGAGCATGTCGACGACGGCGACGGCACCCGCCTTCTCGTCGGGTATGACGGAGGGGACATCGCCGTCGCCGTCGCGTGCTCCGATGAGCACCGCGGGTGAGGTGTGCATCTCGGGTGGAACAACGACCTCGTCGTGGTAGACCGTCGCGTAGATGAAACCGTCGGCTTGGCGGTCCGTCAGCGCCCGCAGAAGCTGCGGGTCGATGTCGGGGTCGGGATTCAGGTCGGAGTTGATGATCGCGAGGGTGAGCCCGCGCTGCGCAGCCGCTTCTTGGGCGCCTTGGATGATGCGACCGGCGTGGGGGGTGGTGGCAATCTCCTCGGTGATCAGTCCGACCATTCCGGACGCCTGGGTGCGGAGCCCTCGTGCGAGCCGGTTCGGCTTGTAGCCGAGGTCTGCGGCGGCTTCCCTCACACGCTGCCGGGTCTGCTCGCTGGTGCGGGTGTGCGGCGTGTCGTTGAGGACGTGCGAGACGGTGGTGACGGACACACCGGCCGCCGCGGCGACATCGCGGATGCCGACCTGCTTGCGAGCCACGTGCCTCTCCGTTCTCATCGTCGTTTCCTCTTTCGTATCATCCTCCGCGCGGCGCTGCCTTCCATGCTGTTCGGGGGTGTGGCGGGTCATCCGTTGTTGGTGAGGTTGTGTCGGGTGGGGAGGTTGGCGCCGTGGCGTTGGACGGTGATCGCTGCGGCGCGGGTGGCCCATTCCCCCACCTCGTGGAGGGTGTCGCGGGACAGATCCAGGGTCCGGGTGGCCTGGAGTGCGTCGATGAGCGCGGCCATGAACGTGTCACCGGCCCCGACGGTATCGACCACCCCCACGGGCGGAGCGGGGACCCGGACCCGGACGGTGGGGGTGGTCAGGATCGCGCCGGCACCACCGAGAGTGACCGCGACGACGTCCGCGCCGAGGGTAAGGAACCGGTCCAGGACCT
>JAUHYM010000108.1 GCA_030426515.1 Actinomycetes bacterium
CCCCACCACGCCCGCGGGTCCGATTGGCTGGCGAGGTGTCCGACTCCGCTGCCCCGATCACCCTGCCCACGCTCCCGCCGCCGCCGCAGCGGGCGCCGATCCCGGTGCTCGCCGCGGTGGTCCCGATCGTCGGCTCGGTGGTGCTGTGGGTGGTCACGGGCTCGCCGCTGACACTCCTGTTCGCCGCACTGGGGCCGCTCGTCGCCGTCGCCTCCGTGCTCGACGGCGCGCGAACGGCCCGCCGTCATCGACGCCGGACGGCGCGCGAGCACGCGCGTGATCGTGATCGGGTCGCGGGTCGCATCGCCGTTCGGCACGACGCCGAACGCGCCGCGCTCCGACGCCGTCATCCGGACGTCGGGGCGCTGCTCGCCCGGGACGGCGACGTCTGGCGGCCGGTCCGTGAGCGCGGTGAGCAGCTCGTCGTCGGCAGCGGCGACGCACCCAGCGCGCTGCGGGTCACCGGCGGCGACGACGCCGACGCTCTCCGCGAGGCGGCGCGCACGGTCGCCGGCGCGCCGCTGACCGTCCCCGTGCGGGACGGTGTCTGCGTGACGGGTCCGCCCGCTCTCGCGGCAGCGGTCGCACGGGCGCTCGTGCTGCAGCTGTGCCTGGGACGCCCTCCCCGCGAGCTGTCCGTCACCGCCGCGCCCGTCGGCGAGCGCAGCTGGGTCGACAGGCTCCCGCACCGCGGTTCGGCCGGCGCGCGCACGGTGGCGTTCACCGGCATCGGCGACGGGGATGCCGAGGCCGACATCGTCATCGCTGCGGTGCCCTCGGGCGCTCCCACGCCGCCGCGCTGCGCAGCCGTGCTCGAGGTGCGGGGTTTCGACGACGCGCGTCTGGCATGGGGGAGCAGCCGCGTGCCGGTGTCGGTCGAGGGAGTCGGGCTGGCCCAGGCGCAGGCGATCGCGTCGCTCCTTGCCGCGCGGGCGGAGGCCCTTGCGCCCGAGCCGGCCGCCACACCGCTCGCGCTCGCGGAACTGATCGCCGGCGATCGGGCGGGCCCCGACGACCGTGCCCTCCCGGTCGCCTTCGGGTACGGCCCCGACGGTGCGGCGCTCGTGGATCTCGTCGCGGACGGCCCTCACGCCGTGGTCACCGGGGTTACCGGCACCGGCAAGAGCGAGCTCCTGGTCAGCTGGATCCTCGCACTGGCGGCACGGTACTCGACAAAACAGGTGTGCTTCCTGCTCGCGGACTTCAAAGGCGGCACCGCGTTCGACCGCCTGCGGTCTCTGCCGCACGTCACCGGGGTCATCACCGACCTCGATGCCGGCGGTGCCGTCCGGGCGATCGACAGTCTGCGCGCCGAGATGCGTCGGCGCGAGGCGGCGCTCGCCGCTCGAGGCGCCCGCGACATCGCCGATGGCGGCGTCGAGCTCGCGCGCCTGGTGATCGTGATCGACGAGTTCGCTGCGCTCCTGGCCGACCAGCCCGAGCTGCAGCGCGTCTTCGTGGACATCGCCGCTCGGGGGCGCGCGCTGGGCATGCACCTGGTGCTGGGTACGCAGCGCGCCGGCGGGGTGATCCGCGAGGCGCTGATGGCCAACTGTCCGCTGCGGATCAGTCTGCGCACCGCGGATGCCGCCGACAGCAGGTTCCTGCTGGGCACCGATGCGGCCGCGACGCTGCCGGGCGGCCTCGCCGGCCGCGGACGCGCGCAGCTGCTCCGGGCGGGAGACCCGGCCCCGACCCCGCTCACGGTCGCGCGGGGGACGAGGGAGGACATCGACGACGTCGTCGGGCGCGCCGGTGACGATCCCCTCCCGCAGCGTCCGTGGCAGCCACCGCTGCCGAGGTCGCTGACGCTCGACGAGATCGACATGCCTGCCGGTGAACCTGCGGGCGCGCTCCGGGTCGGGCTGCGCGACGAGCCTGATCGCCAGTGCCAGGAGGTCCAGACCCTCCGACCGGGTCGTGACCGCGGGCTCCTGGTCTGTGGGGGACCGGCGTCGGGTCGCAGCAACCTGCTGTCGCTGCTGGCCGCGCAGCATCCGCGGCCGACGCTGATCCCCCCGGACCCGGAGCGCGCATGGGATGTGCTGCACGCGCACACGCCTCGGGCCGGCGGTCTTCTGCTGTGCGACGACCTCGACGTGCTCCTGGGGGCGTACCCCGCGGATTACGCGACCGCGGTGCTGGCACGCCTCGAACAGCTCATCCGCACCGGTCACGCCGCCGGAGAGATGTGTGTCCTCGCCGCGCAGCGACTGCCCGGCGCGCTCGCGCGCACCGCCGATCTGCTGCCGCGGCGCCTCGTCCTGCCCTTCCGCTCCCGGGCCGAGCATGTCGCCGCCGGGGGCGAGGGCACGCTGTTCGACGCCGACGCGCCGCCCGGGCGCGGCGCGTGGGGGCGAACGGTGCTGCAGGTGCCGCAGGCGCCGCGACCGCTCGCCGCGGCGGTCGAGTCCTCCGCGCCCTTCGCACCCCGCCCCGGGGTCACCGCGGTCGTCACGCGACGACCACGCCGTGTGGAGGATGCTCTCGCCGCGGCGACGGGGTCTTCTGTTCTGCTGCTCAGCGAGGTGTCCGAGGCGATCGAGGCGCCCGACGAGATGGCGACGATCATCGTCGGCGACCCCGATCAGTGGCAGCGCCGATGGTCGCTGCTCGCGCAGCTGCGAGAGCAGGGGGATCTGGTGATCAGTGCCGACTGCGCACCGGAGTTCCGCCTTCTCACCACGTCGCGCGAACTGCCGCCGTTCGCGCTTCCCGTGCCCGATCGCGCATGGCGGTGCGGGCCCGAGGGGACGATCGAGCGGGTGATCCTGCCGGGTGAGAGTCGCTGAGCTCAGCCCACGGTCGGGCGGATCGTTCCGACATCCGCGCTGCCGCCCGAGATGCTCAGGGGGAGCGCGTTCAGGACGTCCTGCACCGGTGCGGCGTCCAGCGCGCCGGCGGCGGACAGCAGGCGCAGGGCGACCGCGGCGGCGGCGCGCCCGGAGCCGTCCAGCATCTTGAGGGCCACGGTCGTGCCGTCGGGAGCGGCCATCACCATGACCCCCTCAGCCCCGTGCTTGGCGAACACGCCGGTGCGCTCGGCCACGATGCTGTCCGCGCGTCCCGGACCCTCGATCGCCCACGGGTTCTCCCGCACCGCGCGCACGATCGCCCCCGCCGTCCGGTGCAGCGCGAACGGAGACGTCTCCGACGACGAGCCGATGCGGTGGATCGCGCGGGCGAGCCCCAGCAGAGTGAGTGCGTAGACCGGCGCGCCGCAGCCGTCGATCGCGGTCGCCGCGGCCCTTTCACCGGTCATCCGCTCGACGATCTCGCGGATGTGCACCTGCAGGGGATGCCCCGGCTCGAGGTAGGTCTCGAGGGGCCATCCGTTGGCCGTGCACGCCAGCAGCATCGCCGCGTGCTTGCCCGAGCAGTTCATGCGCAGGCGCGACATCGGCGCGTGCTCGCGCACCAGCGCGTCCCGTGCCGCCCGGTCGCCCGGCCACGCGGGCGGGCACTGCAGCGCGTCCTCGGTGAGGTCGGCCCGCTCGAGGATCGCACGGGCGGTCGCCGCATGCCGATCCGTGCCGCTGTGGCTCGCGGTCGACAGGGCGAGCTCCGCGCCCTCCAAGCTGGCCCCGGCCGTCGCGCACGCGAGCGCCTGCAGCGGCTTCATGCTCGAGCGCGGGAGGATGAGGGCCGAGGCGTCACCGTGCTGCGCCGTCACCTCGCCGTCCGGGTTCAAGACCACGGCGATGCCCACGTGGCGGGATTCGATGAAGCCGCTGCGCTCGACGACCGCGAGCTCCTCGGCATGGCTGGGCGTCACTGTGTGCGGCACGCCCCCGAGCCTACCGCCGTGCCGGAGTGTCGGTCAGGGACCTGTGCGAGACTGACCGGCATGTTCGGTGAGCACCACTACCGTGTCACGGCCACCTGGACCGGCGACCGCGGAACCGGGACGAGCGGGTACCGCGCCTACGACCGGGACGTCACCCTGAGCGTCGACGGCAAGCCCGACCTGGCGGCATCCGCCGACCGCCCGTTCCGCGGAGACAGGTCGCGGTGGAACCCCGAGGACCTTCTGGTCGCCGCGTTGGCCGAATGCCACCTGCTGTCGTACCTGCACGCCTGCGTGACGGCGGGTGTCGTCGTCACCTCCTACACCGACCAGGCATCCGGCGTGATGCGTCAGGACGGTCGAGGGGGAGGGGCGTTCGCCTCGGTGACACTCCGCCCGCAGGTCACCGTCGCCGACGAATCGATGCGGGACGCGGCCGAACGCGCCCACGCCCAGGCGCACGAGTGGTGCTTCATCGCCAACTCGGTCAACTTCCCGGTGACGCACGAGGCGACGGTGACCGTCGCCGCGCTCACCGACGCTCGTGAGGAAGGATCTGCTTGATCCGCTCCACGCCGTGCGCGGGCACCTCGTTGTAGGTGCCGGCCAGTTCCTGACCGGACAGCGCATGGATCGCCGCCATGATCTCGTCGGTGGCCAGGCGCCTGCTCCGGCCCGAGTTCGCGCCATGGTGCGTCAGGTCGAGCGGCTCACCGAACCGCACCGTGATGCGCGGGGTGAGCGAGGGCATCGATGCGCCGACAGGCATCATCTTGTCGGTGCCCACGAGCGCCACGGGAACGACCGGCGCGCCGGTCTGCAGGGCGAGATGGGCGACCCCCGTCCGCCCCCGGTACAGACGGCCATCCAGCGACCGGGTGCCCTCCGGATACAGCGCCACGGCGCGACCGTCCTCGAGCAGCGACCGCTGCTGATCCAGGGCATCCAGCGCTGCCTGCCCTGCGCCGCGGCGCACCGGGATCGCGCCGATCGCGGTGAAGAACTCGCGCTGCGCCCACCCCGACATCCCCGACCCCTCGAAGTACGCCGACTTGGCGAGGAAATGCACCGGCCGCGGGGCCGCGACGGGAATCGCGATCGAGTCGATGAACGACAGATGGTTACTCGCGAAGATGATCGGCCCGTGCTTGGGGACCAGGTGCCTGCCCTCGACGTGGGGGCGGTAGACGAGTCGCGCCAGCGGGGCGAGCACCATCCGACCGAGGGCGTAGGTATGGCCCATGCGCAGAGGAGGCGCGGCGTCTCCGGTCTCTGGATCGTCCGCGCTTCTCACCCCACGAGGGTACCGCGGGCGCATGCCGAGCCCGGAATGCGCCGATGATGTGCCTGTTCACAGCCGAGTCAAAGGCCGCGTGCGAGAGGATGGAGGCTCCGTCCCCGACATCCGAGGTCTTCTTCGTGCGCATTCGTCCCGCATTCGCTGTGTCCGCCCTGGCCGTCACCGGTCTCCTGCTGGCCGGCTGCACCGGCTCCGACACCGCCGCCGGTGAGAGCCCCACTCCCGAGACCGCCGACCTGTGCGCGGCGGTCGCCCCGACCGGCTCCGCGGTCGAAGCGGTCACCGTCAGCGGCGATTTCGGCGAGCCCGGCACTGCGGAGTTCGAGACGCCGATCGAGATCGATGAGCTGCAGCGCGTCGTCGTCACCGAGGGCGAGGGCGACCCGATCGCCTCGGGCGACTACGTCTCGTACGCGATCACCGCGTTCGATGCCGACACCGGCGAGGAGGTCGGCACGGTCGGCTATGCCGACACCGCCGTCCTTCCTCAGCAGATCTCTCCCGACAGCCCGCTCGGTCAGCTCGTCGGCTGCTCGGCGCCCGGCTCGCGCATGGTCGCGGCCTTCCCGGCGTCCGAGTCGGGTCCCGGGCAGATCTGGGTGTTCGACGTGCTCGGCGTGACCCCCACCGCCGCGTGGGGCACCCCGCAGGAGGCCGTCGAGGGCCTGCCGACGGTCACCCTGGGTGAGGACGGCCAGCCGAGCGTCGAGATTCCCGATGCCGACGCCCCCGACGAGCTGCAGATCGCCGTCCTCAAGGAGGGCGATGGCGAGCCGGTCGCCGCGGGTGACACGACGCTGCTGCAGTACTACGGCGTCGACTGGGAGACCGGCGAATCCTTCGACTCGTCCTGGGCCAACGGCGCACCGTATCAGAACGCGGGCAACCAATACGTCCAGGGCTTCTCGGAGGCTCTCGAGGGCCAGCCGGTCGGATCCCAGATCCTGGTCGTGATCCCGCCCGCGCTGGCATACGGCGAGGAGGGCGAGAGCGAGCACGCGCTCGCCGGTCAGACCCTCGTGTTCGTGGTCGACATCCTCGCCACCCAGCACGCGGTCTGACCCCCGGTTAGGCTGAGCGGATGCGGCGCGTCCTCATCCTCGGCTCCACCGGATCGATCGGCACTCAGGCGCTTGACGTCATCCGCGCGAACCCCCGTCGGTTCGAGGTGGTGGGCCTGGCGGCGGGTGCCAACCGTGCCCTGCTGGCCGAGCAGGCGGCGGCCCACGACGTCGAGCACACCGCGCTCGGTGCGGGGGAGGCCGAGCAGCTCGTGCGAGATGTCGAGGCCGACGTCGTTCTCAACGGCATCACCGGATCGGTGGGGCTCGGCCCGACCCTGGCGGCGCTGGAGTGCGGCCGCACGCTGGCCCTCGCCAACAAGGAGTCGCTCATCGTCGGCGGCGACCTCGTGCGCGCCGTGGCGCGGCCGGAGCAGATCGTCCCGGTCGACTCGGAGCACAGCGCCATCGCCCAGGCACTGCGATCCGGATCCCGAGACGAGGTGCGGCGACTGGTGCTGACCGCCTCAGGCGGTCCGTTCCGCGGCCGTTCGCGGGCCGAGCTGGCCGAGGTGACCCCCGCCCAGGCGCTGGCGCACCCGACGTGGGACATGGGACGAGTGGTGACGACGAACTCGGCGACCCTCGTCAACAAGGGTCTCGAGGTGATCGAGGCGCATCTGCTCTTCGACGTTCCCTACGGCGAGATCGACGTCGTCGTCCACCCGCAGTCGGTCGTGCACTCCATGGTCGAGTTCGTCGACGGGTCCACCATCGCCCAGGCCTCGCCGCCCGACATGCGCCTGCCGATCTCGCTGGGCCTCGACTGGCCGCACCGAGTGGGCGGCGTCGGCGCACCGCTGGACTGGACGATCGCGTCGTCGTGGACCTTCGAGCCTCTCGATGAGCGGGCCTTCCCCGCCGTCTCGCTGGCGAAGCAGGTCGGCCAGGCCGCGCGGACATACCCGGCGGTGTTCAACGCCGCAAACGAGCAGGCGGTGGATGCCTTCCATGACGGTCGCATCCCCTTCACCGGCATCCTCGACCTGGTCGCACGCGTCGTCGACGCGCATGACGCGCCGGACGAGCTGACCCGCGAGGGCCTCGCGGACGCCGAGGACTGGGCGCGGCGCACTGCGGACGCGGCGATCGCTGCGTCTGCCGCCGGCTAGAGCCCGCGGTCCTGCTCGGCCGGGTACGGCACGGGCCAGCGCGGGTCCGGTACCGGCCACCCGGCATCCCGCAGCGCGCGCCGGGCGAGCTCTCGCGCAGAATACGGCGTCCGGACGCCCTCGATGTCTCGGTAGTCCTGGTGTCCCGGTCCCGCCCACAGGATCGCGTCGCCCTCGCCGACCAGCGACACCGCCGCCGTGATCGCCCGCTCGGGCGGCGAGATCTCGCGGATGTCGGCATCCGGCCGCGCGGCGCGTGCACCCTCGAGCAGGGTCGTCCGGATCTCCTGCGGGTTCTCGTGACGCGGGTGATGGTCGGTGACGATGAGGATGTCGCTTCCCTCGACCGCGGTGCGTCCCATGTCTCGCCGCTTCGTCTTGTCGCGATCGCCATCCGCGCCGAAGAGCATGAGCACGCGGCCGGGCGTGACCCGGCGCACCGCCGCCAGGGTCTTCTCGAACGCATCCGGGGTGTGCCCGAAGTCGACGTAGACGGCAGGGCCGGCATCACCCGAGACGCGCTGGGTGCGACCGGGCAGGTGCGCGTCGATCCGCCCGCCGTCCAGCGCATCCGTCAGGGCCTGCCAGGCGTAGCCCGCCTCCAGCAGCATGACGATCGCCAGGCCCGCGTTGGCGGCCATGTGGGGTCCGATCACCGGCACGACCGTGGTCAGAGTGCGTCCGTCGCGGGCGGTGAGGGTGAAGGTGGTGCCCGTCTGCACCTCGTCGACGATGCTGACCGTCCAGTCCGCGTCGGCTGACGGGTCGACCGCGATCGCCGGAGTGAGGACGGTGACGGAGGGGACCTCGCACCGCGCGGCGACGTCGGCGCCGGGGGCGGAGTCGAGGCTGATCACGGCGCGACGCGAGCGGTCCGGCCGAAACAGCGGGATCTTCGCCTCGAAGTACTCCTGCATGTCGGCGTAGTCGTCGAGGTGATCGTGGGACAGGTTCGTGAACGCCGCGACGTCGAAGACCAGTCCGTCCACCCGATGCCGGCTCA
>JAUHYM010000109.1 GCA_030426515.1 Actinomycetes bacterium
GCACTACGCTGGCGAATCGAGCGGGGGTGTCGGGGTGAGCGTTGTGCGCGGGCCAGTCATCCGGCGCGTCATCGACGCCGCCCGCTGCGGCGATTCGCGCGAAGAGCTGCTTCGTCGCGTCGGGCTCACACCGCAGGCGTCTGCGCGGGATGCGGCCCGGGAGGTCGTCGGGTCGGACGCGTACTACGACCTGCTGGAGCGGGTGACCGCGCACGGCGACGACGCGCTGCCGCTGCGGTACGCCACGCTCCTTCAGCCCGACGACCTGGGGGCGCTGGGCCTGGCGCTGAAGACGGCGCCCACCGCGCGCGATGCGCTGCTGCGACTCGTCCGGTACATCCTCGTGCTCAGCGACACCCTCGAGTACGCGCTGCAGCAGGCGCACGGCGGGGCCGCGCTGGTCATGGCGCGGCCGGGGCCCCGCCGCGGCGCGCAGCTGGCGAACGAGTGCGCGCTCGCCGCGGTGGTGACGATGCTCCGGTCCGTCACCGGCGACGACGTGCGCCCGACGGCGGTCACCTTCCGGCATCCCGCCCCGGCATCCACCGACGCGCACGTGGCGTTCTTCCGGTGCCCGGTGCGCTTCGCGGCCGAGCACAACGCGATCCACCTGACCGACGCCGTGCTCGAGACCCCGGCCTCGCTCGCCGACGAGGGCCTGTCGAGCTACCTGCTCGCCGAGCTCGACGAGATCAAGCGATCCAGCGCCGACCGCTCCCTGGCGGAGCAGGTGGCGGCGGCGGTCACCGACGCGCTCCCCGACGGGGTGCCGCGGCGGGCGCAGATCGCGCGGCGGCTGGGAATGAGCGAGCGGACGCTGCATCGGCGCCTCGCCGAAGACGACACCACGTTCCACGAGATCGCCCGCCGCGCGCAGCTGGACGTCGCCCGGTCGCTGCTGACCCAGTCGGGCAACTCGCTGGGCGAGATCGCGTTCCTCACCGGGTTCTCCGACCAGAGCGCGTTCTCGCGGGCCTTCCGCGCCGAGACCGGGCGGACGCCGCTCGAGTACCGCACGTCGGGCCCCGTGGCGCCCGCGGGCGCGTGACCGTCAGTTCTGGAACTCGAAGCGCACCGAGTCGTCATCGGGGATCACCACGACGTGGCCCTGCGCGCGGGTCCACCCGTCGTGCACGAAGAACACGCGCCCGCCGCTGACGACGAGCAGCCGCAGCCCGGTGTACCGGTACAGCGGCGACTCCTCCGTGCCCACCGATTCCTCCTCGACACCGGGGGCTGCGATCGACAGGGGCGTGGCGCTGTAGAGGATGCCGCGCGGCAGGCTGTCGACGCCGCGCTCCAGACTCTGCACGAGCTGCTGCCCCCGCGCCTGCGCGAACTCCGCCGTCCCCCAGAACAGCAGAAGCGTCACCAGGCAGGCGACGAGGGTCGTCTCGAGCACCCGGCCCTGCGACGGCGCCCCGCCGGGGTGCCGGGCGGCGCGCGCCAGGCGGGATCCCCACGTCGCGACCAGGACCGCCAGCGCCATGAGGTACGGGCCGTACAGCGGCGGCACGGGCGGCGAGGCGAACGCCCCGACGGCCAGCGCGAGCGCGACGACGATGCCCGCGACGACCGCGATCAGCGCAACGGTGCGGATGGCGCGCACGTGCCGCCCGGCATCCAGCATCCTGCGCAGCGCCCGGTCGCCGACGAGCCACGCGATCGCCAGGACGAACAGCACCACGAGGGGAACGAACAGCGAGCTGATGCTGCGGAGCATGTAGTCCTGCGCCGAGTACCCGAACATGCTCACGTCCAGGCCCATCGCGCGCGCCTGGGCGTCCGACCGCGCCCAGCCGAAGTACAGCAGCAGGGCCGCGCCGATCGTGATCGGCGGCCCGAACGCCGAGATCGCTTTCAGCACCTTCGCCCACACGTCGGGCTCGGGCGCGTCCGCGGTCGGGGGCGGCGCGGTCGGGGGCGGCGCGGGCGCATCCACGGCCGCGGGCGCATCCGGCGCCGCGGGGCTCGGGGGCGGCGCGGCCGTGTGGGGCGTCGCGCCCTCGTGTGTCTCGCCCATCCGCCTCGCCCCCTGTGGCCGCCGGTGCCTCGCGAGTACCCTTGGCGCTGAGGGTACTCTTCGCACGCGGGGCGCGGAACAGGTATCAGCGACGCCGCGGATGCCTCCTGACAGGCAGACACGCCGCGGCAACGCCGATCCCGGCCGGGCCCCGGCCGTCGATCGTGAGGTCGCCATGTTCGCCATCGCTCTGCCCCGCCGCAGCCACCGGCGCGGCGTCGGCGCGTGCGTCATCCTGCTCCTGTGCGCGGGCGCGGTCATCGGGTGCGCGACGACCGCCGCCGACGTCGACGGAACGCCGCTCACCGCCGATTCCGATCGTTCGTCGCCGGCCGACCCGGACCTTCCGGGGCCCACCGACCCGGATGCCATCGGGGAGGACCCGCCCGCGCTTGCCTGGCTGCCGCCGGGGCCCTCGGACCCCGCCGACCCGTCGCCCGAGAGCTTCTACGGCAAGCTCCGCGACCGGCAGTGCGCGGACCTGATCGAGGTCGGCGAGCCTTTCCCGCCATGGCGGGCGGCAGGGCTGGTCTGCCGCGCGCTCGAGACGGGCGACCCGACCACGTGGGAGGACGCGGCCCTCGCGCGCGCCGCGGTCGACCCGAGTGCGCTCTCGTGTCTCGACACCGCCGCGCTCGCGCTGATCGACCGCGCGCTCGCGCACTACGCCGCTCACGGTCAGCCAGAAGCGGTCTCGGTGCCGTCGGGCGGCGGCGCCGGCTGCCCGCTCGCCCTCACCGGCCTTGCCACCACCGAGGGGCTGCGGTTCGCCGACACCCAGCCCCAGGTATCGGCGTGCGGCGGCGACACCGTGCGGCTCATGGGGCTGCTCATGGGCGTCACCTCGGCCGACGTCGGCGGGGTGAGCGTGCCCGTCCGCAACGACGGCGTGCACTGGTACGTGTTCTCGGCGCCCGCGCTCGCCGACACCGGCGCGAACCCCGTCACCGTCGTCGCTCACGGGCCGGGCGGCGCGCTGCCCGGCGGTGCCGAGCTGTTCTACGTCGAGGACGTGGACTGCGCCGCCGGCACGGAGTGACCGGTCAGCGGGCCGGGTCGAACCACTGCAGACCCTCGAAGCGGGCGAAACCTCGGTCGCGGGTCGCCAGTCGTGCGCCATTGGCCAGACACAGCGCGGCGAGGTAGGCATCGGGAACGAGGTTGCCGCGGATGCCGGGGTCGGCCTGCGTGAGCGTCCCCAGTCGATCCCAGACGAGGGCGCCCTGGCTCAGCCACCGCGTGCGCGGTGCCGCCACGAGGCGCCTCGTGAACTCGACGGCGAGGGCTGCCGGCGCAGGGTCGGTCGTGATCCGCGGGTGCGTGACGATCCGCACGAACCCGCTCAGGACGGCATCCGACACACCGACCGGCTCGGTGTGGACGGCGCGATTGAGCCAGTCGGCGTACACCCGGTGTTCGGGGGCGTCGGCGCGGAAGGCGTAGACGAGGATGTTGACGTCGGGGAGGATCACGCCGGGTCCACATCGTCGAGCGCACGCCAGAGGGCGTCCTTGTCGTCGATGTCGACGAGAAATCGAGAGCGCTCCGGATCGCCGAACGTCGGCAGCGGCCGCGCCGGCTCAGCGATCCGTCCCTGGGCGAGCCGGTCCCGCAGGGCCTCTTCGATGAAGCTCGTCAGCGTCCGACCCTCCGCCGTCGCCTGCGCGCGCGCCTCGGCGGCGAGGGCGTCCGAGATGTTGAGCGTGGTGCGCATGCAGACAAGCATACCGAGGCATGCAGACATCTGCACGATGCTTCCGGCCCGGCCGACGGCGGCGGTTTGTAGGCTGGCTCGGGGCGACGACGCCCGCCACACCACCCCGAGGAGGTCGACGCAATGAGCCGCGCAGCACTGTACGACGAGGTCGGAGGACCGCAGGTCCTGTACATCGGGCAGGTGCCCGACAGGGATCCCGGGGCAGGGGAGGTGGCCGTGCGCGTGCGTGCCGCAGGCGTCAATCCCTACGACGCGAAGGCGCGCAGCGGCTTCATCCCGCTCGAGGCACCCTTCCCGCGGCGGATCGGCGCAGACCTCGCCGGCACCGTCGAGGCCGTCGGCGAGGGCGCGGAGTACGCGGACGGCACCGCCGTGCAGGTCGGTGACGAGGTCGCCGGCCGCGGGCACGGGGCGCTCGCCGACCGCGTCATCGCGTCGGCGGACGGCCTCACCCGGCGTCCCGCCGGCGTGCCCGTCGAGGTCGCGGCCGGGCTGAACGTCCCCGGCCTCACCGCGGTCTCGTGCCTGGCGACGGTGCCCGTCGGCGAGGGCGACACCGTGCTGGTGGGCGGGGCGAGTGGTGCGGTCGGCCTGGTCGCCGCACAGCTGGCGCGGGATGCCGGCGCCCGCGTGATCGGCACCGCGTCACCGCGCCATCACGACTTCGTGCGTTCGCTCGGTGCCGAGCCGGTGGCCTACGGCGACGGGCTCGCCGATCGGGTCGCGGCGCTCGGGATGCCGACCGCGATCATGGACTGCCACGGCCGAGACGCCCTCGACGCGGGGGTGACGCTCGGGGTGCCGACCGACCGGATGGTCGCGATCGCCGCGTACGCGGCGCTCAAGGAGATCCCCGCGCACAACGTCGAGCGCTCCGCGCGCACGGCGGCGAACCTGCGCACGCTGCTCGAGAAGATCGAGGCGGGAGACCTCGTCTTCCCGGTGGCGCAGACCTTCCCGCTCGAGGACATCGTGGACGCGTTCGCCGCCGTCGAGTCCTCCCACGACCCGGGGAAGATCATCGTCACGATGTGAGCACGCGCCCCCGCTATGCCGGCTCGGGGGCGTAGCGCAGCACGGCCGCCGACGTGATCGCGAGGATCACGATGCCGATCGACTCGACGACGATCGTCTCGGGCACGAGCAGATACTCGAATCTCGAGGTGATCCCGAACAGTCCCACCGTCAGCGCGAGGACGAGTGCGAGCAAGGTCGCGATGAGAAACAGCAGGCCCGCGAGAGTCACGAGCTTCAGCAGGACGCCGCGGGTGACCAGCATCCCGACCGCCAGGGCGAGTCCTGCCACCCCGTTCAGCACGAACATGACCCCGAGGATCCCGCCGGTCCCCGCGAACACGAGGAAGATGTGGATGCCGCCCGCCGCGGCCAGCGCCAGCGCGCTGAGGATCCGCAGCACGCGGACGGTCGTGCTCGTGCGCTCTGCCATGCCGGCCCCGTTCGCTCGAGAAATGTCGTTTCCGGCGAGGTCGCGGTGCGCGGAAGCCTTCACCGGGGCGGCCCCCGCGTCTTCAGGATGCCGCAGGACGCGCGGACGCACCACCCCCGGTGCGGCGTCAGCGTGGCGCGACCCGCCTGCGGATCAGCCACACCAGGTCGCGCCCGAACGACTCCACCAGCAGCAGCAGGGCGATCGCCGTCACCGTCACGGCGACCCACACCGGGAACACCCCCGCGGCGGCGACGGTGAGAGCGATGCCCGCGACCGCGGTGACGACCTTCCGCCAGTATCGGGGCGGCAGCGTCGCCCGCAGGAACGGCAGCGCCCATCCGGCCGCGACGAACGCGTACCGCAGCGCGCCGATGGTCACCGCCCACCACCCCACGACCGGCGAGACGTACACGCTCAGCACGAGCAGGAGGAACGCGTCGACCTCCATGTCGAAGCGGGCACCCAGCGCACTCGCCGACCGGGTCCGCCGGGCGACCCAGCCATCGACGGCGTCGAGCAGGAGCGCCGGCACGGTGAGACCGATGAGCAACGGCACCGAGATCGTGTCGGTGAATGCCGTGACGGTCATCGCGGTGATCAGTCCGACCATCGTCGACCGTGTCAGGGTGACCGCATTGGCCGGACCGAGCGGCACGCCGGCGCGGCGCAAGCCCCTGGTCAGAAGGAGGGCCGAGATGGTGAGGTAGAGGAACCCGGCGCACCACCCCGCCACCGACAGCACGCTGAACCGGTCGATGGCGAGAAGGCCCGCAGCGCCGACGATGATCGACAGAAGCGGAGCGAGATGAGACGTAGGGGTCATGAGAGCGGTTCTTCCCTTATTCGTACCATCGGGTGCGGGCACGGGCGCGCAGCGCGGGCCCCGGGGATCGAATCGTGACCGGCGCCACCGCCTTCTGGGTGGAGCGGCCGGGCACCGGCGTCCTCCGCACGGTCGAGGTGCCTGACCCCGGCCCCGATGAGGTGCTCGTGCGCACGCTGCACACCGGGATCAGCCGGGGCACCGAGGCGCTCGTCTTCCGCGGGGAGGTTCCTGCGAGCGAGTACGAGCGGATGCGCGCCCCCTTCCAGGAGGGGGAGTTCCCGGGGCCCGTGCGCTACGGCTATCTGAATGTCGGCGTCGTCGATGCCGGCCCCGACGGCCTGCGAGGACGCACGGTCTTCTCGCTCTACCCGCACCAGTCGGCGTTCGTGGTCCCCGCGGCGGAGGTCTCTCTCGTCCCCGATGACGTGCCGGCGCGCCGGGCTGTGCTCGCCGGCGCCGTCGAGACCGCGGTGAACATCCTGTGGGATGCCGCACCGCTGGTCGGCGACCGCATCAGCGTGATCGGCGCAGGCATGGTCGGGTGCGCGGTCGCGCGCCTCGCGCGCTCGCTCCCCGCGGTCGACCTCGTCGTCGTCGACGTCGACCGCGACCGCTCCGCCGTGTGCGCGCAGCTCGACGTCGCCTACGCGCACCCCGACGATGCCCCCCGCGACCGCGACATCGTGATCGACACGAGTGGGTCCGGCGACGGCCTGCAGGCTGCGCTGTCCGCCGCGGCACCGGAGGGGGACATCATCGAGGCGAGCTGGTTCGGCGACCGGGCCGTCTCGCTCGCCCTCGGGGCGCAGTTCCACTCCCAGCGGCTGACGATCCGGTCGAGCCAGGTGGGGATGATCCCGCCGCGCCGACGACTCACCCGCACCTTCGCCGACCGTCGCGCGCTGGCGCTCGAGCTGCTCCGCGACGACGCCTTCGACACCCTGCTCACCGGGTCCTCGCCCTGGCGAGAGCTCCCCGCCGTCATGGCCGGGCTATCGTCGGGGGAACTGTCGGCACTGTGCCACACGATCGATTGGCGGGACGACGCATGACCTACTCCGTGACCGTGCGCGACCACATCATGATCGCCCACAGCCTGCGCGGTGAGACCTTCGGCCCCGCGCAGCGCCTGCACGGCGCCACGTTCGTCGTCGACGCGACCTTCCGGGCGGCGGCGCTCGACGCCGACGGCGTGGTGGTCGACATCGGCCGCGCGTCCGACGTGCTGCGCGAGGTGCTCGGCGACCTCGGCTACCGCAACCTCGACGACGAGCCGGCGCTGGCGGGCGTCAACACCACGACCGAGCGACTGTGCGGGATCATCGGCGATCGGCTCGCGGCCGCGTGGCGGGAGGGTGCGCTCGGTGACGCGGCACTGTCGGGCGTGACCGTGACCCTGCACGAGTCGCACATCGCGTGGGCCTCGTACGAGGTCGCGCTGTGACCTCTGCCCGCACGGTGCATCTCGTCGTGCCCGCCGGGTTCGACGATCCCCGGCAGGTCAGCGGCGGCAACGTCTACGATCAGCGCCTCGCGGCAGGCCTGCGTGCCCGCGGATGGGACGTGCAGACGGAGCCCGTCGGCGGGGCGCGCCTCGGCCTCGCACTCGAGCGCGTCCCCGACCGCTCGCTCGTGATCATCGACGGTCTCCTCGCGCGGGAGGACCCGGCCGCGCTCGAGGCGGCAGCGGGCACGGTGCGGCAGGTCGTCCTCGCGCACATGGTCGACGCCGCCTTCCCCGACGCCGATCCGCGGCACGTCGACGGGCAGCGGCGGGCCGTGCGGGCGGCCGATCGCGTGATCGCGACCAGCGCGTGGACCCGCGACGAGCTGGCCACGCAGACCGGCGACCCCGTGGGGCGCATCGTCGTGGCCCCGCCCGGTGTCGACGAGGCGCCGGACCCGGACGCGCCCGCCGCCCGGAACGCGGGATCCCCGCACCTGCTGTGCGTCGGGGCGGTCGTTCCCCACAAGGGCCAGGACGTCCTCATCGAGGCTCTCTCGCACCTCGGCGGCGACGCGCACGCGTGGGCCTGCACCCTCGCCGGCTCCGTTGCGGTCGACCCGGACTTCGCCGAGCGCGTGCGGCTCGGGGCCGCCGCGCCCGCCCTGCGCCACCGGGTGCGACTGGTCGGCGTCCTCGAGCCGGACGCGCTCGCCGCCGCCTACCGGTCGGCAGACCTCGTCGTCGCACCGTCCCGGGTCGAG
>JAUHYM010000110.1 GCA_030426515.1 Actinomycetes bacterium
GTATCCTGCACGGCTGCCTCAAGACCAGCACCCTCTACGACGAGACCACCGCCTGGCCAGCCACGCACCCCGCAGAGCACGTCACTCAACTCGCTGCTTGACATTTACTCTCCTGGGATGTCTTTCGTGTGGGAGGTGATGTCTCAGGCGACCGATCGCAGCGCCTCGGCGGGACTCAGGCGAGCCGCCCGCCAGCCGCCGAATGCGCCCGCCACGAGACCCGCGGCGACGGCGAGGGCGACAGCGGCGATCAGGATGATCGGTGTGACCGGCGCGCTCAGCACGACCTCCGAGGCCGTCGATGCCACCTGCCCGAACCCGCCGGGTCCTCCCTGACCGCCGGGCGCCCCGGCTCCCCCTGGTCCTGACGCGGCGTCTGTCGACGCGGTGATCGTGGGCCCGACGAGGTTGACCGCGGCGACGGCGGCGAGGCCGAGCAGAAGGCCGGCGGCACCGCCGATGAGCCCCTGCACGGTCGCTTCACCGGTGACCTGCCCGATCACGCGCCTGTTCGACCATCCGATCGCCTTCAGGGTTCCGAACTCGCGGGTCCGACGAGACACCCCCGAGATCGTGAAGAGCACCGCGAGGAGCACCGCGACGGTGAGCACGATCACCGAGAGCCAGGTGCCCATGTTGGTGATCAGCGATGTGGCGCTCGACAGCGATCCGGAGACGGACTCGGCCAGATCAGCCTGCGAGCTCACGGTCGCGTCGGGCAGCTCCGCCTCGATCGCCTGTTGGACGGCGGCGATCTGGTCGGCGGAGGCCGCCTGCACGTAGATCGTCGAGATGACGTCCTCCACGCCGGCAATGGCCTGCGCGACATCCAGCGGCAGGTAGACGTTCGCGGCGGTGTCGGCGTCGGCCGACAGGGACGCCGCGATGCCCACGACGGCCACGTCGGCACCGCCGACCTCGATCACGTCGCCGACCGCGATCTCGCTCGTGGTCGCATAGGTCGCGTCGAGCACGGCGACCTGCGCGCCCGTGTCGCCACTCTCGAGCGCGCGCCCCTCGGTGATCTCGACAGCCGACAGCGGGCCCACCTCGGTCGCCTCGAGCGACACGCCGAGGACAGTGAACGAGTCGAGGCCGAAGGCTCCGCCACCGAACCCGCCGCCGGGGCCGCCCTGCGCCGCGCCGCCGGTGCCGGGTTCACCCGCGGCGGCATCCTCCTGCGCGGTCGGAGCGGCGGGAAGCTCGCCCTCGAACGTCACGTTGGTGAGACTGAGCGCACCCACGGCGGCGGCAACCCCGTCGATCTGGGCGATGTCGCTGACCGTCGATGCGTCGAGGGTTTCGCGCATGACCTCGGGGGTGAGGCGGGACTGCTGGAGGGACGTGGTGCCGTCGTCGTCTGTGGCCCCGCTCTCCTCGTCGAAGTCGAATCGCTGGCCACCCTGCCCGGGCTCTGCCTGCGCGCCGGTGACCGTGAGATCTGTTCCCACGCCGTAGACCGTCTCGAGCGTCGCCGCCTGCGCATCTCGAACGCCGGCGGCGAGCGAGGTGACCACGATCACGAGCGCGATCGCGATCGCCAGCCCGGCCGCCACGATGGTCGTCTGCTTCTTGCGGCCCGCCAGTTCGCGCCGCAGGTACGTCAGGTACATTGCACTCCTTCTGCCGCGTCCTCGCGCGGTCGAGGCGACGCTACGAGCGCTTCTGATGGCGAGGCGCAGGAGTTCCTATGGATCCGTGATGAATCCGCCCGAGCGGCGCCGGATTCTCACAGCGGGTCCATAGGTCTGGGCATAGCCGATACATAGGAAGCAGCGGGACAATGGTCGGCATGACCGCATCCACTCCGGCTCCCGCTCCGCTGCACCGCCCCGACGGCTCTCCTCTTCGCGTTCTCGTCGTCGATGACGAGCAGATGCTGACGGATCTGCTCTCGATGGCGTTGCGCATGGAGGGATGGGACGTGCAGACGGCCGCGTCCGGGTTCGAGGCGCTGCAGGCGGTGCGCGAGTTCTCGCCGGATGCCCTCGTGCTCGACATCATGATGCCCGACCTCGACGGCATGTCGGTGCTCCAGCGACTGCGCCAGTCCGGCAACGACGTGCCTGTCCTGTTACTGACGGCGAAGGATGCCGTCGGCGATCGGGTCGCCGGGCTCACCGCCGGCGGAGACGACTACGTCACCAAGCCCTTCAGCCTGGAAGAGGTGGTCGCGCGCCTGCGCGCGCTGATGCGTCGGTCGGGCCTGGCCTACTCGTCGGACGCGGACCCGATTCTGCGCGTCGGTGATCTCTCGCTCAACGAGGACAGCCACGAAGTTGTGCGAGACGGCGTCGAGATCGAGGTCACGGCGACCGAGTTCGAACTGCTGCGGTTCCTCATGCGCAACCCTCGTCGCGTGGTCTCGAAGGCGCAGATCCTCGATCGCGTGTGGAACTACGACTTCGGAGGCAAGTCGAGTGTCGTGGAGCTCTACATCTCATACCTGCGCAAGAAGATCGATCAGGGCCGCACACCGCTCATCCACACCGTGCGCGGTGTCGGATACATGATCAAGGCGCCGCAGTGACCCAGCCCCTCCCCGCCGCGACCCCGCGGCGACGCCCGCGCACCTCTCTGCAGGCGCGGCTGATGCTGACGGTCATCGGCATCGTGTCGGCGATCCTCATCGTGCTCGCGGTGGCGATGAGCACTCTGCTGGGCTCGCTGCTGCAGGAGAACCTCGATGCGCGTCTGCAGAACGCGGCGCAGTCGGTCGCGCGTGACATCGGTCTGCCGCGCCTTCCGGCCCAGGACCTGGACGCCTACGAGGTGCTCTCAGAGGGACGCCAGCAGGAGGGCTTCCTGCTCGTGATCGCGTCGCCCTCGGGCACGAGCGGCGCCTACGTCGGTGCGGATGGAACCGTGGAGGAGATGTCGAGCGACGACGTGGATGCGCTGACCTCCTCCATCGACGCCCGCGGATACTCGACCGTCGAGGTTGCAGGACTCGGCGAGTACCGCGTGGTCCCCTTCACCACCGGCGCGAGCGTCGCGGTCGCGGGGTTGCCCACCAGCGAGGTCCGATCCACCCTCGCCGACCTGCTGGTCACGGTCGGCCTGGTGACCGCCGGAGGTCTGCTCCTGCTGGGTGCGGCGACGGCCGTCGTGATCCGGGTCGGTCTGCGACCGCTGCGCACGGTCGCCGACACGGCCACGAGGGTGGCGGCGATGCCGATGGATCAGGGCGAGGTGACCATCGCCGAACGCGTGCCCGAGGACGAGGTCGACGACCGGACCGAGATCGGACGCGTGGGCGCGGCGTTGAACACGCTCCTCGACCATGTCGATCATTCGCTGGATGCACGGCAGCAGAACGAGGAGCGGATGCGCCGCTTCGTCGCTGACGCGAGCCATGAGCTGCGGACGCCGCTCGCCTCGATCCGCGGCTACTCGGAGCTGTCTCTGCGGGCGCTCGCGCAGAGCCCGGAGTCGGCGGGTGAGACCACCTCATCGTCGCTGGAGCGGATCCAGGCGCAGTCGCTGCGCATGACAACCCTCGTGGAGGATCTGCTGCTGCTGGCACGCCTGGACGAGGGGCGCGAGCTGGTCTACGGTCGCGTGGATCTCACACAGCTGGTCGTGGAGGCGGTGGGCGATGCGCGCCCCGCCGGCCCGGACCACGCGTGGGCGCTCGATGTGACGGAGGCGCCGATCGCGGTCACGGGAGACGCGACCCGCCTGCATCAGGTCGTGGCGAACCTCCTGACCAACGCGCGCACCCACACACCCGCCGGGACGACGGTGACCGTGACGCTCCGACGGGACGGCGATGCCGCCGAGGTCGCGGTGCACGACGACGGCCCCGGCATCGACCCCGACCTGGTGGACGAGATCTTCGAGCGCTTCAGCCGCGGCGACCGCTCTCGGGCGCGCAAGACCGGGGGCACGGGGCTGGGCCTGTCGATCGCGCAGGCGATCGTCGCCGCGCACGAGGGCACGCTGACCGTCCGCAGCTCCCCCGGCGACACCACCTTCTCCCTGCGCCTGCCGGTGCGCGACGAGGACGCCGCTCAGTAGCCGGCGAAGGCGTCGCTGGTGACACTGCGGGCGTGTGACAGCGCGGGGGCGAGATCGGCGATGAGTCCGGGCGGGCCCGAGATGTAGGCGTGCCGCGACGACAGGTCGGGGACGATGCGCACGAGCCCGTCGGCATCCAGGCGCACTCCGCGCGCCCACGTCCAGGTCCGCGGCAGGTCGGCCGGCTCGTCCCGCGTGAACACGATCACGCGCGCACCCGAGGCCTGCAGTTCGTCTCGGAAGACCAGCTCGGAGGCCTCCGATGCCACGTAGATCACGACGATGTCGCGGTCCTGCCCTCGCAGTCGCGCCTCGCGCAGCTGCGAGATGAACGGGGTGACCCCGATGCCGGCCGCCACGAGCAGGACGGGGGCGCTCTCGCGATGCGGGAGGAGGAAGTCCCCCCATACCCCGGTGACGTGCATGTCGTCGTCGGGCTGGGCGGCGGCGAGGGCGCGCTTGTAGCTCGACTGAGACGCACCCTGCGCCTCGCGGAAGGCGATGCGCAGCTCGGGCAGGTCCGACGGCGCCGAGACGATGCTGAACTCGCGGCGTGTCCCGCGCGGGTCCGGGTGGCGATGCGGGACCTCGAGCTCGAGGTACTGGCCGGCCTGGAAGCCCATGCGGTTCGATGCGCGGAACGTGAGCTGGCGGACCGTCGGCGTCAGGTTCTCTCGCGAGACCAGCCGCAGGCGCACGGCACCGCGGAAAGCGAAGGCGAAGGCGAGCAGGTTGCCGATCAGCAGCGCGCGCTCCTGACCCAGCGTGACAGGTCCGAGAACGATCGGCCACCCGGCGAGAACGCCGACGAGGGCCGCGACGGTCAGCTGCTGCCACCGTCGCGGTGGCTGCGTAAGCGGTTCGGACACCATGAAGGCACCGAGGAAGAAGAACGGCGAGGACCACACCACGCTGCCCAGCAGCTGCGCCGAATCGACCGTTTGGCCGATCTCCTGATACTGCGCGGCGACCCGGAAGAACGCGACGCCGAGGGCGATGACCCAGAAGGTCGCCACGACGCGCACCTTCTCGGCGCGCCAGGCGACGAGGACGCCGAGCACCAGCACAGGGCCGAGCAGGAAGGGGTTCCCCACCCACCATGCCGATGCGCCGAGGCTCGGCCAGACCAGCGCGAGCAGTGTCACGGCGGTCGCGCCGACGGCGGCGGGATTGAAGATGTGTCGACCGCGCCACGCCAGCACGTACTTCGACACCGACGCGGCGACGGCCGCGACGCCGATTCCCAGCAGCGCGATCGGCTCGAGCGTCGGTCGCAGGACGAACAGGAGGATGCCCGCCGTGATGAGCCCGGACTCGTAGCGGCGCGGCAGCGACAGCACCGACTGCGCGGCGACGTCGGCGGCGGTGCTCACGATCACGAGCACCGCAAGGGTGACGAGCAGCTGCAGAGGTCCCGGAGCGACGAGCCCGAACAGGGAGAGGATGAGCGCGATGAGGGCGAGCGTGGCCAAGGCGAGCAGCACGAGCCGGTACATCGAGACACGGCCCAGGAACGCGAGCCCACGACTCCACAGCGCGGTGAGGATCGCGGTCACCGGATCACCTCTTTGCCTTGCGGGGATGCGACGTCATGGCATCAACGCTAGGGCACCGTGGAGCCGCCACGTCGTGTGAACAGCTCCGCCGGGCAGCCGGGTGACCGCTCGACGCGACCGTCGGTCAGCATCCGCACCCAGGCCACACCCCACTCGTACGCGAGCGCGGGTCCGCCGTCGAAGAAGAGCGCGGTCGCGGCGGCGTCTGCGCGCATCGCGGTGTCGCCGAAGGCCCACGTCGCCGCCACCGTGCGCACCGGCATTCCGGTCCGACCGTCGATGACGTGATGGAGTCCCCTCCCCCACGCGCGTCGATTCACGGCCGACGCCGCTACCGCGCCCGTCGCGATCTCGACGACGCCGATGGCACGCCGAGCGTCGAAGGGGTGCTCGAGTCCGATGCGGGTGGGAGCGCCGCGCAGGACCATGTCCCCACCGGCATCCACGATGAGCGGACCGGGGACCGCTCGGCCCACGACATCGGCGACGCGATCGACGAGGCGGCCCTTTCCCAGCGCTCCCACGTCGATGAGGACGGGCCCGGTCGTCCGCACCTGTTCGGACGACCACGTCAGCTCGTCGCGCCACGCGGGCGGCACGGGGACAGTGCCCGGGCGGGGGCGCAGCGAGTGGTCGGCATCGTATCCGTGGTGCTCCAGCGCCGCGCCCACCAGCGGATGCACGGCGTCGTCGGTCGCGTCGGACAGTTCGGCGTACATGTCGAGCATCGCCGTCGCGTCGGGTGGGGCCGCGACGGCTCCACCGGTGCGCGCCAGCCGGCTCACCAGCGAATCCGACCGGAACCTCGACCACGCAGCGTCGAAGCCGTCGATGGTCGCATCGACCTCCGCACGCAGCGCCGGCGAGAGCGGAGCCGCCGTCTCGATGTCCCAGGCTGTGCCGATCGCGTCGAACCGCGCGTGGGCGTTCACGCGCTCTCGCGCGCCTCCGCCTTGATCGTCTCGAGCGCCTCGGTGAATCCGCCGCTGGTCAGCGATGAGCCGGCGACGCGCGAGACCGCGATGTCGTCGATGTCGCGACCGACGACCTCGGCGTCGATGCCGCCGATGAACTGAGACTGGTACTGCTCGGACTCGGGGCGCTGCGGGTCGCCGGTGACCTCGACGGCGGTGACGACGTCGTCCTCCAGCGTCAGGGTGACGCTGATCGTCTCCACCGACTCGGGTGTCGCGTACGTCCCCTCGGCTGTGTAGGTGCCGTCCGTGTAGGCCGCGTCGACGCCCTCGCTGTCTGCGGAGCCCGCATCCGAGCATCCCGACAGCAGGAGGGCACCGCCGATGCCCGCCAGAGCGGTCCCGGTGCGGGCGAACGATGAGGTGCGGCGCATGGTGTGGTCCTTCGATCGAGGGTCATCCGACAAGCGTCGATTGTGCCGCCGTCCGCTATGTCTCGGCTGTGTGCGCGTCAGGCGGCGCCGTCGAACATGCTGGTGACCGAACCGTCTTCGAAGACCTCGCGGATCGCGCGCGCGAGCAGCGGGGCGATGGGGAGCACCGTCAGCCCAGGGAACAGCTTCTCCTCGGGGAGCGGAATCGAATCGGTCACGACCACCTCGTCGATGGCCGCATCCTGCAGCCGCTCGGCGGCAGGGTGACTGAACACGGCGTGGGTGGCGGCGACGATCACCTTCTGCGCGCCGTTGTTCTTCAGCGCCTGCGCGGCCTTGACGATCGTCCCCCCAGTGTCGATCATGTCGTCCACGAGGAGGCAGACGCGGCCGTCCACATCGCCGACGATCTCGTTGACGGTGACCTGGTTGGCGACGTTCGGATCGCGACGCTTGTGGATGATCGCGAGGGGCGCGCCGAGCGAGTCCGACCACGTGTCCGCGACACGGACGCGCCCGGTGTCGGGCGAGACGACCGTCAGCAGCTCACGGTCCTCGGCGGTCAGATTGCGCTCGAAGTACTCCAGCAGGACCGGCTTGGCGAACAGGTGGTCCACCGGACCGTCGAAGAAGCCCTGGATCTGCGCAGCGTGCAGATCGACGGACATGATGCGGTCCGCTCCCGCGGTCTGCGCGAGGTCGGCGACCAGTCGGGCGCTGATCGGCTCACGGCCGCGGCCCTTCTTGTCCTGGCGCGAGTACGGGAAGTACGGCGCGACGACGGTAATGCGCTTCGCCGACGCGCGCTTGAGCGCATCGAGCATGATCAGCATCTCCATGATCCATTCGTTGACCGGAGGGCCGAACGACTGCAGCAGGAACACGTCGCAGCCGCGGATGCTGACCTCGAAGCGGGTGAGGATCTCCCCCGACGCGAAGGTCCGGTACTCCGTGGGCACCACCTCGGTCCCCAGCGACGCGGCGACCTCTTCGGCCAGCGCCGGGTGCGACCGTCCGGCGGCGACCACCAGCCGTTTCTTCGTCTTCGCGACCAGACCGGGCGCGATGCCGTTGTCGCGGTCGAGATCAGTCGTCTTCTTGCGCTTGGCCACTCGTGTTCGCCCTCTCCGCCGCGTCGGCTGCCGCGGTTCCGGGGCGGCTGCGCGCCACCCATCCCTCGACATTGCGTTGGGGGGATGCGAGTACCGAGAGTGCTCCCGGCGGGACATCCTTGCGGACCACCGTTCCGGCACCCGTATACGCCCCGTCCCCGATCCTAACGGGCGCGACGAA
>JAUHYM010000111.1 GCA_030426515.1 Actinomycetes bacterium
GTGTGCGGATGGTCGCCAGCAGCACCCGCGCCGCTGACTGCGCGATCTCGCTCAGCGGCTGCGCCAGTGTGGTGATCCGCGGCACGTAGTACTTCGCCAGGTCCAGTCCGTCGAAGCCGACGAGAGAGCAGTCGTTCGGTACCGTCCTGCCGGCTTCGGAGAGGGCGCGCGCCGCGCCCAGCGCGGCCGCGTCGCAGACCGCCGCGATCGCGGTGAGATCGGCCGGGGCATCGGGCAGCCACCGCGCGGTGGATTCGTAGCCGTTGGCGATGGAGTAGATCTGATCCTTCTGCGCGGAGGGCACGACAAGACGCTCGTCGAAAGGGATGCCGGCCGCTGCCAGCGCCGCCCGGTAGCCGGCCAGGCGCAGCGCCCACGCGTGTTCCCGGTCACGCTCGCTGCCGGCGCCCACGAACGCGATCCTGCGGTGACCCGCCGCGATGAGGTGCGAGACCAGCTCGAACTCGCCCGTCTGGTCGTCGACCGAGATGGAGGAGTGCAGCGAGTCGGCGCCGGAGTAGTCCGGCGTGGTGCAGAACACCATGGGTACATCGATCTCGGCCAGGCGACGGACCAGTTGCGCCGACACATCGCGGTCGGCGCTGCCGTAGCGTCCCAGGAACACCACGCCGCCGTACTTGCCCTCCCGCACCAGCCTCGCGATCGTGCCGGGGTGCGCCTGCCCCTCGGCCACGTGCTGCAGGGTCGTGTCGTACCCGGCCTCGGTGAACGCATCCGCGAGGTGGGAGAGCACCTCGATCACGAGCTGTCCGAGCTCACCCTGGACGATCACCGAGATCGTGTGCGTGGTGCTGATCTTCAGTCGCCGCGCACTGGCGTTGGGCACGTACCCGTGGCGGCGCGCGGCATCCTGGATCCGCTTGCGCGTCGCATAGCTCACGTCGGACCGGTCGTTCATCGCACGGGAGACCGTGGAGACCGCCACGCCGCAGATGTCCGCCAGTTCGCGAATCGTCATCTCGGCCACGGGAGGCTCCTCTCATGATCGGCGGCGGGTGAGTCCTCGCGTCGTGCCGTCAGCCCTTGACCGCGCCGGCCACCACGCCCCGGATGATCTGCTTCTGGCTGAACAGGTAGAACACGATGACCGGGATCATTGCGAGCACCAACACACCCATCATGGCGCCGATGTCGATCGAGCCATAGCCGCCGCGCAGGTACTGCACGGCGATCGGGATCGTCTTGTACGACTTCAGATCCAGCGTCAGGTACGGCAGGAGGTAGTCGTTCCACAGCCACATGACCTCGAGGATGGCGACGGTCACCACGGCGGGCTTCATGATCGGGATCACGATGAGGAAGAACGTGCGCAGCGGGCCGCAACCGTCGATGGTCGCGGCCTCCTCGATCTCATAGGGGATGCCCTTGACGAACCCGGTGAAGATGAACACCGCAAGGCCCGCGCCGAAGCCGAGGTAGATCAGCCACAGCCCGACCGGGTTGGTCAGCCCGAGGTAGTCGGCGAGCCAGGACAGCGTGAACATCACCATCTGGAACGGCACGACGAGGTTGAAGATGAACGCGATGTAGAGCGTCTTGGCGTAGCGGTTGTCCATGCGAACGATCCACCAGGCGGCCATGGACGTGAACAGGAGGATGACGAAGGCGGACCCCAGCGTGATGACCAGCGACCATACGAAGGACCAGAGGAAGTCGGTCAGCTCGATGCCGCGGATGTAGTTCTCCCAGCCGACGAAGGTCTCGGCGTTCGGCAGCGCGAACGGCTGCGACGAGATGTAGACCTTGCCCTTGAAGGAGTTGATGATGACGAGGTAGATCGGGTAGAGGTACGCGATCGCGATGACAGCGAACACCGTGGTCCACAACCACGGGCGGCGAGGGGTGTCGTTCATGTCGCCGACTCCTTCGAACGCGCATACCAGTTCTGGATCAGGGCGATGCCGGCGACGATGATCAGGAACACGACGGCCTTCGCCTGGCCGACGCCTTCGAAGCCGGGCCTGCCGTAGAACGTGTTGAAGATGTTCAGCGCGAGCAACTCGGACAGCCGCGACGGTGCGCCGTTTGTCAATGCCAGGTTCTGGTCGAACATCTTGAATCCGTTGGTGATCGTCAGGAACGTGCACACGGTGATCGCGGGCATCACCAGCGGGATGGTGACACTGAACAGCGTCCGCCCCCTGCCGGCACCGTCGACCTCGGCGGCTTCGAGGAGGTCGGCGGGGACCGACTGGAGGCCGGCGATGTAGATCACCATCATGTAGCCGATCTGCTGCCAGCACATCAGGATGACCATCCCCCAGAATCCGTACGTCTCGTCGAAGGTGATCGAACGGGCCCAGAACCCCAGGACGCCGTTGAGCAGGAGCAGCCAGATGTAGCCGAGGACGATCCCGCCGATGAGATTGGGCATGAAGAAGACGGAGCGGAAGATGTCCTTGCCGCGGAATGTCTTCACCAGCAGGTAGGCGACGGTGAACGCCAGCACGTTGATGAGGATGGTGGTCACGATCGCGAAAGCGGCCGTGTACCAGAGGGAGTGCAGGAAGACCTCGTCTCCCCACATCTTGATGTAATTGTCGAAGCCGACCCATTCCGCCTTTGTGACGGTGCGGAACTCGGTGAACGACAGATAGACGCCGAGCACGAACGGGATGATGAACCCGATCATGAACGCGGCGAGCACCGGGCCGGTGAACAGCCAGCCCCAGCGGCGCAGAGACTTCTTCATTGCTTCATCGCTCCTTGGAGGGGAGGGCGCGGGCGGTGCCGCCCGCGCCCTCCTGCCGCGGGTACGTGTCGCTCCCGCCGCGGGGTGATCAGCCGTTGGCCAGCTCGTACTCGGTGGCCCAGCCGTCCACGAACGCGGTGACCACGTCGTCCCAGCTGCCGGTCTCCTGTGCGTACTGGAGCAGGGCCTGGCCGACGCCGTTCTTCCACTCCTCCGACGGCATGACGGTGAAGTTCCACGTGACGGCGGTCTTGCCGGCGGCCGTGTACTCCGCGTCCGCGAGCACGAAGGGGTTGTCGGGCAGATAGTCGTCCATCGTGTCGAACGGGGTCACGAAGCCCATCGTGTTCGCGAGGGTGTCACGGCCGATGTCGCTGGTGATGACCCACTCGAGGAACTCCTCGGTCGCCTGCTGGTCAGCCTCGGAGGCGTCGCCGTTGATGACCCAGTAGTTCTCCGAGCCGGTCGCCAGGCCCGCATCCTCTTCGCCGTCCGCACCGATGTAGATCGGCAGCATTCCGAGGTCCTCGTCGGCCACCGCGTTGCCGGTGATGTCGCCGTACGCCCAGGTGCCGTTCTGGTAGAAGACGGCCTGACCGAGCGCGAACTCGGAGGTGGAGTCCTCCATGGTCTTGCCCGAGAGGAGCGTTCGCTCGGTGGTCGAGTTGTCGATGTAGAGGTCGAAGATCGCCTGGTACCCGTCGAGGTACTCGTCGGTGATCGTCGCGGGCTGGCCGGTGACGCCGTCGGCGAGGAACTGCCAGTACAGCGGGATGTTGGCCAGGTGCGTCTTGAATCGCCAGTCGCTGGAGGCGTCGAAGCCGGCCGAGGAGAAGGCGCCGTCGACACCGAGGTCATCTTTATGGGCCTGGATGCCCTCGGCCACGGATGCCAGCGCGTCGAAGTTGTTCAGCTCGTCGATCGAGGTGATCTCGGCGTCGGGCAGGGCGAAGTAATCCTCCAGCAGCGCCTTGTTGTAGATGATCCCGTAGGTCTCCTGCACGTAGGGCACCGCGAGGACCGCGCCGTCGTCACCGGTGAGGGCGACCGACGGGTCCTTCAGGTGCTCGTAGATCGCGGAGTCGCTGATGTCGGCGGCGTAGGCCTCCCACGTTGCCAGCCCCACGGGGCCGTTCACCTGGAACAGCGTGGGCGCATCGCTCTTGGCCATCTCGGATTTGAGGGTGGTCTCGTACGTGCCCGATGCGGCGGTCTGCACATCGACCTGGACGCCGGTCTCGGCGGTGTACTCCGCCGCGAGCTCCACCCACTGCTCGGCCACCTCGGGCTTGAAGTTGAGGAAGTAGACCTTCCCCTCCGCGCCGTCGTCGCTGCTGTCGGTGCTGCACCCGGCGAGGCCCGCCGAGAGGGCGGTCACGGCAATGCCGGCGGCGACCACCGTCGTCATCCTGCGCTTCATCATGGTCCTGGGCCTTCCTTCGTTGGATCGAGGACACTCGCGCTCCGTTGCGGCCCGCATCGGAGCGGAGTCGGAAACGATTCCGATAATCTGTCGGACACAGTACGCCCACAACCGTCTGCGCGCAACCATCGTCTTCGGGCGGCGCTCGGAACCTCAGGCGTCGGAGTCGGTGTCCGCGGCGCCCGCCGCCGCGGCGCCGTCGGGGGTGGGGATCAGCGGCGCCAGCGCCCGCTCGATCAGCGGTGTCGCGCCGAACGCGGCGAGGGGGTAGCCCAGAAGCAGGAGGAAGAACAGCGCCCAGGGCAGCTGGATCCAGGTCAGCACCACGAGGGCGATCATCACGAGGTGGACGACCAGGGCGCCGCCGGCGTAGGGGAGCCGCGCCATCGAGATCGCCGCGGCGTTGCGCAGCGTTCGCCCGACCGTGTTCTCGAAGCGCGCCTGCATCGCCCAGACGAAGGGGAACACGAGCAGATATACGAGACTGATCAGGGTTTTGATCACCGAGAGCTCGGGCGCGGCGACGAACAGCCACAGTGCTCCGATACCGATCCCGATCGGTCCCACGATCGCCCACAGGGCGGTGGCCGCCGCGAGATTCGAGCGGAACGAGCGCAGGAACGTACGCGCGGCGCCGGTGTCCGTGCCGTCGAGGATTCGGCGCGCACTGTCGTAGAGGGCTGTCAGCCCCGCGCCGACGGTGACGATCGGAATCGCCGTCAGGATCGTCAGGATGTTCAAGATGATCATGTCGGCGATCGTGCCCATCGTCCGCCAGAACGGCCCCGACGGATCCATCAGTCGTGCGAACACGGCCACCTCCCCGGACAGCCTAGCGTCGCCGCCCCCGTGCGCCCATCGGTCCGCTGGGGTAAGGTGCGACCGGATACGTTTCCGGAGGATGCCGTGACGGCGGGTCTCCGGCGCAGGAGTGCGGCGCGTGCGGATGCGCGTCGCGGAGGAGGCACGCTTCATGAGCGACCGGGTGTTCGATGTCGACCCGTACGCCATCACCACGACCAGGCTCGCGGACGACCAGGTGCGGCTGATCGAGTCGATGACCTCGATCGGCAACGCACACATGGGGATGCGCGGCAACTTCGAGGAGGGCTACTCCGGCGACACGCACCGCGGCACCTACGTCGCCGGCGTGTGGTTTCCCGACAAGACCCGTGTCGGCTGGTGGAAGAACGGGTATCCGGAGTACTTCGGCAAGGTCGTCAACGCGACCAACATCATCGCCGTCGACGTGGAGATCGACGGCGAGAGGGTCGACCTGTTCACGGGAGAGCACGAGGACTTCCGGCTGCGACTGGACCTGCGCAACGGCCTCCTGCGGCGGTCGTTCGCGTACGCGACGGCGTCGGCCCGCATCCGCCTGGAGTTCGAGCGGTTCCTGTCGATCGAGACGCCCGAGCTGCTGTTCCAGCGGGTGCGCGTCACGGTGCTGGCGGGCGCGCCGCACGTGCGGATGACTCCGCGCCTGGACGGCGACGTGCACAACATCGACGCGAACTACGGCGAGCAGTTCTGGAGCGAGGCCTCGCGCGGCTGCGCGCCGGTGCCGCACCTGTCGCTGCGCACCGTCCCGAACCCGTTCGGCACGCCTCAGTTCACCGTCACCTCGGGCATGCGCGCGACGGCGGCCGGGCTCGCGCCGGCCGGCGTCGTCGACGAGCCGCTGCAGGTGGGCGAGGTCTTCGCCACGCACGCCGAGCCCGGTGCCACGATGGAGCTGGTCAAGACGACCGCCGTCGTGACCACCCGCGACATCGATCAGGCGCAGCACGTCGACGCGGTCGACCGGCTGCTCACGGCATCCGCCTCGCGCTCGTTCGACGAGCACCTCGCCGCGCACACCGCGCTGTGGGAGCGGCGCTGGGCGCGCGCGCAGGTCGTCATCGAGGGCGACGACGAGGCGCAGCAGGGTATCCAGTTCAATCTGTTCCACCTGTTCTCCACCTACTACGGCGAGGACGAGCGTCTCAACGTCGGCCCGAAGGGGTTCACCGGTGAGAAGTACGGCGGCGCGACCTACTGGGACACCGAGGCCTATCTCGTCCCGCTGTATCTCGCGCTCGCCTCGCCCGAGGTGACGCGTGCGTTGCTGGCCTACCGCCACCGCCAGCTGCCGCAGGCGCAGCACAATGCCCGTCAGCAGGGACTGGCGGGCGCCCTGTATCCGATGGTGACCTTCAACGGCATCGAGTGCCACAACGAATGGGAGATCACCTTCGAGGAGATCCATCGCAACGGCGCGATCGCCCACGCGATCCACCTTTACACGCGCTACACCGGCGACCGGTCCTACCTCGAGGGTGAGGGGCTCGAGGTGCTCGTGGAGATCAGCCGCTTCTGGGCCGACCGCGTGCACTTCTCGCGACGCGCCGGCGCCTACATGATCCACGGCGTGACCGGTCCGAACGAGTACGAGAACAACGTCAACAACAACTGGTATACGAACTACCTCGCCGCCTGGGTGCTCGCGTTCACCTCCGACACGCTCGACGACGTGCCCGCAGACCGCGCTGCGGCCCTCGGGGTGACCGACGACGAGCGCACGCAGTGGCGCGCGGTCAGTGCGAACATGCACCTGCCCGTCGACGAGGATCTCGGCGTCAACGTGCAGCACGACACGTTCCTCGACAAGGACCTGCGCCGCGTCGACACGATCCCCGGCGACCAGCGTCCGCTGAACCAGAACTGGTCCTGGGACCGGATCCTCCGTTCCTGCTTCATCAAGCAGGCCGATGTGCTGCAGGGCATGTACCTGTTCGAGGAGGATTTCAGCATCGACCAACTGCGCCGCAACTTCGCGTTCTACGAGCCGATGACGGTCCACGAGTCGTCCCTGTCGGCGTCGATCCACGCGATCGTGGCCGCAGCCGTCGGCGAGCGGGCCAAGGCGATCGAGCTGTACCGGCGCACGGCGCGTCTCGACCTCGACAACTACAACAACGACACCGAGGACGGCCTGCACATCACGTCGATGAGCGGCGCGTGGCTGTCGATCGTGCAGGGCTTCGCAGGGATGCGGGCGACGGATGCCGGACTGTCGTTCGCCCCGTTCTGCCCCGCGGACTGGACGGCGTACGCGTTCACGGTCGGCTACCGCGGCCGCGTGCTCGCGGTGCGGGTCGCCGCGGATCGCGTGGAGTTCGCGCTCTCGGGCGCACCGCTGCAGATTTTCGTCTTCGGCAGGCCGCACACGGTCGACGGCTCTCTCGCGCTGGAGATTCCCGCGGTGCGCTGATGGCCACCGCCGAACACGGCGGGCGCGCCGGCTCAGGCGCTGCGCACCGTCGCCTGGCGGGCGAGATCGCGCAGGCGTGACACGGCGGCGTTGTCGAGTCGCGCGCCCGACAGTGCCCGATCCGCCTCGTGCGCGTAGTCCGCGATGAGCTGCTCCACCCGGTCGAGTGCCCCGGTGTCGCGGATCGTCTGCTGGAGCGAGGCGATCTGCGCGGCATCCAGCGCGGGGTCGCCCAGCAGCTCGTCGACGACGCGACGAGCGCCGGGCGCGAGCTGCTCGCGCATGTAGGCGACCAGCACGGTGCGCTTGCCCTCGCGCAGGTCGTCGCCGGTGGGCTTGCCGGTGACCGCCTCCTCGCCGAACACTCCCAGCACGTCGTCGCGCAGCTGGAACGCCATTCCCAGCGGATGCCCGAAGGCCCGCAGGGCGGCACGCTGCGCGTCGTCGGCGCCGGCGGTCGCGGCGCCGATCGTGAGCGGCTGCTGCACGCTGTAGCGGGCCGACTTGTACGAGGCGACACGCAGGGCGCGATCGGCGTGGTGCTCGTCGGGCTCGGTCACCCACGCCGACTCCTCGGCGATGTCGAGGT
>JAUHYM010000112.1 GCA_030426515.1 Actinomycetes bacterium
AGCGCTGATGAGGTCGGCCCAGGCACGCTGATCTGGCATGACACCGATCCTAGTGAGGCACGTTCGTCGCTCCGCCCGCGCGGAAGCCCTGGTGTCGTCGGCGTTCTGGGCGCATTCCCGGACAACTCTTAGGTTGCCCTAACCTCTCAGAACGTCGAATCACCAGTGTCGGATGCGAAAATCCGCCGACGATTTCGGCCATAATGGGGGACGTGACGAGCCCAGCGACATATGCCCCCGCGGCAAAATCCATCAAGCGTCCGGACCCGGTCGCCGTAGGCACGATCGTATGGCTGGGCAGCGAAGTGATGTTCTTCGCAGGCCTGTTCGCGATCTACTTCACGCTCCGCAGCACCTCGCCGGAGCTGTGGGCCGAGCGCAGCGCGCTCCTCAACGTGCCCTTCGCCCTGGTCAACACGATCATCCTGGTGCTGTCGTCGGTGACCTGCCAGATGGGTGTGTTCGCCGCCGAGCGCGCGCAGCCGTACACCACACGGTCGCCCAAGTACCGCTGGGGCATGGTCGAGTGGTTCTTCCTCACCTTCGCGCTCGGCGCCATCTTCGTCTCGGGCCAGGTGTGGGAGTACGCGCAGCTGGTCGCCGAGGGCATGCCGATCACCTCCGACGCGTACGCATCGGCGTTCTACCTGACGACCGGATTCCACGCCCTTCACGTCACCGGCGGTCTCGTCGCGTTCCTCCTCGTCATCGGACGCGCATACGCCGTGAAGAACTTCGGGGCGAAGGAAGAGACCACCGCCATCGTCGTGTCGTACTACTGGCACTTCGTCGACGTGGTCTGGATCGCCCTGTTCGCCGTCATCTACTTCCTGAAATAGAAGCGGAGCCCACCCTCACATGGCACGAGAGAAGAAGCGTCGCACCTCCGGCAGGCGCAGCCCCTGGGCCGCAGCAGCGCTCATCGGCATCGGTCTGCTCATCACGGGCGGAGCGTACGCCGGCGCATCCGCGGCGATGGCCGCCGCCGAACCGGAGCTTCCGACCACGACGCTCACGGTGGACGACGGCGAGAAGCTGTTCCAGGCCAACTGCGCCACCTGTCACGGACTCGACCTGCAGGGCACGGACGCGGGTCCCGCGCTGTACGGCGTCGGCGAGCTGGCCGTCCACTTCCAGGTGAGCACCGGCCGCATGCCACTTCAGATGCAGGGCCCGCAGGCGCCGGACAAGCCGGTGCAGTTCACCGACGACCAGATCCAGGCGATGGCCGAGTACGTCGGCTCGGTCGCCCCCGGTCCCGGCTACCCGGACGCAGAGATCCTCGACGGCGAAGGCGACGTCACCCATGGCGCCGAGCTGTTCCGCATCAACTGCGCGATGTGCCACAACGTGGCCGGCGCCGGCGGTGCGCTCACCGAGGGCAAGTGGGCTCCCCCGCTGCACGAGACCACCCCGCTCAACATCTACGCCGCGATGGTCACCGGCCCGCAGAACATGCCGGTCTTCAACGACATGAACCTCACGGTCGAAGACAAGCGCGACATCATCTCGGCGCTGCTGTACCAGCGCGAGAACCCGTCGCCCGGCGGCTTCAGCCTGGGTTCGCTCGGACCGGTGTCCGAGGGCCTGTTCATCTGGATCTTCGGCATCGGCACGCTGATCGGCGTCACGGTGTGGATCACCGCGAAGTCCAACTGATCGACACCCACCCACGAGAACGGAACGCACGAGGAGCACAATGGCAGACGAGGTCGAGACGCACGGGAACGACAGGTCCTACGTGCCGTCCCCGGGGCTCGCGGTAGCCGTTCCCGACCCGGTCGAGAACCCGGGTCTTCCGCCGCACCGCGAGCGGGTCACCGACATGGACCCGAAGAAGCGGAAGCACGCGGAGCGCACCGTCTACACGCTGTTCTACGTGTCGCTCGCGGGAAGCATCTGGGCCATCGCCGCCTACATGCTGTTCCCGATCGAGAGCGGCCAGATGAGCGACATCCGGGCCAACAACCTGTTCATCGGACTGGGCATCGCGCTGGCGCTGCTCGCGATCGGCGTCGGCGCCATCCACTGGTCCAAGGCCCTGATGGCCGACCACGAGCACGTCGAGGCACGCCACGCGACGCGCGGCCGCGACACGACGCGCGAGGCAGCCGTCCAGGCCTTCGCCGAGGCCAACGAGGAGTCCGGCTTCGGTCGCCGCCCGATGATCGTCGGCTCGCTGTTCGGCGCGCTGGCGGCGTCGATCCTTCCCGGGATCGTGCTCTTCCGCGGTCTGGCGCCGCAGGATCAGAACCCGGTGGAGCTGCTCAGCCACACGATGTGGAAGGAGGGCTCGCGCCTCACCCACGACCCGAGCGGACGCCCGATCCGTGCGGCCGACGTGACCCTCGGCTCGGCCTTCCAGGTCATCCCGGAGGAGCTCGCCTCGCTGAGCCACCACGACGGCTACCTCGACGAGAAGGCGAAGGCGATCGTTCTGCTCATGCGCCTTCTGCCCGAGCAGCTCAACCCCGAGACGAACAACATCGACTGGTCGTACGACGGGATCGTCGCCTACTCGAAGGTCTGCACGCACGTCGGCTGCCCCGTCGCGCTCTACGAGCAGCAGACCCACCACCTGCTGTGCCCGTGCCACCAGTCGCAGTTCGACGTGGCCAACGGCGCCGCCGTCATCTTCGGACCCGCCGCCCGACCCCTGCCGCAGCTTCCGATCGCGGTCGACGACGAGGGCTACCTCGTCGCGCAGAGCGACTTCCAGGAACCCGTCGGCCCGAGCTTCTGGGAGCGCCATTGAGCACCGCCACCGCCACCGACCAGCCGAAGGCTGAGAAGGCCAGCGAGAAGCCGCTCGGCGGCCGTTTCGTCGGCGCCACCGCGAACTACCTCGACGAGCGCACGAGCATCTCGGGCATCGTCAAGGAGCTCGGTCGCAAGATCTTCCCCGACCACTGGTCGTTCATGCTGGGCGAGATCGCGCTGTGGAGCTTCGTCGTCGTCCTCCTGTCGGGAACGTTCCTCACGTTCTTCTTCCAGGCCTCCATGGTCGAGACGCACTACTACGGCGCCTACCAGCCCATGACCGGCCTGGAGATGTCCGCGGCCATGGAGTCGACGCTGCGCATCTCGTTCGACATCCGCGGCGGACTCCTGGTGCGCCAGATCCACCACTGGGCGGCGCTCGTGTTCGTCGCGGGCATCGGCGTCCACATGCTCCGCGTCTTCTTCACCGGCGCGTTCCGCAAGCCGCGTGAGCTGAACTGGGTGATCGGCTTCATCCTCTTCATCCTCGCGATGGGCGAGGGCTTCACCGGCTACTCGCTCCCCGACGACCTGCTCTCGGGCAACGGCCTGCGCATCATCGACGGCATGATCAAGGGCATCCCGCTGATCGGCACCTGGACCTCGTTCCTGCTGTTCGGCGGCGAGTTCCCCGGCGACGCCATCGTCGGCCGCCTCTACGCCCTGCACATCCTGCTGCTGCCCGCGATCCTCGTCGGCCTGCTCGTGCTGCACCTCATGCTCATGGTGATCAACAAGCACACGCAGTTCGCCGGCCCCGGCCGCACGAACGACAATGTGGTGGGCTTCCCGATGATGCCGATCTACATGTCGAAGATGGGCGGGTTCTTCTTCCTCGTCTTCGGTGTGATCGTCCTGATCGCATCCCTGTTCACGATCAACCCGATCTGGAACTACGGCCCGTACGACCCCTCTCCGGTGTCGGCGGGAACCCAGCCGGACTGGTACATCGGCTTCGCCGACGGCGCGCTGCGCCTGGTTCCCCCGCACTGGGAGTTCGTGTTCCTCGACCGCACCTGGTCGTTCAACATCATCGTGCCGCTGGTCGTGCTCGGCCTCTTCATCGTCCTGGTACTCATCTACCCCTTCATCGAGGCGTGGATCACCGGCGACAAGCGCGAGCACCACATCGCTCAGCGCCCCCGCAACGCGGCGACCCGCACGGCGATCGGCGCCGCGGGCGTCACCTTCTACGCGGTCCTGTGGGCGGCGGCGTCGTCCGACCTCATCGCGACGCACTTCTATCTCACGATGGAAGGTGTCATCCACACGCTGCAGGCGATGCTGATCTTCGGTCCGTTCATCGCGTACTTCGTGACCAAGCGCATCTGCATCGCGCTGCAGAAGAAGGACCGCGAGATCCTGCTGCACGGCTACGAGTCGGGACGCATCGTGCGCCTGCCCGGCGGCGAGTACATCGAGGTCCACCAGCCGGTCGACGAGTACGAACGCTGGAAGCTGGTCGACAACGAGACCTACGAGCCTCTCGTGGTCCGTCCCAACGACCGCGGTCGCATCCCGTGGCACGAGAACCTCCGCTCCTCGCTGAGCCGCTGGTTCTTCGAGGACCGCCTCTCCCCCGTCACGCAGACCGAGCTCGACGCTGCGGTCGCGCACCAGCACCACGCGCTGGAGCACCTCGCCGCCGAGGAGGACGCGGAGATCCAGGGTGCTCACGAGCGCGCCGGTGTGCCGGATGCGCCGCACCACCCGATCCCCGAAGCCAAGCGCGGTGAGACGGGCGTGCGCCCCTCCAACGTCATCGTCCCCGACACGGACGAGTCGAAGGATGCGAAGAAGTCCGGAGAGGATGCCGACTGAGTCGGACCTTCCTCCCGCGTCGCCCCCGGCCGCTTTCGAGCGGTCGGGGGCGACGTCCATGTCGGCAGGATTCCGGCGACGCGTGGCGCCTGCGCCACCGACTCCTCGTGCCGTGCGCACGTACGATCGCCTCATGATGGATGCGCTGCAGTACTTCGAGACCAAGCTCGCCGTGGAGACCGACGCCAGCGACGTGTACGCCGCCCAGAAGGCCGGCGAGGCCTTCATGCTGGTCGACGTCCGCGGGGATGACGCGTGGGCGCAGGGACGGATCGTCGGCGCGGTGCACATGCCCTACCGGGAGATCGCCGAGCGCGCCGCCGCCGAGATCCCGACCGGGTCAGAGGTCGTCGTCTACTGCTGGAGCCCGGGGTGCAACGCCGGCGCCAAGGCCGCGCGTGAGTTCGCACGGCTGGGCTACGCGGTCCGGGAGATGATCGGCGGCTACGAGTACTGGGTCCGCGAAGGACAGCCCACGGAGAACGACGAGGGGCCGCTCCCCCGCGTCTTCGACCCGCAGGTGATGGTCGTCCGCGCCTGAGCGCCGCTCAGGCGATGTCGAGATCCTCGTCGAAGCGACCCGCGGCGGCGCCGTAGAAGGCGGGCCGTTCGTCGCCGTCGGCGGTTCCTTCGACGATGTCGCAGACGACGGCCGTCGCGTTGTCCAGCGTGCCGGCCGCGAGGGCCGTGCCGACGATCGCCTCGGCGGCCTCTCCCGGCGTCCCTGAGGCGAGCAGACGCGTGATCTCGTCCTCGGGCACATAGTCGCTCACGCCGTCGCTGCACAGCAGCCAGCGGTCTCCGTACGCGTAGGGGCATTCGATGACGCCGACGCTGTCGCTCTCGCCGCCACCCAGTGACGCGGTGATGATGTTGCGGCGCGGGTGGTTCTGCGCCTCTTCAGGCGTGATCAGCCCCCGGTCGACGAGCGCCTGCACATACGAGTCGTCGCGGGTCTGTCGGCTGAAGATCCCGTCGCGCAGCAGGTAGCCCCGAGAGTCGCCGGTGTGCGCGAGCAGCAGGCGGTCTCCCGATGCCGCGAACAGTGCGGTGAACGTCGTGGCCATCCCCCGCAGAGACGGGTCTCGCTCGACGTGGGCGCGCAGGTCCCAGTTCGCCTCCCGCACCCGCGCGACGAGCTCCTCCGACGCCGTCAGGTGCATGGGAGCGCTGACGAGCCGATGCACGAACGCCGCCGACGCGAGATCGCCGGCGGGTCCGCCGCCGACACCGTCGGCGACCCCGGCTGCCCAGGACGCCGCGAAGGCGGCATCCTGGTTCGTGGCGCGGTGCTCGCCCTTGTCGGAGGCGCCGCGCGCGGACAGGCGGAACGTCACAATGAGAGTGCGGTGCGGTCCGTCGATCAGTGGGCGAAGTAGCCGCGGTAGTACTCGTAGACCCAGCCGACGAGGGCGACGACGAGGATCGCGGCACCGATCGGGAACATGAACCAGCCGACGGCCAGACCCAGGATCGTCACACCCCCGGCGAACGCCAGCACCAGCGGCCACCACGACCACGGACTGAACTCGCCGAGCTCCGGGTCACCGTCATCGATCTCGCTGGTCAGCACGTCCTCGGGGAGCTCTCCGCCCTGAGCGCGGTGCACCCGATGCACGAAGAACGCGATGAGTGCCGCCATGAAGGAGGTGAAGAACAGCACGACCGTTCCCACCCACTCGATACGGGTGACGATGTCGCCGGTGTGGCCGACGATGTTCCAGGTCGTATAGATGATGCCGACGATGAAGAAGAAGGCGGTCAGCACCCACCAGAGGCTTACGTGCGTCCGCATGTCACTTCACCTTCCCATCGGCGGCGTCTACCACCGGGGCGTCTGGAGCGTCCTTCGCCGGGCCCACCCCGACAGGAATGCCGGCCTCGGGGTGATGGAGGTCGAATGCGGGACGCTCGCTGCGGATCCGCGGGATCGACGTGAAGTTGTGCCGCGGAGGCGGGCAGCTGGTGGCCCACTCGAGCGATCCGCCGTAGCCCCACGGGTCGTTGACCGTGACCTTCGGCGCCTTGCGCGCGGTGATCCAGACGTTCAGCAGGAACGGGATCATCGACGCACCGAGGATCATGGCCCCCACGGTGGACACCTGGTTCTGCCAGGTCCAGCCGTCGGCCTCGGCGTAGTCGGCGTAGCGGCGGACCATGCCGTCGACACCCAGCCAGTGCTGGATGAGGAAGGTCATGTGGAAGCCGATGAACAGCAGCCAGAAGTGGATGTAGCCGAGCCTCTCGTTGAGCATGCGCCCGGTCCACTTGGGCCACCAGAAGTAGAAGCCCGCGAACATCGCGAACACGACGGTGCCGAACACGACGTAGTGGAAGTGCGCCACGACGAAGTAGGAATCCGAGATGTGGAAGTCCAGCGGCGGCGAGGCGAGGATCACGCCGGTCAGCCCGCCGAACACGAACGACACCAGGAAGCCCAGCGCGAACACCATGGGTGTCTCGAACGTCACCGATCCTCGCCACATCGTGCCGATCCAGTTGAAGATCTTCACACCGGTGGGCACGGCGATGAGCATCGTCATGAGCGCGAAGAACGGCAGCAGCACGGCACCGGTCACATACATGTGGTGCGCCCACACGGCGACAGACAGCGCTGCGATCGAGATCGTCGCGTAGACGAGGGTCTTGTACCCGAACACCGGCTTGCGACTGAACGTCGAGAAGATCTCGGTGACGATGCCGAAGAACGGCAGCGCGATGATGTACACCTCGGGATGCCCGAAGAACCAGAACAGGTGCTGCCACAGCAGCACACCGCCGTTCGCGGGGTCGTAGATGTGGGCGCCGAGCACGCGGTCGGCCGCTGCGGCGAAGATCGCCGCGGCCAGCACCGGGAACGCCATCAGGATCAGGATGCTGGTGACCAGCGTGTTCCAGGTGAAGATCGACATGCGCCACATGGTCATGCCGGGCGCACGCATGGTGATGATCGTGGTGATGAAGTTCACGCCGCCGAGGATCGTGCCGAAGCCCGACATGCCCAGGCCCAGCATCCAGAGATTGCCGCCGACACCCGGTGAGAACGTCGCATTCGCGAGTGGCTGATAGGCGAACCAGCCGAACGAGGCCGCGCCCTGCGGGGTGAGGAAGCCGGCGACCGCGATCGTCGAGCCGAAGAGGAACAGCCACAGCGCGAAGGCGTTCAGTCGCGGGAAGGCGACGTCGGGCGCGCCGATCTGCAGCGGCATGATCACGTTGGCGAACCCGGCGAACAGCGGGGTCGCGAACATCAGCAGCATGATCGTGCCGTGCATCGTGAAGAGCTGGTTGTACTGCTCCTTCGTGGGCACGATCTGCATGCCCGGAGCGAACAGCTCGG
>JAUHYM010000113.1 GCA_030426515.1 Actinomycetes bacterium
CGCGCCGCGCCCTCCAGCAGCGGCAGGGCGATCAGCTCGATGGTGCGCGTCTGCGGCAGCAGATCGGGGTTCTCGTCGATCTCCTCGAGGGAGCGCAGGTCGATCACCGTTCCGATCGGGCTGCGGGCGAGCATCTCGATCCCGGCGGCGGTCAGTCCGCTCAGCGCGTCGGAGCGGAACAGCACGCCGTCGCGGACGCGGCCCGCGCCCGCGGGCAGGCCCCCGACGTCACGGAAGTTGTACGTGCCGTCGAGCATCTCCACGCGGGTGCTTACGGTGCCAGACGCGTCGGGCCGCGGAAGAGGAAGGTCACCTCGCGGATCGACTGCTCACCCAGCAGCAGCATGAGAAGGCGCGCCAGGCCCATGCCGAAGCCGCCGTGGGGCGGCGCACCATAGCGGAAGAAGTCGAGGTAGTGCTCGAGTCCGTCCAACTCGAGCCCCTTGTCGATGGCCTGCTTCTCGAGAACGTCGATGCGGTGCTCGCGCTGCGCGCCCGTGGTGATCTCGGTTCCCCGGTAGATGAGGTCGTAGCTCTTGGTGAGCCCGGTCTGCTCATCGCGCATGTGGTAGAACGGCCGGATCTCCGAGTGGTAGTCGGTGACGAACACGAAGTCGTGTCCGAACTCCTCCTTCACGTGGGCCGAGATCTGGCGCTCGCCCTCCGGGTCGAGATCGCCATCGGTGCGCGGGATCTCATGGCCGCGCTTCGCGACGATCTCGCGGGCCTCCGCGAGCGGAATGCGCGGGAAGGGGAGCGCGGGCACCTCTACGGTGACCCCGAACAGCTCCTCGATCTCGGCACCGTGCTTGGCCTTGACCGCGGCGATCGCATTCGCCAGCAGCTCCTCCTGCATCGCGGCGACGTCCTCATACCCGTCGATCCAGCTGATCTCCGCGTCGATCGAGGTGAACTCGGTCGCGTGTCGGCTCGTGAAGCTGGGGTCCGCGCGGAACGCGTCGGCGATCTCGAAGACCTTTCCGAAGCCCGCCGACTGCGCCATCTGCTTGAAGTGCTGCGGGGACTGGGCGAGGTACGCGGTCTGGTCGCCGAAGTACTCCATGCTGAACAGCTCGGCCCGCGACTCGGACGGGCTCGCCATGAGCTTGGGCGTGTGGATCTCGATGTAGTCGCGCTCGACCCAGTACGAGCGCATCGCGTGCTCGAGGGTGGTCTGCACCCGGAAGATCAGGTTGTTGCGCGCGTGACGCAGGTCGAGGAAGCGCCAGTCCATGCGCTTGTCCATGCCGCTGTCGGCGGCGATGGGGGTCTCGGGAAGCGCCTCGGACGCGACCTCGAGCGTTCCGACCTTGATCTCGACACCGCCGAGCTTGACGCGCTCGTCGTGCTTGAGCGCACCCTGCACGGTGAGGAAGGTCCCGTGGGTGAGCGCCGAGATCGTCTCGGTCAGCGCGAGCTTCGCGGCATCCTCACCCGTCGCATCGTCGCCGAGCTCGCGTGTCGCCGGGTTCACCAGCTGCACCGCCCCGGACTCATCGCGGAGGATGACGAACTGGACCTTCTTCTGGTCACGGACGGTCTCCACCCACCCCGACACGGACACCGGGCCGTCAGCGAGGTCGTGGAGCTGGGAGACGAGGACGCGTTCACTCACGAGCGACAAGTCTACGCGGCCACGCGCGGCGGATTCCCCGGCGGACGCCGGTATCCTCCCTTCCATGACGACGCCCCCCGTGACGCCGCCGCGGCCCGCCGTGGCCGTTCTGATCCTCCACGCGCTGCGGGGCGGACTCATCGGTACCGCCGAGCTCCTCCCCGGCATCTCCGGCGGGACGATCGCCCTGCTCACCGGGGTGTACGAGAGGATCCTGCGATCCGCCGACCACGTCGTCTCGGCCGTGAAGGCGCTGGTGTTCGGACCTGCGCGCGTCGCCGGCTTCACCGACCAGCTCCGTCGCGTCGACTGGTGGCTGGTCGTGCCGCTGCTCATCGGAATGGGCGCGGTCGTCCTCACGCTCGCCGGGCCTATCGAGCACCTCGTGACCGAATACCCCGAGATGGCGCGCGGACTGTTCTTCGGTCTCGTCGCGGCCTCCATGGCGGTGCCGCTGCAGCTGGCCGCCCGTGCGCCGCGAGGCCGCGCTGGCGCTCCTGCGGCGCTGGTCGTCGTGTTCCTGGTCGCGGCGGCGCTCTCGTTCTTCGTGGTCCTGTTCGCCGATGGCGCGCTGGTGAGCGAGCCGCCCCTGTGGGTCGTGTTCTTCGCGGCGGCCATCGCCGTGTGCGCTCTCGTGGTTCCCGGGGTCTCGGGCTCGTTCTTCCTGTTGGCGATCGGGCTGTACACCCCCACACTGCGCGCGGTCGACGAGCGTGATCTCGGCTACCTCGCTGTCTTCGCCCTCGGGGCGCTGCTGGGACTGGTCACGATCGTGCGGGTGATGACCTGGCTGCTCGACCACTGGCGTCGACTCACGCTCGTCGCGATGGCGGGACTCATGCTGGGTTCCCTGCGCGCGCTGTGGCCGTGGCAGGAGATCCCGGCGGGGGAGGACCACGGCATCGGCGAGCTGGTGGCGCCGTACGATCCGGTGTGGGGGCCGATCCTGTTCGCCGTCCTGGGCGCGGCGATCGTCGTCGGCCTGCTGCTGGTCGAACGCCGGCTGCCCAGTCACGTGGCGGCCACGCGCGACGCGTAGCAGTGCCGCAGCGCGGGCACTCAGGGGGACCACAGTCTGCGGCCACGTAGACTGGGCGGGTGCCCGCCGATCGCCTTCATCTCGTGCGCCATGGGGAGGTCGACAACCCCGGCCATGTGCTCTACGGCCGGCTCCCCGGTTTCGGACTCAGCCCCGCCGGTCACCGCATGGCCCGCCAGGCCGCGGACTACATCGCCGGCCTGGACCGCCCGGTGAGCAGCCTTGTGTGCTCGCCGCTGCAGCGCACCCGCGAGTCGTCCCGGCCCTTCACCGAGGTCTTCGGGCTCGAGCCGACGGTCGACGAACGCGTCATCGAGCCCACGAACGTGTTCGAGGGCAAGCAGATGGCCAAGGCCCTGGTCAACCCCTGGAACTGGCGTCACCTGCGAAAGCCGGCGCTGCCGAGCTGGGGAGAGCCGTACGCCGAGGTCATCGCGCGCATGAACAAGGCGATGACCCAGGCGTGGGAAGCCGCCGATGGCGGGGATGTCGTCATCGTGTCGCATCAGCTGCCGATCTGGGTCACGCACCTCGCCGTCGCGGGACTGCCCGCACGGCACGACCCGCGCGCCCGCCGGTGCGCCCTGTCGAGTGTGACGAGCTTCGAGATGCCCGGCGGCACGTGGACCGAGATCGCCTACGCCGAGCCGGCGTCGCTGGCCGGCGCAACGGATGTGGGGGCGGTATGAGCGCTCGTCGCGCACGCGTCCGGCGCACCGCGGTCGCCGCCGCCGCCGTGATCTCCCTCACCGGCATCCTCGCCGCCTGCGGCACGGACTCGCTCGCCGAGCAGTACCGGGCCGGCGACAACAAGGGCTACGTGGCGGGCGACTTCCGCGTCGCCGAGATCCCGGTCGACGAGCGCGGCGAGCCTGTGGAGTTCGAAGGGGTGACCGAGTACGGCGACACCGTCTCGAGCGCCGACTACGCAGGCGACGTGCTCGTCGTGAACTTCTGGTACGCGGCATGCGGACCCTGCCGGGTCGAGGCGCCCCGCCTCGAAGAGGCCCACGCCGCATTCGAGGGCGAGGACGTCGCCTTCCTCGGCATCAACACGTACGACCAGGCCGACACGGCCGCCGCGTTCGCCGAGACGTACGGCGTGACCTACCCGAGCGTGATCGCGGTCAACGACGGGCAGGTCAAGCTGGCGTTCGCCGCAGCGACCCCCGTCAGCGCCACTCCCACCACACTCGTGCTGGATCGTGACGGTCGCGTCGCGTCCCGCATCGTCGGCGAGCTCCCCGACGCGTCCGTGCTGACCACGCTGGTCGACGACGCGCTCGCGGAGCAGTCGTGACGATCGACGGCGTCGTCTCGGGCGGCGCCCTCTGGGTCGCCGTGCCGCTCGCGCTCGCCGCGGGGCTCGTGTCGTTCCTGTCTCCCTGCGTGCTGCCGCTGGTGCCCGGCTACCTCGGGTTCCTCGGCGGTGCGGTGCAGCCGCGCAAGGTCGCGGGCGCGCCGACGACCGCGACCGCCCCGCCGCGCGGCCGGCTGCTGCTCGCCGTGGGCTTGTTCATCGCCGGGTTCACGGTCGTGTTCATGGCGGTCATCGTGCTCGGCGGCGCGCTCGGCGGGTTCTTCCTCGCCTACGCCGACGCGATTACCCGCGTGCTCGGGGTGATCGTGATCCTGCTCGGCCTCGTCTTCATCGGGGTCTTCGGGTTCGCCCAGCGTACGGTCAAGCCGGTCATGCGCCAGCGGGCGGGCCTCATCGGCGCACCGCTTCTCGGCCTCGCCCTCGGCATCGGCTGGACGCCGTGCATCGGCCCGACCCTGGCGGCGATCCTGTCGGTCTCGTGGAATCTCGGCGATCCCGCCCGGGCGGCGGTGCTCGGGCTGGCGTACTCCCTCGGGCTCGGCATCCCGTTCCTGCTGCTCGCCCTCGGCTTCGGGTGGGCTTCTCGCTCGGTCGCCTTCCTGCGACGCCACATCCGCGTGGTGAACCTCATCGGCGGCGCCCTCCTGATCGCGCTGGGTGTGCTGATGGTCACCGGGGTGTGGGGAATGCTCATGTCGCAGCTGCAGGGGGTGATCGGCGGTGTCACGACCCCGCTCTGACGGTCCCGATCCGCTGCGGCCGGCCGACCACGCCGACAGCGACACCCCTCATGGGGCGTCCCTCGATTCCCCGACGCAGCCCGCCCTGGGCGTCGTGGGCTGGCTGCGCTGGATGTGGCGGCAGCTGACCTCGATGCGCACCGCGCTGATCCTGCTGCTGCTGCTGGCGATCGCGGCGGTGCCCGGCTCGCTCGTCCCGCAGCGCTCGGCCGACCCGAACGGCGTCACCCAGTACTACGCGGACAACCCCGACCTCGCGCCGATCCTCGACAACCTGTCGATGTTCGATGTGTACACCTCGCCCTGGTTCTCCGCGATCTACATCCTGCTGTTCATCTCGCTGATCGGCTGCGTGATCCCGCGCACGAAGCACCACGCCAAGGCGCTGCGCGCACGTCCGCCGCGTACCCCGGCGCGCCTGGCGCGCCTCGCCGATCACATCGAGACCCGCGTGCCGACCGGCGGGTCCGCGGATGCCGCCGCGCGCACCGCGGTCGAGCTCGCCGCGCGCGACCTGAAGAAGGCCGGCTACCGCGTCGAGCGCTACGACGCCCGCGGCGCGTTCTCGGTGTCGGCCGAGCGCGGCTACTGGCGCGAGACGGGGAACCTCGTCTTCCACGCGTCCCTGGTGGGTGTGCTGATCGCCGTCGGCCTCGGCGGCGGGTTCACGTACACCGGGCAGCGGGTGATCGTGGAGGGCACGACATTCGTGAATGCCCTCACCGACTACTCCTCCTTCAACCCCGGCCGGTTCGTGGGCGAGGACCAGCTCACCCCGTATGCGGTGACCCTGGACGACTTCGAGGTCAGCTATCAGCCGCCGGGAACCGAAGCGGCGGGGCAGGCCGGGGACTTCGCGGCGAACGTGACCGTCTCCTACCCCGACGGCACCAGCCAGTCCGGGCAGGTGCGTGTCAACCACCCGCTGGGCGTGGCCGGCGACAGCATCTACCTGCTGGGCAACGGATACGCGCCGACGATCACGATCCGCGATGCGGACGGCCAGACGGTCTTCCACGACGCGGTGCCCTTCCTGCCGCAGGACAGCAACATGACCTCGCTCGGCGTCGTGAAGGTCCCCGACGGACTCCCCGAGCAGCTCGGAATGATCGGCTTCCTCTACCCGACGATGCAGGAGCTCGAGACCGGTGCGTTCACCTCGGTGTACCCCGACCTGGTGTACCCCGTGCTCACTCTCAACGTGTACGCCGGCGACCTCGGCATCGACGACGGCACGCCCCGCTCGGTGTACACGCTGGATCCGGAGGGGATGGAGCAGCTGACCGGCGGGGAGACGGGCGTCGACTCGATCCAGCTGTTCCCCGGCGAGTCCGCCGAGCTGCCCGGAGGCTACGGCACGATCACCTTCGAGGACGAGTCGCCTCCCGGGGCCCAGGAGTTCGAGGAGTCCGTGAAGCGCTTCGCCTCGCTGTCGATCCATCGGGATGCCGGGGGCCCGTGGGTGCTGCTGTTCGCGATCCTCGCGACGGTGGGCCTCCTGCTGGCGCTGTTCATCCCGCGTCGTCGTCTGTGGGTGAAGGCGCGCGCCGACGGCGACGACATCGTGCTCGAGTACGCCGGTCTCGCGCGCGGCGAGGATCCCACGCTCGGCGCGGCCGTCGCCGACCTCCACCGCCGCCACGAGGCCGCCCTGATCGCTGCGCTCGAGGACGAGCGCGCCAGCGCACGACCGTAGAATCGAAGGCATGTCGGACGAGCTCTCCCTCGACTCTGTGTCGCTGCTGCTGGTGTGGACCGCGGTCGCCATCTACGCGCTCGCGTTCATCGCGTACGCGGTCGACCTCGCGCGCCGCTCGGACGCGGCCGTGCAGGCGCAGGATGCCCGTGCGCAGCGCGCGCTCGCCGGCGTCGGAGCGCGCGGGGGCGCCGACACCGTCGCGGGTGGGCAGGACGCGCCGGCATCCGACCGCCAGGCCGCGCCGCGCCTGGTGTGGGCGCGCATCGGCACCTCGCTGACGTGGCTGGGCTTCCTCTTCCACCTGGGCGCCACCGTGACCCGCGGCATCGCGGCCGAGCGGGTGCCGTGGTCGAACATGTACGAGTTCGCGCTCACGGGCACGCTGCTGATCGTCGCGGTGTACCTCGGCACGCTGTTCCGGTACGACCTTCGCTTCCTCGGGGCATTCATGACGGGGCTCGTGGTGCTGCTGCTGGGCGGCGGGACGCTGCTGCACGTCGAGGTCGTGCCGCTCATGGACCCGCTCAAGTCGATCTGGCTGATCATCCATGTGTTCGTCGCGTCGCTCGCGACGGCGTTCTTCGCCATCGCGTTCGGCCTCTCTGTCCTCCAGTTGCTGCAGGCGCGCCGCGAGCGCAAGGTCGCGGCGGCCGCGAGGGCGTCGGCGGACGGCGCGACGAAGACCGGACCGCGGTTCCTCGCCACTCTGCCCACGGCGGACACCATGGAGTCGCTCGCGTACCGCTTCGCGATCGTCGGGTTCATCTTCTGGACCTTCACCCTCATCGCCGGCTCGATCTGGGCCAACGACGCGTGGGGCCGCTACTGGGGCTTCGACACCAAGGAAGTGTGGACCTTCGTCATCTGGGTCCTCTACGCGGGCTACATCCATGCCCGCGCGACGCGTGGGTGGCGGGGCACCCGCTCGGCGTGGCTGTCGATCGTCGGGTTCACTGCGGTGATCTTCAACTTCACGATCGTCAACATGTTCTTCAACGGCCTTCACGCCTACAGCGGCCTGAGCTGACATCCCGGGCCAGCGCCCGCGCAGGCGACGCCCGCCGCCCCGCACCCCACCGGCGGCACTTTCCGGCAGATGCGCCACCGATCGGTGCAGCATCTGCCGGAAGCTGTAGCCGCTGAGGCGCCGGCCGCTTTCGCCCGCGCGCTACGCGGTCGCGGCCTGGCCGCTGGCGACGGCCTTCGCCGACACGGTGCGCCGGCGGGTGACCGCGAGGGTGGTCGCCCCGAGGGCCAGCAGCGTCCAGATGAGCATCCCGGCGACGCCCGCCGACACGCCGGTGGCGGGGCCCAGAGCCGCGAGCATCGCGTTGTACGCGGGCATGGTGGGCATCAGCTGCGCCACCTGCGAGAGCACGCCCGGCACGGTCGAGACCACACCCGTGGCCAGCGCGAGTGCGCCGATGAGCGCCGACACCCAGCGTCCGGCGCCTCCCAGCAGCGCGACCAGCGCCTGATTCACCGC
>JAUHYM010000114.1 GCA_030426515.1 Actinomycetes bacterium
TGCTCGGCGCCAACGCCGTGTTCATGGACGCCTTCTACACCGACGTCCGCCCCGCGCTGGCCGAATGGCGCGCCTCGCGCGGCCTGCCGGCCGACCCGATGGCCGCGTACGCCGAGTCGGGGCACCTCGCGCAGATCGCCGCCGAGCGCGTCGGTGGCACCCAGGCCGGCTGGGGCGCGTGAGCCGATGACCACGGATGCCGTGCGCGGTCTGGCCGTGACCGTCAAGGACCGCGTCCTCGCCGGTCCGCACGGCGACCTGCCCGTCCGCGTCTACACCCCGACGGCGCCCGCCGGCGTCGGCCTGGTGTGGGCGCACGGCGGCGGGTTCGCCGGCGGCGACCTCGACATGCCCGAGGCCGACTGGGTCGCCCGGGCCTTCGCGGACCGCGGCATCCTGGTGGTCTCGGTCGACTACCGCCTCGCACCTGTTCCGCAGGCCTGGGTGGATGCCCGGGGCGGCGAGGTTCGCGACGGCGTGCGATTCCCCGTCGCGAGCGAGGAGGTGTCGTTCGCGTTCGCGTCGGCCGCGGCATCCCCACTCGTCGCGGATTCAGGACGATCGGCGAATTCAGGACGATTCGGCGGGAATCGTCCTGATCTCGGCGCATCTCCTGATCTGGGTGCATCTGATGATCTGGGCACATCTGATGGTCTGGGCGCGGCAGCCACGACGTGGGCGATCGGCGGTGCGAGCGCCGGCGCGAACCTCGCCACCGGCGCGACGCTGCGGCTGATGCGTGACGGCGGGCCCGTGCCCGCGCTGGTCGTGCTCGCCTACCCCACCCTGCACGCCGTGCAGCCGGCACCGGATGCCGCCCTGCGGGCCGCGCTCGACGCGAACCCCGACGCCGACCGCTTCGGGCCGGATGCCGTGCGCGGCATGTATGAGAACTACCTCGGCGGGCCGGTCGAGGATGCCGATGTCTTCGCGGTCCCGGGGCTGGCCACGGCATCCGATCTCGCGGGTTTCCCGCCCACCATCATGATCAACGGCGATACCGACGAGCTGCGCGTGTCGGGCGAGGCGTTCGCCCGCTCGCTCGCCACCGCCGGAGTCGACGTCGAGGTGTCCCTCGAGCCCGGCACCGAGCACGGGCACCTCAACCGCCCGGCCGAGGCCGCGGCATCCCTGTCTCTCGACCGATTCGCCGCGCGGCTGCTCGCGCTCGCGCCCACCCTCTGACCCCCTGATCCCACCCCTCAGCGAAGGAACCACCATGACCAACCCGGCCGTCGCCGACCTGATCGCGCGCTCCAACCGTCTGGGCGCCGACCCGAAGAACACGAACTACGCGGGCGGGAACACGTCCGCCAAGGGCACCGAGACCGACCCGGTCACGGGTGAGCCCGTCGAGCTGCTGTGGGTGAAGGGCTCGGGCGGCGACCTGGGCACGCTGCAGGAGAAGGGCCTGGCCGTGCTGCGCCTGGACCGCATGCGCGCGCTCGTGGACGTGTACCCGGGCCTGGACCGCGAGGACGAGATGGTCGCCGCGTTCGACTACTGCCTGCACGGCAAGGGGGGCGCCGCACCGAGCATCGACACCGCGATGCACGGGCTCGTGGATGCCGCGCACGTCGACCACCTGCACCCCGACAGCGGCATCGCGATCGCGACCGCCGCGGACGGCGAGCAGCTGACCGCGACGATCTTCGGCGACAAGGTCGTGTGGGTGCCGTGGCGTCGCCCCGGGTTCCAGCTGGGCCTGGACATCAGCGAGATCAAGGCCCAGAACCCGCAGGCGATCGGCTGCATCCTGGGCGGTCACGGCATCACCGCCTGGGGCGACACGTCGGAGGAGTCCGAGGCGAACTCGCTGTGGATCATCGAGACCGCCGCCGCCTACATCGTCGAGCACGGCAAGGCCGACCCGTTCGGCGCCGTCCGCTCGGGCTTCGAGGCCCTGCCCGAGACCGAGCGCCGCGCCAAGGCCGCGGCCCTGGCCGCCACCATCCGCGGCATCGCCTCGCACGACAAGCCGATGGCCGGCCACTTCACCGACGCCCCCGAGGTGCTCGAGTTCCTCGCCTCGGAGCGGGCGCCCGAGCTCGCCGAGCTCGGCACGAGCTGCCCCGACCACTTCCTGCGCACCAAGGTCAAGCCGATGCTGCTCGACCTGCCCGCAGATGCGTCGATCGAGGACTCGATCGCACGGCTGAACGAGCTGCACGAGGCGTACCGCGCCGACTACACCGCTTACTACGAGGCGCACGCCGACGAGAACAGCCCCGCGATCCGCGGCGCCGACCCGCTCATCGTCCTCGTCCCCGGCGTGGGAATGTTCTCCTACGGTGCGAACAAGCAGACGGCGCGCGTGGCGGGCGAGTTCTACATCAACGCGATCAACGTGATGCGCGGCGCCGAGTCGCTGTCGACCTACACCCCCATCTCGGATGCCGAGAAGTTCCGCATCGAGTACTGGGCGCTCGAAGAGGCCAAGCTGCAGCGCATGCCCAAGCCCAAGAGCCACCAGGGCCGCATCGCGCTGGTCACCGGCGCCGCCTCCGGCATCGGCAAGGCCATCGCCACCCGCCTCGCGGCCGAGGGCGCATGCGTCGTCGTCGCCGACCTCGACCTCGAGAAGGCGCAGGCCGCCGCCGCCGAGCTCGGCGGCCCCGACGTCGCGATCGGCGTCGCCGCCAACGTCGCCGACGCCGACGCCGTGCAGGCCTCGATCGACGAGGCCGTGCTCGCGTTCGGCGGGCTCGACTTGGTCGTCAACAACGCCGGACTCTCGCTGTCCAAGCCGCTGCTCGAGACCACAGAGAAGGACTGGGACCTGCAGCACGACGTGATGGCCAAGGGCTCGTTCCTCGTCTCGAAGGCCGCCGCGAAGGTGCTCATCGATCAGAAGCTGGGCGGCGACATCGTCTACATCTCGTCGAAGAACTCCGTGTTCGCCGGCCCCAACAACATCGCATACTCGGCGACCAAGGCCGACCAGGCCCACCAGGTGCGTCTGCTGGCGGTCGAGCTCGGCGAGCACGGCGTGCGCGTCAACGGCATCAACCCCGACGGCGTCGTCCGCGGCTCGGGCATCTTCGCCTCGGGCTGGGGCGCGAACCGCGCCAAGACCTACGGCGTCCCCGAGGAGGACCTGGGCAAGTTCTACGCGCAGCGCACCATCCTCAAGCGCGAGGTCGTGCCCGACAACGTCGCCGACGCGGTCTACGTCCTGACCGGCCCGGAGCTCAGCCGCACCACCGGCCTGCACATCCCGGTCGACTCCGGCGTCGCCGCCGCGTTCATCCGCTGAGGCCCACCCGATGAGCGCAACCAGCGGCACCGTCGCGGCGGTCGACCTCGGCGCGACCAGCGGCCGGGTGATCCTCGGCCACGTCGGTCGCGACCGGCTCGACATGGAGGCCGTCGCCCGGTTCCCGAACGACCCGGTCCGCACTGCCGACGGGCTGCACTGGAACATCCTCAGCCTGTACGGCGCGGCGATCGCCGGGCTGCGCGAGGCGAGCCGCTCCGGAGCCGACATCCGCTCCATCGGCATCGACTCGTGGGCGGTCGACTATGCGCTGCTGCGCCGGGGACGCCTGCTGGGAGCCCCGTTCCACTATCGCGACGAGCGCACCGCGCGCGGCGTCGAGGCGGTGCATGCGCGGATGCCGCACCCCGAGCTGTTCGAGCGCAACGGGCTGCAGTTCCTGCCTTTCAACACGCTCTATCAGTTCGCCGCCGAGGACCCGGACGTCCTCGGGTTCGCCGACTCGGCGCTGCTGGTCCCCGATGTGCTCGCGTTCTGGATGACGGGCAGCAAGCGCGCCGAGCGGACCAACGCGTCGACGACCGGTCTGCTGCGGGTGCTCGACGGCACCTGGGACGAAGAGCTCATCCGCGCGCTGGGGATCCCCCGCGGCATCCTTCCCGAGGTCGTCGACCCGGGCGAGACGATCGGGACGCTCCTGCCCGAGGTCGCCGAGGCGATCCTCGCGCCCGCGACGACCCCAGTGGTCGCGGTCGGCTCGCACGATACGGCGTCGGCCGTGGTCGCGGTGCCGATGCAGGCGGATGCCGCCGCGTACATCTCGTGCGGCACATGGGGGCTGGTCGGGGTCGAGGTCGACCACCTCGTCCTCACCCCCGAGGCGCTGGCGGCGAACTTCACCAACGAGGGCGGTGTAGACGGGCGGGTGCGCCTGCTGCACAACATCATGGGTCTGTGGGTGCTGAGCGAGTCGGTGCGCACGTGGGAGCGCGACGGGCATCACATCGACCTGCCCACGCTCCTGGATTCGGCGGCCGAGGTCGAGGGCGACATCCCGATCTTCGACGTCAACGACCCGCGCTTCATGGCCCCGGGCGATATGCCCGCCCGCATCGCCGAGTGGTTCGCCGAGCACGATGAGCGCGCCCCCCGCACGCGGGCCGAGTTCGCCCGGTCGATCGTCGAGTCCCTCGCGCAGGCGTTCGCGGATGCTGCGCTCGAGGCGGGCCGCATCGGCCACGTCGATGTGCGCACGATCCACATCGTGGGCGGCGGGTCGCTGAACGAGCTGCTGTGTCAGCGCACCGCCGACCGCTCGGGGCTCCCGGTGCTCGCCGGTCCCGTCGAGGCGACGGCGCTGGGCAACGTGCTCGTGCAGGCCCGGGCGGCGGGACTCGTCGACGGGTCGCTCGAGGCGCTGCGCGACCTCGTGGCCCGCACCCACGCGCCGAGGCGCTACACGCCGCGGGCATGACAGCGCGCCCGATGCGAGCTGCGCCCGTGACAGCGCACCCAGGGCACACGCTGTCTGCGGGGGCACACGCTCTTCGCGCGTTTCGCGTGTGCCCTCGAGGACTCCGTGTACCCTCGACGGCGGGAGGAGGCCCGACGTGACCGACCTGCTGGCGGCGGACGCGACGCTCGAGAAGCTCGCGACGGGGGCGACCTGGGCCGAAGGACCGGTCTACCTGCCCCGCACGGACGCGGTGCGCTGGAGCGATGTGCGCAGCGACCGCATCCTGCAGATCGACCTCGGCACCGGTGAGGCGGGCGTGTATGCCGAGGGCGTGGAGTACACGAACGGCCGCACCCTCGACCTCGACGGCTCGGTCGTGCAGTGCTCCCAGGGCCGCCGTCGCATCGAACGCGACCGCGACGGCACGGTGACCGCGGTCGTGTCGACGTGGGAGGGCGGACGATTCAACTCGCCCAACGACGTCATCGTCGCCGACGACGGCGCCATCTGGTTCAGCGACCCGCCCTACGGGATCCTCACCGATGACGAGGGGCACGCCTCCCGCTCGGACTACGACGGCTGCTACGTCTTCCGCGTCGATCCGGTGACGGGGGTGGCGACGCCGGTGATCACCGACATGGTGCACCCCAATGGCCTCGCGTTCTCTCCCGACGGATCCCTGCTCTACGTCTCGGACACCGCAGCCGCGGCCATCCCCGGCGGGCCCTCGCACATCCGCGTCTACGACATCGCCGGCGCCGAATGCCTCAACGGGCGCGTGTTCGCCCACGTCACCCAGGGGGTCAGCGACGGATTCCGCGTCGATGTCGAAGGGCGGCTGTGGAGCTCGAGCGACGGGGCCGTCGAGGTCTTCGACTCCGCGGGGACGCTGCGGCACCGCATCCCCGTCCCCGAGACCGTCGCGAACGTCTGCTTCGGCGGCCCCGAGGGCGCCGATCTGTTCATCGCCGCGACCTCCAGCCTGTACCGCATCCGCACCACCACGCGCGACGCGCACGCTCGCAGCGAGCACTGACCTCCGCCCCACATCGCACCCGAGGAGCCCTCTGTGACCGCCTACTCCGCCGCCTTCGACTGGACCCGTCGCCACGTCGACGCGGGCCGACTCCCCACCGCCGTGGTCGGAATCGCGACCGCCGAGGGCATCGTCGCCCTCGACGCGTTCGGGGCCACCGGGCCACGCACCGCGACGGTTGACGACCACTACCGGCTGTTCTCGATCACCAAGCCTCTGGTCGGACTCACTGCCGCGCGCACCGTCGAGCGGGGTCTGATGACCTCGCTCACCCCGCTGCGTTCGGCGCTGCCCGAGTTCGCCGCCGACGACATCCAGCTGCAGCACCTGGTGAGCCACACCTCGGGAATCGCCGAGCCGCCCCTGGATGCTCCGCAGGGTCTGCGCGCCCCGCTGCTGGCGGGCGCGACCGCGCGGGACTTCGCGCCGGGGGCGGCATCCCGCTACTCATCGGTGGCTTTCGAGGGCATCGCGGCGATGATCGCGCATACGACCGGGCGCGACTGGGTCGACGGCATCGCGGAGTGGGCACCGAGCATCGGCGCCGACGGGTTCACCCTCGACGAGGCTGCGAACCCGCACGAGATCCCGGATGCCGCGGCCGCGGGCCTCGACAAGGATCGGTTCCTCGCGCTGCGCCATCCCGGCGCGGGCGTGCTGGGACGCGCGTCCGACCTGCTCCAGCTCGGATCCGCGCTGCTGCGCAACGAGGGCGATGTCGTCCAGCCCGCGACCCTCGCGATGATGCGTCGACCGATCACCGGCGACATCCCGCGGCTCGCGCCCTACCCGCCCGAGCGCGGCCAGGACTGGGGGTTCACCTGGAACCTGCGCACCCGGGCGCCGGGCCTGATCGATCAGGATGCCTTCGGGCACGGCGGCTGGTCGGGCACCGAGTTCTGGGTCCATCCGACCGCGGGTGTCGCGTGGGTGCTGCTGAGCAACCAGGCGCAGCGGCCCGGGATCGACATCGACGAGCTCGACAACGCGGTGATCGCGGGACTGTAGGGCGACGCCCTCAGGTCGGGGGGAACGTCGAGGTCCGCACCCGCAGCTCCGGCGTGAACACCTCATGCCGCGCCTCGGTGCGCCCCGCGATCCGCTCGAGCAGCAGCTCGGCCGCGCGCGCACCCATGGCCTCGCCGGGCTGATGCACGCTGGTCAGCCCGAGCGCGGGATGCGAGGCGATCGGCACGTCGTCGTAGCCGACCACGGCGAGCGACACACCCGCTTCGGCGATCGCGCGCAGGGCGCCGATGGCGAGCTCGTCGTGTGCGGCGAAGAGCGCGGTGGCGTCGAGCCCCGCGGCGAGCGCATCGCGGACGGCAGCGTAGGCGAAGTCCTGCCCGTCGTCGCTGCGCAGGATGAGCGCATCGTCGTGTGCGTCGCGCGCGCGCATCGCTCGACCGTACGTGCGCAGCCGGTGTCCGTGCGGTGACTCCTCGTCCTCGGTGATGTCGAGGAGGGTGAGGTGAGCGATGCGCTCGTGGCCCAGCGCCAGCAGGTGGTCGATCGCCAGCGTCGCGCCGAGCACGTCGTCCGCGGTGATCGAGTCGTGCGATTCGGCGGGGTCGTGGCGACCGAACATCACGACGGGTGTGGCGGCGGCGATCGGCTCGATGCCGCGCGCTCCGATCGGGGGCGCGACCGCGATGACACCGTCGACCTGACGGTCGACCAGCGCCTCGATCGCCTTCAGGCCGCGGCGCGACCCTTCTTCGGCGGGTGCGACGACCACCTGGTACGGGGTGTCCGAGAGGGCATCGATCGCCCCGTGCAGGATGCGGGTGAAGAACTGGTTGCCGATGTCGGGCAGCTCGACCCCGATGGTGAAGGTGCGCCCGCGCATCGCGCGCGCGGCGACGCGGGGGCGGTAGTTGAGCTCCGCCATGGCGGCGGTGACGCGGCTGCGCATCGCCGGGCTGACCCCGTACGCGTCGCGCAGCACCTTCGAGACGGCCGCGCGCGAGACTCCGGCGACCGCGGCGACGTCGCGGATCGTCGGCGCCCGATCGAGCGGCGCCCGGGCGACACCGCGATCCTCGCCGATCTCGGAACTCATAGCACGAGCGTAGTCGTCCGCCTCGACCGCGTCGGAGCCGCGCGGATTTACTTAGCAAGACTAATGAGCTAAGC
>JAUHYM010000115.1 GCA_030426515.1 Actinomycetes bacterium
GATACCGAGTCCCCTGCCGCAGCCGGTCGGGGGCTCCTTCGTCCACGAGCCACCCGGCGTACACCCCGTCGGCGGGGATGAACCCCTCCATCTCGGAGGTGAGGTTGGCGGTGGGGTACCCGAGCTCGCGGCCGCGCTGCAGGCCCCGCACGACCTCTCCCTGCACCGAAGGGGCCCGCCCGAGCAGCTTCGCGGCACCCTCGACGTCTCCGGCCGCGAGAAGCTCTCGGATCCACGTGGACGAGACGCGGCGACCTCCGTCCATCTCGCGCACGTCGTCGATCACGTCGACGCCGAATCCGTGCTTCTTCCCCATCTCGGCGAGCAGCGCAGGGTCGCCCGCTCCGCCTCGGCCGAACCGGAAGTCCTCCCCCACCAGAACGGTGCGCACGCCCAGCCGGCCCACCAGGACATGCTCGACGAAGGCGGTGGCCTCGAGCGCCGCGAGATCCGCGTCGAAGCGCAGCACCAGCGCCGCGTCGATCCCGGTCTCCTCCAGCAGCCGTACCTTCTGGCGTACGCCGATGAGGCTGGGCGGGCACTTCTCTGGGCGCAGGACGGCGAGCGGGTTGCGGTCGAAGGTGACGGCGACCACCCTGGCGCCCGACGACGTCGCATCCACCCGCGCCCGCTCCAGGAGAGCGCGATGACCGGCGTGAACGCCGTCGAACTTGCCGATGGCGACGACCGCGGGCCCGAACCCCTCGGGCACCTCGTGCGGATCGGTGAAGACGATCACGAGGAGACCGCCGCGGTCGGCGAGGGCGCGGTGTCGGCGGCGGTCGGCCGGTGGGTCATCAGCCACCACAGCCCGAAGAACGGCAGCACCAGAGGGATGAAGAGGTAGCCGAGCCCGTACCAGGACCAGACGGTCGGGTGCGCGAACAGGTCGGGCAGGACGAAGCTGAGTGTGCCGATGACCAGCACGCCGACGAGTTCGAACACGATGGCGATCCATGCGATCCGATACCAGGTGCGGGTTCCGGCGAACACGAGTGCGAGCGTCGCGAGGATGTAGACCACCGCCGACAGCGCACTCAGCGTGTACGCGAGCGGAGCCTCGTCGTATCGCTCGACGATCTGAACGAACGAACGCCCCGTCGCCGCGAGGGCCATCACGCCGTAGACAAGGACGAGGACACGCCCGATGCCGCTCATGCGGGGGCGGCGGGCGCGGTCGAGGTCAGAGGAGGGCGCAGGCATAGCGGTTCAATCCTACGGCGAGAGCGCGTGCGCGCCGCGTCACGCGTCGCCGTCTCAGGCCACCTGGATCGACCAGATGACCTCCATGCGCCAGACCATCACGGCGACCGACAGGGCGACGATTCCCATGATGACCGTGCTCCACCTGCTGCGCTCGATCAGCGCCCAGACGACTCCTCCGAGCGGGAGAAGAACGGCGGAGATCAGATAGACCCAGAACTCCAGGAGGCTGCCCGATGGCGGGTTCCCGGCGAACGGCGCGATCAGCGCGATCACCACCTGCGCGAGCAGAAGCACCTCGACAAGAGCGAGGGCTCCGACGCTGAGATCGCTGGGGCGCCGCCCCGCCAGACCCAGGATGACGCACAGCAGGCCCGCCGCCGCGGCCACCGCGACCTGGACGAACGTGAACCACAGGATCATGGGGACTCCTCCGCCCGTTCGGGCATGTTCATGGCGCTCTTGAGATCGTCTCCGCGCCGCTCGAGGACGCCCACGAGCATCCCCGCGGGGTCGATCGCGGCGGCGTGTGGCGACGTCAGTCGCCCGGCCTGGCCGCGCAGACGCTTGCCGTGCCGCAGGTCGCGGGCCTCGTCGGCGGTGACGTCGACGCGGCCGAGCACGGCGCTGGCGACGTCGGCCGGCGCGAGCCCGGGCGTCGCCGCGAGCTCCTCGGCGTCGGCGGCGTCGGCGACCTCGAACGGTCCGATGCGCGTGCGCCGCAGCGCCGTGAGATGGCCGCCGACGCCCAGCGCCGCCCCGAGGTCGCGTGCGAGCGCGCGGATGTAGGTGCCGCTGGTGCAGTCCACGATCACGTCGAGGTCCCAGACCCCGTCTGCGCGTCGGCTGTCCGTCACCGCGAAGCGCGAGACCGTCACATCGCGGGCCTTCAGTTCGACGTCGACTCCCTGGCGTGCGAGATCGTAGGCTCTGCGCCCGCCGACCTTGATGGCGGAGACCCTGCTGGGAACCTGCGAGATGTCACCGGTGAGTGCGGCGATCGCGGTGGCGATGCGCTCATCCGTCACCGCGCCCATCGATGCCGGGTCGGCACGGTCGGTCTCCTCGCCGTCGGCGTCGTCGCTGTCGGTGGTGACGCCGAGCCGGATGGTGGCCTCGTAGGTCTTGTCGAGTCCGACGATGTAGGTGAGCAGGCGCGTCGCGCCTTCGACGCCCAGGATCAGCAGTCCGGTGGCCATCGGGTCGAGCGTTCCCGCGTGTCCTATCTTGCGGGTGCCGCGCGCCCGCCGGGCACGGGCGACCACGTCGTGACTGGTCATGCCGCCGGGCTTGTCGATCAGCAGCAGTCGATCATCGGCCATCAGCGCTCCCCGGGGGCGTCGTCGAGGATGCGCGGGGCATCGAGGTCGGTGTTGTCGACGACCACGGTCGCGGCGAGCCGTGGCCGTGCGTGGTCGAGGTAGAGCTGCTGACCGGCACGGTAGCGGGCGTTCGAGGGGGCGTCCGGGTCGGGATCGCTGCCATCGCGCAGCGCCATGCGCGCGAAAGTCGCCGAGAACGGCGCCTCGAGCCAGACCGACCAGTCCCACACGTCGTGAAGACCCGGACGATGCAGGAAGATGCCGTCCACGATCAGCACGGCATCGATCGGGCCGGTCACCCACGCCGATTCGACCGGAGCGTCGCGGTCGACGTCGAACGCCGCAAGCTGGAACCCCGTCGCGCCGACGGTCTGCGCACCGTCGCGGAACGGGTCGAGGAGGACCCGGCGGAAGGTCGCATAGTCGTAGGAGTCGAGGTAGAAGCCCTCCGGCGACCGGCGGCCGCGCGCGTACCTCTGCGCGCGCGGGCGATGGAAGTCGTCGATGCTCGCTCGGAACGCCGCGACACCCGCCTCGGCGAACACCTCCGCGAGGCCGTCCGCGAAGACCGTCTTGCCCGCTCCATCGACGCCGTCGACGCCGAGGACCACTCGGCCCCTCGGGAACTCCCGGCGCACCTCGTCCCGCAGTCCGCGCCACAGCGTGGTGACGGGCGTGGCGGGAAGACGCATGCCTCCAGCCTAGTTTCCGGGTGGCCCTGCCCCGGGCCGCGGCCGCGCTCCGCTCGCGGCGACGTAGGCTCGACCCCATGCCCGACCTCGCCGCACCACTGGACACGTGGTATCGCGACAGCGCGAGGGACCTGCCCTGGCGGCATCCCGAGACGAGCGCGTGGGCAGTGCTGGTGAGCGAGTTCATGCTGCAGCAGACGCCCGTGCGCCGCGTCATCCCGCACTGGGAGGCGTGGCTGCAGCGCTGGCCGACGCCGTGCGCGCTCGCCGCGGATCCCGCGGCGGACGCGGTGCGCCAGTGGGCGAACCTCGGCTACCCGCGGCGGGCGCTGTGGCTGCACCGCGCCGCCACGCAGATCTGCGCCGACCACGGCGGCGAGGTCCCCCGCGACGTCGAGGCGCTGCTCGCGCTCACCGGCATCGGCGACTACACCGCACGCGCCGTCGCCGTCTTCGCGTACGGCGACCGGCATCCCGTCGTCGACACCAATACCCGGCGGGTGCTGGCGCGCGCGATCGACGGACGGTCGCAGCCCGGCCCGCCTTCGCCCCGCGACCTCACCGCGATGGAGGCGCAGCTGCCGACCACCACCGAGAGCGCCGCGGTGTTCAACGCCGCGGCCATGGAGCTCGGGGCCGTCGTCTGCACGGCCCGCTCACCCCGCTGCGACGCATGCCCACTGTCGCATACGTGCGCGTGGCGCGCCGCGGGATACCCCGACACGGGCGATGAGCGCCGACGCCAGGCACGCTATGAGGGCAGCGACCGCCAGGCGCGCGGCGCGGTGCTGCGCGTGCTGCGAGATGCCCCGGGCCACGACGTGTGCCTCGACGCCGTCGTGCCTGATTGGCCGGACCCGCTGCAGCGCGACCGCGCGATCGACTCGCTCGTCGCGGACGGCCTCATCGAGGCGTCCGACGGGCACGTCCGTCTGCCGCGGTAGGTCAGTCCTCGTCGGACTCGCGCGCCGCCTCATACGGGTCGGCGTCGCCGGCGTAGGTGGCGTGTGAGGCCAGGCCGGCGACGGCGGCATCCCGCTCGCGCGCCTCGCGCAGCAGGTCCTCGATGTGTCCCGCGTTCTCGGGCACGCCGTCGGGGATGAACTCGAGTGTCGGAACGAGACGCACGTTGAGCCCGCGGCCCACTTCGCTGCGGAGCATCCCGGTCGCGGCCTTCAGCGCCTGGGCGCTGTCGGCGCGCTCCTGCTCGGAGCCGAGGACCGTGAAGAACACGCTCGCGTGCTGCAGGTCGCCGGTCACGCGCACGTCGGTGATCGTGACGAACCCCAGACGGGGGTCGCGCAGACCTTTCTCGAGCCGCTCCGCGAGGATCACGCGGATGCGGTCCGCTAGGCGCAGCTGTCGCTCACCGGCCATGGTCACTCCTTCGATGGGCGGTCTGTCCGCCCCGGTGGCCCACCCCTGGGCGGGCCACCGGGTACAGCGGATCAGACGCGCGGCTTCTCCACCATCTCGGTGGTCTCGATCTCGTCGCCGATCTGGATGTCGTTGAACTTGCCCAGACCGATACCGCACTCGTAGTCGGTCCGGACCTCGGTGACGTCGTCCTTGAAACGACGCAGCGACTCAATCGCCAGGCCGTCGGCGAGCACGACACCGTCGCGGATGACGCGTGCCTTGGCGTTGCGGGTGATGGTTCCGCTGCGGACGATACATCCGGCGATGTTGCCGAACTTCGAGGAGCGGAACACCTCGCGGATCTCGGCGACACCCGACTGCACCTCTTCGAACTCCGGCTTGAGCAGGCCCTTGAGGGACTGCTCGACGTCGTCGATCGCGTTGTAGATGACGGAGTAGAACCGGATGTCGACACCCTCGCGGGCGGCGCGCTCGCGGGCCTTCGCATCGGGGCGGACGTTGAAGCCGAGCACGATCGCGTTGTCGATCGTCGCCAGGTTCACATCCGACTCGGTGACGGCACCGACGCCGCGGTGGATGATCCGCAGCTGCACCGACTCGTCGACCTCGATCTTCAGCAGCGACTCCTCGAGCGCCTCGACGGCACCCGACACGTCGCCCTTGATGATGAGGTTGAGCGAGGTGACCTTGCCCTCCTCGAGCGCCCGGGTGAAGTCCTCGAGCGAGATGCGCTTGCGGGCCTTCGCCAGCTGCGCGTTCCGCTCGGCGGCTTCACGCTTCTCGGCGATCTGACGCGCGGTGCGGTCCTCCTCCGTGACGATGAAGACGTCACCGGCGCGGGGCACCGAGTTCAGACCTTGCACCTGCACGGGGCGCGACGGGGCGGCCTCGTCGACGGCGTCGCCGTTCTCGTCGATCATCGCGCGTACACGGCCGTAGGCGGTGCCCGCGACGATCGCGTCGCCGACGCGAAGGGTGCCGGACTGGATAAGGACGGTCGCGACCGAACCGCGGCCCTTGTCGAGCTTGGCCTCGATGGCGACACCGCGTGCCGCCTTGTTCGGGTTGGCGGTGAGGTCCAGGCCCGCGTCCGCGGTCAGCAGGACCGCGTCCAGAAGCTCCTGGATGCCGGTGCCCTGACGCGCCGACACGTCGACGAACATCACGTCGCCGCCGTACTCCTCGGCCACCAGACCGTACTCGGTGAGCTGCTGGCGCACCTTCGCCGGGTTGGCCTCGGGCTTGTCGACCTTGTTGACGGCGACGACGATCGGCACCTCGGCGGCCTGCGCGTGGTTCAGCGCCTCGACCGTCTGCGGCATGATGCCGTCGTCGGCGGCGACCACCAGGATCGCGATGTCGGTCACCTGCGCACCGCGGGCACGCATGGCGGTGAACGCCTCGTGACCCGGGGTGTCGATGAAGGTGATCGCGCGATCGATCTCCTCGTGCTCGGTCCAGACCTGGTACGCACCGATGTGCTGGGTGATGCCGCCGGCCTCGCCCTCGATGACGTTGGTCTCGCGGATCGCGTCGAGAAGTCGCGTCTTACCGTGGTCGACGTGGCCCATGACGGTGACCACCGGAGGACGGATCTCGAGGTCTTCGGCGTTCTCCTCCTCAGCCTCCTTCTCGAGGTCGAGACCGAAGCCTTCGAGCAGCTCCTTGTCCTCGTCCTCGGGCGAGACCATCTGGATCTTGTAGCCGAGCTCCTCTGCGAGCACCTCGAAGGTGGCCTCGTCGAGCGACTCGGTGGCTGTCGCCATCTCGCCCAGGTTGAAGAGGATGGTCACGAGCGTGCCGGGCTGCACGGTGTATCCGCGGATCGCCTCGAGCTTGTCGGCGAAGTCCGAGATCGACGCGCCGCGCCGCAGGCGGATGATCTCGCCATTGCCCTTCTGGACGTTGACGCCACCGACCTGCGGGGCATCCCGCATCTCGAACTCTTGCCGCTTCGCCCGACGCGACTTGCGCTGCTTGGACTTGCCGCCGCCCTTGCCGAAGGCACCCGCGGTGCCGCCGCCGGGGCCGCGCCCGCGACCGCCGCCGCCGGGACGTGCGGGAAGGCCACCGGGACGACCGGGACCGCCGGCGCCGCCGGGACGACCGGGACCGCCGGGACGCTGCTGGAAGGGCGCGCCGCCGCGACCGCCGCCGCCACCGGGACGACCGCCGCCGCCCGGGCGCGGAGCGCCGGGGCGGGGAGCGCCGGGGCGCGGTGCCTGCGGACGCGGGATGTTTCCGGGGGTGGGGCGCTGCCCCATGCCCTGCTGCGACGCGAAGGGGTTGTTGCCCGGGCGAGGACCGGAGGGACGCTGCCCCATGCCCTGCTGCGAGGCGAACGGGTTGTTGCCGGGCCGCGAGCCGCCCGGACGCGGGGGCTGCGGGGTCGGCGCCGAGGGGCGCGGGCCGGGGGCCGCGGCGGCCTCTGCCGGGGCGTCGCCGGTCGCCTCAGCCGGTGTCGCGGGAGCTGCTGTCGCCGGCGCTGCGGGCGCTGCGGCCGGCGCTTCCGCGGGGGCTTCCTCCGCCGCGGGGGCCGGGGCGGGAGCCGGCTTCGGGCCGGGCTTGGGTCCGCTGGACGGGCGCGATGCGCCGCCTGCGGGGCGGGATGCGCCACCGCGGGATCCGCCGCGGGCGGCCGGCTTGGCGGCCGTCTTGGTGTCGCCGCCGCCTTCCGCCTCGAGGGCGGCGCGGAGCTTCCGCACCACCGGCGGTTCGATGGTCGACGAGGGTCCCTTGACGAACTCGCCGAGTTCCTTCAGCTTGGCGAGAGCCACCTTGCTGTCGACGCCGAGTTCGGAAGCGATCTCGTGCACGCGTGGTTTTGCCACAATTCTCCTGTCTGGGGCCTACCCCGGACAGGGCAGACCGTTAGTCGCGGACGGGTCTCATTTCGAGCCGTTCACTTTGTTTCCATAGCCGTTCAGCCGTTTCTCGATGGTCTGCGTGTCAAGTGGTCCTGACACACGCAATGCTCGCACGAATGCGCGGCGCCGGATGGCGGCATCCACACATTCCCGCGTCTCGTGCACCCACGCACCCCTCCCCGGCATCGACCCGCGCTCGTCAGGGACGACCGCGGAGTCTCGCGCGACCACCCGCAGGAGGGTGGATCGGGGGGCACGTGTGCGACATCCGACGCACGTTCGTACGGGTTCCATCGTACACCTCTCACCCTGTGCACTCGCCCGCGGCCGCGTGCACGCCCGGGGGCGCTCAGGCC
>JAUHYM010000116.1 GCA_030426515.1 Actinomycetes bacterium
ACCGCGAACGAGAAGCGCGGACTGTCGCTGGCGACCGTGGACCACGATGTGCCGATCGGCGCCGAGGTGCGCGTCGTGTGGGGCGAGCCGGACGGCGGATCGGGCAAGACGACCGTCGAGCCGCATGAGCAGATCGCGATCCGCGCGATCGTGAGCCCGGTGCCGTATGCCGAGACCGCACGCACCGAGTACCACGGGGGCTGGCGCACCGCGGGCACGGACTGACGAAGGTCCTCCTCGCGGGCTCAGCCGCCGCTCGACCGCTCGGTCGCGGCGGCTGCGCCGTCTGCGAGGCGGAGCGCCCGTGTCTCGTCCAGCATCCGTCGCAGCAGGTCGTTGAGTTCGACGATCTCCGCAGGGGAGAGGTGCGAGAGGATGATTTCCTGCCCGCGCATGGAAACCGGCATCATCTCTGCGTGCATCTGGGCGCCGGCGCGCGTGAGGTACATCGGTCGTGAGCCGCGGGGGCCGTCCAGGAGGACGATGAGCTCTCGCGCGACGAGCGTGGTCACGCTCTTCGAGACGATCGCCTTGTTGACGGCGATGAAGTCCGAGACCTCGGTCGCCGACGCCCCCGGCCGCAGCGCGAGCACGGAGATCACGCGCCAGTCGTTGGTTCCGAGACCGAAGAGGCGGCGCAGCTCGGCTGACTCGCGCCACACCAGCGCGTTGGAGAGCAGGGCGAGCAGCCGCGGCGTGAAGTTCTCCGGGTCGATCACGTCGGGCAGCGGCTCGGTGACGATGTCGTCGCCGAAGCGCTCGGCGACGTGCGGTGGCAGGCTCACCGGTGCGTCGTCTGCGTGCATGCCGGCTCCTCTCGCGGAGTGCGGACGCTGTGGGGGCATGTCTTCCGGCCATCCTCTCAGAGACAGGGATCCGACCCCAGGTCGGGGCCGGATCCCTGTGTGTCGACGTCTGTCGGCGTGTGGTGTGTCAGTGCGCCATGGCTGCGAGAGCCTCAGGGTCGATGGTGGCGATGGAGCGGGTGTCCTGGAAGGCGCGGATGCCCTCGATGCCCTGTTCGCGGCCGAACCCGGACTGCTTCATCCCGCCGAACGGCGCGCGCAGGTCGAGGCGGGTCGCGCCGTGGTCGTTGACCCACACGTATCCGACCTCGAGTGCTCCGCCCACCCGCTGCGCGGCATCGGGGCTCGCCGTCCACACCGACCCGCACAGACCTGCCCACGTGTCGTTCGCGAGTCGGATGGCGTCTTCTTCGGTGTCGAAGGGGATGATCGGGATGACGGGTCCGAACTGCTCCTGGGTGACGACGCGCAGGGACGGGTCGGGGTCGACGACGATTGCGGGGCGGAGGAAGTTGCCGCCTTCGAGGTCGCCGCCGGGCAGCTCTCCGTATTCGCGGACGTCGGCGCCGGCGTCCTTGGCTTCCTGGATGATCTCCTCGACGAACGCCTTCTGGGCGGAGGAGTGCAGCGGGCCCATGGTGGTTCCCTCGTCGAGCCCGTAGCCGATGACGGCCTTGTCGAGGCGGGCGGCGAGGCCGTCGACGACCTCGTCGAGCCGGGACCGGTGCACGTAGACGCGCTTGGCGTTCATGCAGATCTGGCCGGTGGTGTCGTAGATCGCCGCGTAGAGCCGGTCGAGGTGGGTGTCGTCGATGATCGCGTCTTCGAGGAAGATCGCGGCGTCGTTCCCGCCGAGTTCGAGGGTGACCCGGGTGAGGGTCTTCGAGGCCATCTCCATCATCCGCTTGCCGCCGTTGACGGACCCGGTGAAGCACACCTTCGCGATGTCGGTGTTCTGGATCAGCGCGGACATGTTCTCGTCCTTGCCGGTGACGACGTTGAGCACGCCGGCGGGCAGCTTCTCGGCCACGCGCTGGACGAGCTTCGCGGTCGCCAGCGGCGCGGTCAGCGGGGGCTTGACGATCACGGTGTTCCCGGCGAGGAGGGCGTGGGGCAGCGCGGCGCCCAGGATCGCGATCGGCCAGTTGAACGGCACGATGATCGTCGTCACACCCACCGGCTGATACGCCACCTTCGTGTCGACGGGGATCGCGCCCGGAACCGCCGGCAGCGTGTGATCGGTATCAACCTGGTCGGCGATCATGAGGGCGAGGTTCCAGCGGATCTCGAACACCAGCGCGTCGATCCACGCCTCCATCCGGATCTTCCCGTTCTCCTGCGAGAGGATCGCCGCGTCCGCGTCCCGGTCGTCGGCGATGCCGGCGATCGCCTCACCCATGAGGCGGGCGCGTTCGGCAGCGCCCAGTGCAGCCCAGGCGGGAAACGCGCTCTTGGCGGCGGCGACGGCGTCGGCGACATCCTCCGGCGACGCGGACGCCGCCTCGCCGACCACCACGCCCGGCTTGCCCGGGTCGGCGATCTTCAACGTCTCGGCGGTCGACCTCTCCACTCCGCCGATGAACAAACCCGACCGCACTCCCGCGGCCGTGACCGTGTCACTCATCCCAATCCACCTCTCTGTGTCGTGACCTCTGTGGGCATGTGCGCGCAATCTGCGCGCCTTCTCCGCCCCGGAGGGCGGACGTCTCCGTCTGCGTCAGTCTCGCAACCGCGCAGACAATGTCAAGGGGACCGCCGCGAGGGCCGCCGACACCGGGCAGCCCGTCTTCGTCGCCTCGGCGACACGGGCGAAGTCCTCTGCCGTTCCGCCTTCGATGGACGCTTCCACCTCGAGCGCAATGCCGGTGATCCCGGTGCCCGGCACGAACGTGACCGAGGCGCGGGTGTCGACCGAGAGCGGGGTGATCCCGGCCTCGGCGAGCTCATGCGAGAGGGCCATCGAGTAGCACGCCGAGTGTGCCGCGGCCAGCAGCTCCTCAGGTGTCGTCGTGGTGCTCGATCCCTCGGCTCGCGCCTTCCAGTCGACGGCGAGGCGGGCTGCCCCCGTGCCGAGTCGGACGTCTCCGTCGCCGGTCGCAAGTCCGCCGGTCCATGCGGTGTGGGAGGTGCTCGTGACGGACATCTCGACTCCTTCGTCGGCTCGTGCCGCGTGTTCTCGCGGCAGCGGGTGCTGGAAAAGAGTTTAGAACCATTCCTGTTTACTTGTAAAGAACTTCGTGCTAGCGTCACGATCGTCGCCGGCGGAGGAGCCGGAGACAGCCACGAAATCAGTCACAGGTGACCGACGTGAGAACGCCACCTGGGGCATCCGTGCATCAATGAGGAGGCATGATGAGCGAGCCACTGTCGGCCGCCGAACCGCACAGCGTCGCCGAGCTGGAGGACCTCGCGTTCGAGCTGCGTTCCAAGCTGCTGAACCTGTGCGGCACATACGAGGGGGCCGTCCACATCGGCGGTGACCTCTCTGCCGCGGACATCTTCACGGCGCTGTTTCACTACGGGCTGAACGTCGATCCGACCGACATCGCGAACCCCGAGCGCGACCGCTTCGTGCTCAGCAAGGGCCACGCGGCGGTGTGCATGTACATCGCCATGGCGATGCGCGGATTCTTCTCGTACGACGGGATCGTCGACACCTACGGTCAGCTCGACAGCGCATACGGCATGCACCCGTGCAAGGTTCAGCTCCCCGGCGTCGAATGCTCGACCGGCTCCCTCGGCCACGGGCTGCCGATCGCGGTCGGCATGGCGCTCAGCGCACGCCACCGCGGCGACGACCACCGCGTCGTCTGCCTGCTCGGCGACGGCGAGACCGGGGAGGGAAGCGTCTGGGAGGCCGCGATGGCGGCGCGCAGCAACGAGCTGGGCAACCTGGTCGCGTTCGTCGATCGCAACCGTCAGCTCATGACGAGCTTCGCCGAGGAGCGGGTCGTGTTCGAGCCCTACCCCGACAAGTGGCGCGCCTTCGGGTGGAACGTCGTCGAGATCGACGGGCACGACATGGGCGACCTCGTCGCCGCCATCGATGCACTGCCGGCAACCGACAGCAACCGGCCGACCGTCGTCATCGCCGAGACGGTCAAGGGCAAGGGCGTGGACTTCATGGAGCACAACCTCGCCTGGCACGCCGGATCCCTCGGCGCTGCAGACCTCGAAAAGGCCATGGCGGCCCTGGAGTCCACCCGAAAGAAGGAGACGGTCTGATGCCGGTCACATTCACCTTCGGAGAGATGCTCTCCGCGCGATCCGTCATCGGATCGACACTCGCCGAACTGGGCGAGACGCACGAGAACCTGTGGGTCATCACCCCCGACATCGGGGCGACCCTCGTGGAGTTCCGCGACAAGTACCCCGACCGGTTCCTCGATGTCGGCCTCGCCGAGCAGGTGAGCGTCGGCATCTCCGCGGGTCTGGCGTACGACGGCAACATCCCGGTCGTGTCGGGGATGCTGCCCTTCCTCAGCATGCGCGCGCTCGAGCAGGTCCGCACCGACGTGTGCTATCCGAACCTGCCGGTCAAGATCATCGGAACCCATGGCGGACTCGTCGGGAACGGCGGGTCCACCCACTACGCGGTCGAAGACCTGTCGCTCATGTGCTCGCTGACCAACATGACCGTCACCTCCATCGGCGACCCGGTCATGGTGGGCGAGATCATCCGGCAGTCGATGTCGATGACCGGACCCATCTACATCCGTCTCGCGGTCGGCAAGAAGGACAAGGTGCTCTACGAGCCCGGCGAGCACGACGTGCGCATCGGCAAGGGGATCGTCGCCCGTGACGGCGACGAGGTGACGCTGTTCACCCACGGCACCACCGTCGCCCAGGCGCTCGACGTCGCCGATGAGCTCGCGAACGAGGGACGATCCGTGCGGGTCGTCGACATGTTCACGCTCAAGCCGATCGACGAGGACCTTATCGCCCAGTGCGCCGATGAGACCGGCGGACGATTCGTGGTCCTCGAGGACCACCTCGCCTACGGCGGCCTGGCGACGCGCATCGCCGACGTCGTCGCCGACCGCGGCATCCACCTGTCCGCGTTCGAGCGGCTCGGCATCCCGCAGGTCTACGCCGGGTTCGGCGAAGACGAGCAGCTGCGTGACAAGCACGGGTACGGACACGACGCCACCGTCGCCGCGGTGCGACGCGCTCTCGCGGCATCCTGACGGACCCGGGCTCGATGGAGAGACCATGAGAACAGTCGCAGTGACCAAGATCGGCAGCCTCCGCGCCGAGGACGAGAGCGCGCGCGGACGCATCGGCGTCGTCGATTTCCCCGAGCACGACCTCGGCCCCGAAGACGTGCGGATCCGCGTCGCGTACGCCGCGATCTGCGGGTCCGACCCGCACCTGGCCGAGGGATTCTTCGGCACCGATGTGCCGATCGGGCTCGGGCACGAGATCTCGGGTGTCGTCGAGGCGCTCGGCGAGCGCGCGACGCGGAACGGCCTGCGCGTGGGCGACCGCGTCGCCGGCAACTTCCTCCGCTTCTGCGGCACGTGCCGCCCCTGCCAGGAAGGACGCCAGCAGTTCTGCGAGCACATCCAGGACTACAACCGCCCCGGCATGGCCGAGACGATCACCTGGCACGAGTCGCAGGTCTACCGCCTGCCCGACGGGGTCTCGCTGCTGAAGGGATGCCTCCTCGAGCCGACCTCCGTCGCGGTCCGCATCGCCGACAAGACCCGCATGCGCGTGGGCGACCGTGTCGCGGTGTGCGGCGGCGGCCCGATCGGGCAGCTCGCGCTACAGGTCATGGCGATGTACGGGGCGACCTCGCTCACGATGATCGAGCCGATCGGCGGACGGCGCGAGATGGCGCTGCGCCACGGCGCTCACCACGTGATCGACCCGGTGTCCGAGGACCAGGCGCAGCGCGCCGACGAGATCACCGGCGGCCGGGGCTTCGACGTGGTCATCGATGCGTCAGGCTCGACGCGGGCGGTGCAGGGCCTGCTCGATATCGCGGCCAACGGCGGCACCGTCGTCTACGGCGCGATGTACCCGGCCGACTTCGAGATGCCCCTGAACCTGTCGGACTACCTCTATCTCAAGGAGCTCACGCTCACGGGGGTGTTCGTCTCGCCATACGCGTTCCCGCGTGCGCTGCAGATCCTGCCGCACCTACAGGTCGATGAGCTCACCGCCGCGGTGTTCGCTCTCGACGACGCGGTGGACGCGTTCGCGGCGCATCTGAGCGGCGACCACCCGAAGGTGGTCATCCGCTGCAACGACCTCGACGAAGGGGGAACGCGATGACTGCTGCGCAGACGCCGCTGGCGCTGGAGGCGAAGGGAATCGTCAAGCGATTCGACGGCGTCCACGCCCTCGAGGGTGCACGTCTGGATGTGCGCCCGGGCGAGATCCACGCCCTGCTCGGTGAGAACGGAGCGGGCAAGTCGACGCTCATCAAGGTGCTCACCGGTCTGTATGCCCCCGACGGAGGCGAGATCCTGGTGCGGGGCGAGACGGCCGAGTTCGCGAACGTGCGCGAGGCGAACGCCGCGGGCATCGTCGCGCTGTATCAGGAGCTGTCGATCATCCCGACGATCAGCGTCGCCGAGAACATCCTCCTCGGCGAGCAGACGCCGTCGCGCGGCGGCATCGTCCAGTGGTCGACGCTGCGCAAGCGCGCCCAGGCGCAGCTCGACATCCTCAACAAGAAGATCCCCCTCGGGAAGCTGGGGTTCGAGCTCTCGCCGGTGCAGCAGACCATGGTCGCCTTCGCGCGGGCGCTCGCCACCGACGCGCGCGTGCTGATCCTCGACGAGCCGACCGCGTCGCTCACCGACACGGAGATCGTCGACCTGTTCGCCGTCCTGCGCGGACTGCGCGAGCGCGGTGTCGCGATCGTCTACGTGTCGCATCGGCTCGAGGAGGTCTTCGCGCTCTGCGATCGGCTGACGATCATGCGCAACGGCAAGACGATCATCACCAAGGACGTCGCCGACTCTCACGTCGACGAGGTCATCTCCACGATGGTCGGGCGGTCGTCCGACGAGATGTACCCGAATCGTGCGCAGAGCATCGGGGCGCCGGCCATGGTCGTCGAAGGCCTCACCGGACGGCGCGTGCAGGACGTGTCGCTCACCGTGCACTCCGGCGAAGTGCTCGGCGTGGGTGGACTGGCCGGCGCGGGCCGCAGCGAGCTTCTGCGCATCCTGTCCGGCGCGCAGAAGCACGCACACGGCACGATCGCGGTCGCCGGCGAGCAGCTGCCGCACTCGCCGGGAGTGGCCCGTGCGCTGGATGCCGGAGTGGCGCTGGTGCCGGAGGAACGACGCAGCCAGGGCGTCATGCTGAAGGCGTCGATCCAGGACAACATCGCCATCGCCAATCTCTCGTCGGTGAGCACCTCCGGGGTCGTCTCGGGCGGGCGCATCGTCGACATCGCCAAGCGCGGCATGCAGGACCTGCAGATCAAGGCGCGCAGCCCGCGCCAGCACGTCGGCGAGCTCTCCGGGGGCAACCAGCAGAAGGTGGTGCTCGCCAAGATGCTCGCCCGCAAGCCGCGCGTCCTGCTGATGGACGAGCCCACGCGCGGCATCGACGTCGGCACCAAGGCCGAGATCTACCGGCTGATCCGTCAGCTGGCCGATTCCGGCACCGCGATCATCGTCGTCAGCTCAGAGCTGCCGGAGCTGATCGGAATGAGCGACCGCATCATCATCATGCACGAGGGGCGGGTATCGGGCGAGGTCGCCGCCGAGACCGCGGACGAAGAGGTCCTGCTCGCCTACTGCTACGGGAAGTCGGAGTCGACCCATGAGTAACCCCACGACGAACACGCTCATGACCGCGGAACGCGCGCGGTCGTTCGGGACCATGATGCTGCACGGCGGCACCGTCGTCGCGCTGATCGTGCTCATCCTGTTCTTCTTCATCATGCGGCCCGACGTCTTCCTGACGTTCATCAACATCCGCAACATCCTCTA
>JAUHYM010000117.1 GCA_030426515.1 Actinomycetes bacterium
ACGCGGCACTGTCGGGCGTGACCGTGACCCTGCACGAGTCGCACATCGCGTGGGCCTCGTACGAGGTCGCGCTGTGACCTCTGCCCGCACGGTGCATCTCGTCGTGCCCGACGGGTTCGACGATCCCCGGCAGGTCAGCGGCGGCAACGTCTACGATCAGCGCCTCGCGGCGGGCCTGCATGCCCGCGGATGGGATGTGCAGACGGTGCCTGTCGGCGGGCCGCGCCTCGGCCTCGCACTCGAGCGCGTCCCCGACCGCTCGCTCGTGATCATCGACGGTCTCCTCGCGCGGGAGGACCCGGCCGCGCTCGAGGTGGCAGCGGGCACGGTACGGCAGGTCGTCCTTGCGCACATGGTCGACGCCGCCTTCCCCGATGCCGATCCGCGGCACGTCGACGGGCAGCGGCGGGCCGTGCGGGCTGCCGACCGCGTGATCGCGACCAGCGCGTGGACCCGCGACGAGCTGGCCGCGCAGACCGGCATCCCGGTGGAGCGCATCGTCGTGGCCCCGCCCGGTGTCGACGAGGCGCCGGACCCGGACGCGCCCGCCGCCCGGGACGCGGAAGCCCCGCACCTGCTGTGCGTCGGGGCGGTCGTTCCCCACAAGGGTCAGGATGTCCTCATCAAGGCTCTCTCGCACCTCGCCGGCGACGCGCACGCGTGGGCCTGCACCCTCGCCGGCTCCGTTGCGGTCGACCCGGACTACGCCGAGCGCGTCCGGGCTCGCGCCGCCGCGCCCGCCCTGCGCGACCGGGTGCGCCTGGTCGGCGTGCTCGAGCCGGACGCGCTCGCCGCGGCGTACCGGACGGCGGACCTCGTCGTCGCGCCATCCCGGGTCGAGAGCGCCGGGATGGCGATCGGCGATGCCCTCGGGCGCGGCATCCCGGTCGTGGCCAGCGACGTCGGCGGCATCGCGGACACCGTCGCCGGCGGGGGCGCGCTGCTCGTGCCGCCCGGGCGCGCCGCCGACCTCGCCCGGGCGCTCTCGCGGTGGATGACGGACGCGACGCTGCGCGCGGACCTCAGGGCGCGGGCGCACGAGGGGCAGGCGCGGATGCCCCGCTGGTCAGACACGGCGGCGCGGGTGGACGCGGTGCTCGAGGAGCTTCGATGACGATCGACGCGCCGACCCTCAGCGCCTGGCTCGCCCGCCGCGAGAGCGCCGATGCGCGCTCGCGCGCGCCGGAACTGGCGACGCACGCGGCCGCCCTGACGCGCACACCGCGCGTGGTGCACGATCTGGGCAGCGGCACGGGCGGCATGATGCGGTGGCTCGCGCCGGTTCTCGGCGGCACGCAGACCTGGGTGCTGCACGACTGGGATGCGGCGCTGCTGGCCGAGGCGGCCGCCGCGCCCCCCGACGGCGTCACGGTCCGCACGCACGTCGCCGACCTTGCGGGCCTTGACGCCGCCGACCTCGCGGGGGCGTCGCTGGTGACCGCGTCCGCCCTGCTCGACGTGCTCGACCGGCGCCAGCTCGAGGCGATCGTGTCGGCCTCGATGTCCGCCGGCGTCCCGGTCTACGTCACGCTGAGCGTGACCGGTCGTGTCGACCTCGACCCGCCGCATGCCGCCGACCGCGCGCTCGAGACCGCGTTCAACGCGCATCAGCGCCGCGCGCACGGCGACGGACGGCGTCTGCTGGGCCCGGACGCGGTCGAGGTCGCGGCCGACCTGTTCCGCGCCGGCGGCTGGTCGTTGCGCACCGCCGAAGCGCCGTGGGATCTGGGTGGCGGCGACCGCGCCCTCGTCGAGGAGTGGCTCGACGGCTGGATCGACGCGGCGTGCGCCCAGGACCCGACGCTCACCGATTCCGGCGCCGCCCACCGTGCCCGGCGACGTGCACAGCTGCGCGACGGCGCCCTGCGCGTGCGCGTCGCTCACCGCGACCTGCTGGCGTGGCCGCCGTGAGCGGCACCGCGCCGCGGCATCCGCGCCTCAGCCCCCGCATCCGGCTGTGGGGTCAGGTGCTCGCAGGCCTGGCGATCCTCGCCGCGCTCGCCCTGCACGTCGGGGCCGAGGCGTTCCTCGTCGGCATCGCGTCGATCACACTGCCCGCGGTCGTCGCTGCCGCCGGGCTCGGCGCGATCGCCACGATCGCCGCGGCGTGGCGGTGGCGGATCGTGGCGCGGCGACTGGGCCTCGCGCTGGGATGGCGGCGTGCGGTGGCCGCCTACTACCGCTCGCAGTTCCTCAACTCGGTGCTGCCGGGCGGGGTCGTCGGCGACGTCCATCGGGCGCTGTGGCACGGCCGCGACGGCGACCGGGCGCACGCGGCGCGCGCCGTCGTCGCCGAGCGCGCCGCGGGGCAGGCGGTGCAGGTGGTCCTGCTGGTCGCGCTCGTGCTGTCGCTGCCCGGATGGATCGACACCTCGGCCATCGGGATCGTGCTGCTGATCGTCGGGGTCGTCGCAGCGATCGGGGTCGGTGCCGCGGTGGCGAGCCGTCGGGTGCGCGCGGCCGCGTCGCGGGAGGCGCGGCATCTTCGGGTGATGTTCGGGCATCCCGGTGCGGCGCTCGGCGCCGCTCTCGCCTCGCTGGTGGTGGTCGCCTGCCACGTCGCGACGTTCCTCGTCGCGTGCGCGGCCGTGGGGGTCGCCGCGACCCCGCAGACGCTCGTCGCGGTGTCGCTGGTCGCGGTCCTCGCCGCGGGCATACCGCTCGGGGTCGGCGGCTGGGGTCCGCGTGAGGCGGCGGCGGCGTGGGCGTTCACCGCGGCCGGCCTGGACGCGGCCGCGGGGGTGGCGGCGTCGACCGCCTTCGGCGTGCTCGCGCTGCTGTCGGTCGCGCCGGGGGCGCTGGTGATCGTGGTCGGCGCGGTGCGTGGACGACGTCGGTCGGCGACGAACGCGGACCTTGCGCCCGGTGGGGCGGTGACCCGATGACCCGGCCGTACGTGATCCTCAGCTGCGCGATCTCGATGGACGGCTACCTCGACCGCGCCGAGCCGGGCGGGCTGCGCCTGTCGAATGACGCCGACTTCGACCGGGTCGACCAGCTGCGCGCCGACAGCGACGCGATCATGGTCGGCGCCTCGACCGTCCGCCGCGACGACCCGCGGCTGTGCGTGCGCAGCGCGCAGCGACAGAAGGCACGGCACCGGCAGGGGCTCGAGCGGTCGCCCGTCAAGGTGACGGTGACCGCCAGCGGTGACCTGCCGCCGGATGCCGCATTCTTCACCTCGGGTGAGGCCGAGCGGCTCGTCTACTGCCCGACGGGCGCAGCCGCCGGCATCCGGAAGCGGCTGGGCGATCGCGCCGGCGTGGTGCCCCTGGGTGCACAGGTGCGGCTGGGGGCGGTGCTCGACGATCTCGCCTCGCGCGGCGTCCGGAGGCTCATGGTCGAAGGCGGCGGCATCCTGCTCACGCAGCTGCTCGTCGACGGGCTCGCCGACGAGCTGCAGCTGGTGATCGCCCCCGTGTTCGTGGGGGAGTCCGACGCCCCGCGGTTCGTGCACGAGGGACAGTTCCCGTGGTCCGGCGGGCGGCGCGCGACACTCACCGAGACCCGCCGCATCGACGACGTCGTGCTGCTGCGCTATGCGCTCTCGGAGCGCGCCGCCCCGCCGTCACCAGAACAGGCGCAGGCATGAGAACAGGACGATCCGGGGGCTGATCTGCCTGTTTTCCCGCCTCGTCCTGTGCTCGCCACGCGGTCCGCGGCGCAGCGATCCGGCGCGGCGAACGCGGGCTGCAGCATCCCGCCAGAAAAAAGTGCGCGCGGAGTGTCCATCTGGTCGACTGGTGTTCGTCACTTCTGCAGAGGGCCGCACCCGCGGCGCTCACCACCGAAAGGACACCGCCATGCAGTACATGCTCCTCCTCGCCAGCGCCCCCGGCGACGGACCCGCCCCCGGCAGCCCCGAAGAAGCCGCCGAGATGGGGGAGTGGTTCGCCTACGACGAGATGCTCAAGTCCGCCGGCGTCTACGTCTCGGGCGAGGCGCTCCACCCGTACGAGACCGCCACCACCGTGCGCGTGCGCGAAGGCAAGACCGCCGTCACCGACGGCCCCTACGCCGAGACCAAGGAGTACCTGGGCGGGTACTACGTCATCGACGTCGACGACCTCGACGCCGCCATCTCGTACGCCGAGAAGGTCCCGAACGTCGGCTACGGGTCGGTCGAGATCCGCGCCGTGCTCGACGTGTCGGCGATGGCCGGCTGACCGGCCGCCCACGGATGCCGCACGCCGAGGTCGCCGAGGCCTTCGGCGCGCAGTGGCCGCGCCTGCTCTCGACGCTGCGCGCCGACCTCGGCGACCTCGACCTGGCAGAGGACGCCGCCCAGCACGCCTTCGCCGTCGCCGCCGAGCGGTGGCCGGTCGACGGCACGCCCCGCGTGCCCGGGGCATGGCTGCTGACCGTCGCGCGACGCTGGGCGATCGACCAGGCCCGCCGCGACGTGCGATGGGCGGCGCGGGAGCAGGACGTGCGCGCGGCGCTCGAACTGCCCCAGCGCGCCCGCGGCGCGGTCGCCGACGACCTGCTGGCCATGATCTTCGGATGCTGCCACCGCGCCCTCGACGAGGCAGCCCAGGTCGCGCTCACCCTGCGCTACGTGGTGGGGCTTCCCACGGCATCCATCGCCCGGGCCTTCCTCGTGCCGGAGGCGACGATGGCCAAACGCCTGGTGCGCGCCAAGAAGAAGGTGGCCGCCGCCGGCATCCCGTTCCGCGTGCCCGATCGCGCAGACCTCGCCGAGCCGGTGGCGGGCGTGCTGCGCACCGTGTACGTCATCTACACCCAGGGTCACGCGGGTGCCGGCGAGCAGCTGATCCGCGGCGACCTGTGCGAGGAGGCACGCTGGCTCGCGGGATGCATCTGCGAGCTGCTGCCCGACGAGCCCGAGGTGTGGGGCCTCGCCGCTCTGCTGGCCTTCACCGACGCGCGCCGGCCGGCCCGGCTCGACGACGACGGCGAGATCGTGCTGCTGCGCGACCAGGACCGCACCCGATGGGATGCGGCGTCGATCGCCGACGGGCAGGAGCTGCTCGCCCGTGCGCTGCGCGCGCGCCGCGTGGGGCCCTACCAGCTGCAGGCGGCGATCGCCGCCGCGCACGCGCGCGCGGCCACGTTCGACGACACCGACTGGGTGACGATCCGGCGGCTGTACCGGGTGCTCGCCGTGCTCGAGCCGTCACCCGTCGTGCGGCTGAACGAGGCGGTCGCGGTGTCGCTGGCCGACGGACCCGAGGCGGGACTCGCGATGCTCGGCCCCCTCGAGGCCGACCTCGCGCAGTTCCACTACTTCCACCTCGCGCGCGCCGACATGCTCGTGCATGCCGGCGACCTCGCCGCCGCCCGCGTGGCCTTCGACCGTGCCCTCGCCCTGTGCGACAGCGAGACCGAGCGGCGCGCGATCGAGCGCGAGGCGGCATCCAGGCTCGGGTGAGGCGTCCGCTCGGGGCGTCCGCTCGCGCCCGTCCGCCGGCGAGGGCACACGCGATCCGCGGGGGAACACGGAATCGACGTTGTTCGCGTGTGCCCACGGAAGTATCGTGTGCCGTCGCGGGAGAGGCACGTGTGGGCAACGGCACCGGCCTCGAGGTCGACCTGGACGACGCCGACCTGGTCATCGCGGGCGACCGCAACACCGTCACGACCGAATGACGCGGGCGCGCCGCCTGTCGCGACCGACGGACGCAGGTGCGCCGCGCGTCAGGATCGACGGACGCCCAGCCGCCGCGCGTCACCCGCCGGACACCTCGGCCTGGAAAGATGGCGACAGGGGCCTACCGGCACCCGCCCGGCCACGCGAGGAGTGACAGCCCATGGACGACCTGCGGATCGACAACCTGCGCGACTACATCGAGTACCTGCGGCAGGCCGGCTACTCGGTGCGCGAGGGGCACACCCCCGATCCCGACCTCATCGACCCGCAGGGCAACCCGGTCTACACCTGGCAGGAGGGGTACCCGTACCCCGAGCGGATGGACCGCGACGGCTACGAGCTCGAGAAGTACCACCTCCAGGTCGAGCTGCTGAAGCTGCAGTACTGGCTCGAAGACACCGGCGGGCGCGCGATCATCCTGTTCGAGGGTCGGGATGCCGCCGGCAAGGGCGGCACCATCAAGCGGTTCACCGAGTACATGAACCCGCGCTCGTCGCGTGTCGTGGCTCTGGCCAAACCCAGCGACCGCGAGCAGGGGCAGTGGTACTTCCAGCGCTACATCCAGCACTTCCCGACCGCGGGCGAGATCGTCATGTTCGACCGCTCCTGGTACAACCGCGCCGGCGTCGAGCGCGTGATGGGGTACTGCTCGGACGAGGAGTACGAGACGTTCATGGAGCAGGCGCCCGCGTTCGAGAAGATGCTCGTCGACTCGGGCATCCACCTCACCAAGCTGTGGTTCTCGGTGACCCGCAGAGAGCAGCGCACCCGCTTCGCGATCCGCCAGCTCGACCCCGTGCGGCGGTGGAAGCTCTCGCCCAACGACCTCGCGTCGCTCGACAAGTGGGAGGCCTACACCGACGCGAAGGAGGAGATGTTCCGGCGCACCGACAAGAAGTACGCGCCGTGGACCATCATCCGCTCGAACGACAAGAAGCGCGCACGCCTGAACGCGATGCGCTTCTTCCTGCGTCAGTTCGACTACGAGGGGCGCGACGACGCGGCGATCGGCGAGCTCGACCCGCTGCTGGTGATGCGCGGCAAGCAGGAGACCGCGGACGAGTAGCCCCTGCGCGCCGGAACACGCGCGGCGTACCATCGGGACCGTGAGCTTCGACGGATTCCATCCCGACGCGCCGGTCTTCTACGCGCAGCTGCGAACGAACAACACCAAGGAGTGGTGGCGGGCCAACCGCGCCCGCTACGACGAGCACGCACGCGCCCCGTTCGAGGCGCTCGGCGAGCAGCTGGCCCCCGAGTTCGGCCCCGTGAAGATCTTCCGCCCGTACCGAGACGTGCGCTTCTCAGCCGACAAGACGCCGTACAAGCTGGCGATCGGCATGGTCACCCGCGCACCCGCCGCCCACTACCTGCAGCTCAGCGACGAGGGTCTGTTCATCGGCGGCGGCATGTACGAGGTGTCGGCGCCGACGCTGCGCCGGTTCCGCGAGATCGTCGACGACAATCGGCTCGTCGGCGACCTGGAGGCGACACTCGAGGAGGTCGGCGCGCACGGGTTCGAGCTCATGACCGACGATGCGCTCAAGACCGCGCCGCGCGGATTCTCGCCGGACCATCCCCGCATCGAGCTGCTGCGTCTCAAGCGGCTCACGGTCGGGGTGCGCGAGCCCCTCGCAGAGTGGATGTGGTCGCCCGAGGCGTACGCCACCGTGCGCGAACGGTGGCGCACCGTCTCGATCTGGTGCGACTGGATGACCGAGAACCTGGGTGAGGCTGCCGCGACGTGATGCGGTGAGGCCGCCCTGAGGGCGCCCGGTCAGGCTCGCGGCGTGAGGCGCTCGGGATCGGCGGCGACCCCGGATGCGGCGGCCGCCGCCGTGATCTCGCGGGCGAGCGAGATGTCCTTCGCCGTCAGGCCGCCGGCCGAGTGCGTCACGACCCGCACCGTCACCCCGCGGTAGCGAAGGTCGACGTCGGGATGGTGATCGGCGGCGTCGGCGAGACCCGCGATCTTCGCGACGAGGGCGGCGCCGGCCGCGAAGTCCCGCGTGTCGAAGTAGGCGCACGCCATCCCGTCGATCACGCGCCAGCCCTCCAGGCCATCCAGCGCCGCGAAGTCCTCTGCGGTGATCGTGTCCATGCCCGTCTCCGTCCGTGGTGT
>JAUHYM010000118.1 GCA_030426515.1 Actinomycetes bacterium
CCGACCTCGGCACTGGATGCCACATGCGTGCCCGCGCACAGCTCGCGCGACCAGGGCCCGCCGATGTCGACCATGCGCACGGTGTCGCCATACTTCTCCCCGAACAGCGCCATGGCGCCCAGAGCCTTCGCCTCATCGAGAGCGAGCACGCGGGTTGTCACCTCGAGGTTGTCGCGGACCGCGTTGTTGGCGATCTCCTCGATCTCGGTGCGGGTCTCGGGCGACAGCGCCTGGCCCCAGGTGAAGTCGAATCGCAGGTAGCCGGCGCGGTTGAGCGAGCCGGACTGGGTCGCGCTCTTGCCGAGCGTGTCGCGCAGCGCCGCGTGCACCAGGTGCGTCGCGGAGTGCGCCTGCTGGGCGGCGCGGCGGTTGGCCGCGTCGACGACCGACGTCGCGGGATCGCCGACGGCGACCTCGCCCGCGGTCACCTCGACGGTGTGCGAGATGAGGCCCGGAACCGGACGCTGCACGTCGAGCACGTCGAGCGTGTAGCCGGGGCCGGTGATCGTGCCCTTGTCGGCCACCTGTCCGCCCGACTCGGCGTACAGCGCGGTCTCGGCCAGGATCACTTCGGCCACCTGTCCGACGCCTGCGCGTCCGGCGGGCAGCCCGTCGACGAGCAGTCCCAGCACCCGCGACTCGGTCTCCAGGTCGGTGTACCCGGTGAAGACGGTCTCCCCCTGCGCGCGCAGGTCCCGGTACACGCTGTGGTCGGCGAGGGCGCGCTTGCGGGACTTCGCGTCCGCCTTCGCGCGCGTTCGCTGCTGCGTCATGAGCTCGTCGAACGCCGCGCGGTCGACGGTGAGCCCGGCTTCCTCGGCGACCTCGAGGGTCAGGTCGATCGGGAATCCGTAGGTGTCGTGCAGCAGGAACGCCTCCGACCCCGCGAGCGAGCTGCCGCCCGCCTCCTTGGTCTCCGAGACCGCCATGTCGAGGATGGTCGAGCCCGCCGCCAGCGTGCGCAGGAACGTCTCCTCCTCGGCGACCGCGTAGGTCGACAGCCGCTCGTACTCGGTGTCGAGCTCGGGGTACGCGGTCTTCATCGCGTCGCGGGACGCCGCGAACAGCTCGGGGAACGTCGGGCTGTCGACGCCGAGCAGCCGCATCGAGCGGACCGTGCGGCGCATGAGGCGGCGCAGGATGTAGCCGCGGCCCTCGTTCGACGGGGTCACTCCGTCGGAGAGCAGCATCAGCGAGGAGCGGACGTGATCGGCGATCACGCGGAACCGCACATCGTCGCCGTGATCTGCGCCGTACCTGCGCCCCGACAGCTCGACCGCACGGTCCAGCACGGGCCGCACCTGGTCGGTCTCGTACATGTTGTCGACGCCCTGCGTGATGAACGCGACGCGCTCGAGCCCCATGCCGGTGTCGATGTTCTTGGCGGGAAGCTCGCCGACGATGTCGAACTCGGTCTTGGAGCGCACGTTCTCGATCGCGTCCTGCATGAACACGAGGTTCCAGATCTCGGTGAAGCGATCGTCGTCCACGGCCGGTCCGCCGTCACGCCCGTAGGCGGGCCCCCGATCGAAGTAGATCTCCGAGCACGGACCTGCCGGCCCGGGCTGACCGGTCGACCAGTAGTTGTCCTCGCGTCCCATCCGCTGGATGCGGTTCTCGGGCAGGCCGGCGATGCGCCGCCAGAGGGCGGCGGCCTCGTCGTCGTCGTCGTAAACGGTCACCCACAGATCGCGCTCGGCGAACCCGAGGCCGCCGTCGGACTGCGCGGTGGTGAGCAGCTCCCACGCGTAGGTGATCGCTCCCTCTTTGAAGTAGTCACCGAACGACCAGTTGCCGAGCATCTGGAAGAACGTGCCGTGCCGGGCGGTCTTGCCGACCTCTTCGATGTCATTGGTGCGGATGCACTTCTGCACATCGGCGGCGCGCGGGTACGGTGCCGGCACGACCCCTGTCAGATACGGGATGAACGGCACCATTCCGGCGATCGTGAACAGGATCGACGGGTCGTCGGAGACGAGCGACGCCGACGGGACGATCGTGTGGTCGTTCTTGCCGAAGTAGTCGAGATAGCGCTTCGCGATCTCCGCGGTCTTCATATCGGGATGAGTCCTCAAGACGGGCGCACCGGCGCGGGCGATCCGGGATCGGCGCCGAGCCGGTGCTGGTTTGGTGCGGTCAGTCTCGGATGCTGTCGGCGGCCTGCGCCGTGCGCGATGCCGCCTCGCCTGCGGCATCCTTGACATCCGCGATGAGAGCCTCGAAGGCCGCTTCCTGCTCGCGGTACGCGTCGCCGATGCGATCGGTGAACTCGCCGATGCGCGCATCGATCTCGGCGAGCACCTCGTGTCCGCGCGGATCCTTGTTCACGTAGTGAGCGACAACGAACCCGCCGGCAATGCCGAGCACGAACCACAGAACACTCTTCACGGCTTCACTCCTCGGGTGGACGCCGCGGCGCTCGCGGCTGACATCCATCGTATGTGCAAAACGCAGCGGGGCACCGGGAACGAATCCCGGTGCCCCGCTGAGATGCGTCGCGGCGATCAGCGCGCGGCGTAGTACTCGACGACCAGCTGGACGTCACAGACCACGGGGACCTCGGCGCGCTTGGGGCGGCGCACGAGGCGGGCCTGCAGCTTGTCGAGCTCGACCTCGAGGTAGCCCGGGACGGGCGGCAGAACCTCGGCGTGGCCACCGGCGGCGGCGACCTGGAACGGCTCGGTGCCCTCGCTGCGGGCCTTGACGTGGATGAGCTGTCCCGGCTTCACGCGGAAGGAGGGACGGTCGACGATCTGGCCGTCGACGAGGATGTGGCGGTGGACCACGAACTGGCGTGCCTGCGCGGTGGTGCGGGCGAACCCGGCGCGCACGACGAGAGCGTCCAGACGCATCTCGAGCTGCTCGACGAGGTTCTCACCGGTCAGGCCGTCCTTGCGGCGGGCCTCGTTGAACGCGATGCGCAGCTGCTTCTCGCGGATGCCGTACTGCTCGCGCAGACGCTGCTTCTCGCGCAGACGGACGGCGTAGTCGCTGTCGGCCTTGCGCTTGGTGCGGCCGTGCTCACCCGGGGCGTACGGACGCTTCTCGAGGTAGCGGGCGGCCTTGGGGGTCAGTGCGACGCCGAGGGCGCGCGAGAGGCGCACCTTGCGGCGGTCTTGGGACTTCGTGACCACGAAGATTCCTTCCGATGACGTGGCCGCGTCTTTCGCGGCTCACGGACGTATCTCCCGCTTCTCGCCCTGACCGGACTGCACGCCGTGGCACGCCGGAAGGTCTTGATCAGAGAAGGGGGATGCCCGAAAACTCGGTTTCGAGCCGATCAATCCTATCAGACGGGGCCCGTCAGCCCTTCTCGGGGCGAAGGATCCGTCGGATCTTGTCGAGACGCGCGGAGATATCGCGCTCCTGTCCGCGCTGGGTCGGCTCGTAGTACCGCGTGCCCGACAGCTCCTCCGGCAGGTACTGCTGGGTGGCGACGCCCACGTCGAGGTCGTGCGGATACACGTAGCCGCGGCCGTGGCCCAGACGCTTCGCCCCCGCGTAGTGCGCGTCACGCAGGTGCAGCGGCACCGGCCCGAATCGCCCTGCGCGCACATCGCCGATCGCGGCGTCGATGGCGACGTAGGCGGCGTTCGACTTCGCGGTCGTGGCGAGATACGCGGTCGCCTCGGCCAGCGGGATCCGGCCCTCGGGCATGCCGATGAAGGCGACGGCGTCGGCGGCTGCCACCGCGATCTGCAGCGCCTGGGGATCGGCCAGTCCGATGTCCTCTGCGGCCGAGATTACCAGGCGCCGCGCGATGAACCGCGGATCCTCGCCCGCTTCGACCATGCGCGCGAGGTAGTGCATCGCGGCGTCGACGTCGGATCCGCGGATCGACTTGATGAACGCGCTAATGACGTCATAGTGCTCGTCCCCCTGGCGGTCGTAGCGCAGCAGCGCGCGATCGACGGCGAGGGCGACCGCCTCGGCGGTGACCGTCGGCTGAGGTTCGTCCGCGTCGGAACCACTGACCATGGCAGCGGCCGACTCCAGCGCGGTCAGCGCGCGCCGCGCATCTCCCGAGGCCAGGCGCACCAGCGCGGCACGCGCCTCGTCTGACACCGTCACGGCGCCTGCCAGACCGCGCGGGTCTGCCACAGCACGGTCGACGAGCGCCTCGAGCTGGGCGTCGTCGAGGGGACGCAGCGTCAGAAGAAGAGAGCGCGACAACAGGGGCGAGATGATCGAGAACGACGGGTTCTCGGTCGTGGCCGCGATCAGCAGAACCCAGCCGTTCTCGACCCCGGGCAGCAGCGCGTCCTGCTGCGCCTTGGTGAAACGGTGGATCTCGTCGAGGAAGAGGATCGTGGACTGCCCGTAGAGGTCCCGCTGGGTGACAGCGTCCTGCATGACCTCGCGCACGTCCTTGACACCCGCGGTGATCGCCGAGAGCTCCATGAAACGCCGCCCCGACGACCGCGCGATGGCGTGCGCGAGCGTGGTCTTCCCCGTGCCGGGCGGGCCCCACAGGATCACCGAGACCGCCCCCGGAGCCGCCTCGGGATCGGCGAGGGCTCGCAAGGCAGAGCCCTTCCGCAGCAGATGCTCCTGGCCGGCGACCTCGTCGAGTGACTGGGGGCGCATCCGCACCGCCAGAGGGGTCTGCCCGGAGAACAGGGGCGACGCGCTCGACATCCTCCCAGGCTAGTTGGCGCGTGCGACGCTCGAGCGCGTTGGCCCGCCGGGGCTGCCATGGCTAGAGTCGGGACGACCCGACCGACCGAGAGGTGACGTGAGCAGCGCGAACAGAGGCAGAGCCCGCCGGCAGGAGCGCGATCGTGCGCGCCTGTACCAGGCCCGTGCCGAACACCATGCCTCGATCGGACGTCGGCGCCGACGGGACGACATCCTCGCGCTGACCGTCGGCACCCTTCTCGTTGCGGGGGCGATCGCCTCCCAGGCGGTGTACTACGGAAGCGGACCCGGCGCGCCGGCGCCCGCGCCGACCGGCACCGCCGAGCCGACGCCGTCCTCGCAGCCGAGTCTGGCGCCGACTCTCGCGCCGGAGCCGACCACCACCCCCACGCCGACACCCAGTCCCTGATCGGGGCCTCACCCAGTAGGCTTGTCGACGTCCTTTTCCCACATGCGGCACAGCCGCGATGAGGTGCACCGTGACTGCGCACGCAGATTCCTCCCCGTCCACGCCCGACCCCGAGCAGGCAGCGTCCGACGCCCCTGAGCAGGCGACCGTCGAGACCGCCTCGACCGACACGCCCGAGGCGGTCGTCGACGCGTCCGCCGCTGCGCCGAGCCCCGTGCCGGCGCCGCCCCGCGCTGGCGCGCCGGTGCCCGGTCCACGCCCGCGCCCCTTCCCGCGCGCGACGAGCCCGGCTGCGGTTCCCACTCCCCCGGCAGCACCCGCTCCCGCTGAAGCGAACGCTGCCGCTTCCGAGCCGTGGGGACGCGTTGCCGAAGACGGAACGGTCTCAGTGCGCGAGGGCGACCAGTGGCGTGAGATCGGCCAGTACCCTGACGGCACCCCCGACGAGGCCCTCGCCTACTTCGAGCGCAAGTTCGCCGACCTCGCCGACAAGGTCGCGCTCCTCGAGCAGCGGCATGCCGGCGGTGGCGCCGCCGCCAGCGAGCTGCGCAGCACCGCGGCGAGCCTCTCGGCCGACATCGACGGCGCCGCCGCCGTGGGCGACCTCGCCGGTCTGAAGCAGCGCGTCGACACACTCGCCGCCTCGCTCAGCGAAGCATCTCAGCAGGAGGCGGCCGAACAGCGCGCCGCCGTCGATGCGGCGATCGCCCACCGCACGACGCTGGTCGAGCAGGCCGAGCAGCTCGCCGCCCGGGACCCGAAGACCGTGCAGTGGAAGCAGGCCGGCGCCGAGATGTCCAGTCTGTTCGACCAATGGCAGGAGCACCAGAAGACCGGTCCCCGTCTGCCCAAGTCCGTCTCTCAGAAGCTGTGGAAGCGATTCCGTGACGCGCGCGCGACGGTCGACAAGCACCGTCGCGAGTTCTACGCCGAGCTCGACGACCAGCACAAGGGCGCCCGCGATCGCAAGACCCGCCTGATCGAGCGCGCCGAGGCGCTCGCGCCCAAGGGCGAGGACGGCATCCCGGCCTACCGATCGCTGCTGGATGACTGGAAGCAGTCCGGACGCGCCGGGAAGAAGGCCGACGACGCCCTGTGGGCGCGCTTCAAGGCCGCCGGCGATGTGCTGTACGGTGCCCGTGCGGAACGCGACGCCGCCGAGGCGGAGGCGTCGCTGGAGAAGATCGATATCCGTCGGGGGCTTCTCGACGAGGCTCGCGCGGTCGGCGACGAGAAGGACCTGGCGAAAGCCCGCTCCCTGCTCACCGGCATCCAGCGGCGGTGGGACGACGTGGGTCGGATCTTCCCGCGCGACAAGGAGCGCGCGCTGGACGAGCAGCTGCGCAAAATCGAACAGGCTCTGCGCGCCCGCGAGGATCGCGACTGGAAGCAGAACGACCCCGAGACCAAGGCGCGCGCGAACGACATGACGCGTCAGCTGACGGAAGCCATCGACAAGCTGCAGGCAGAGGTCGACGCCGCTCGCGCGTCGGGCGACAAGCGCGCGCTTGCCAAAGCCGAGGAGGCGCTGGCTGCGCGTCAGGCCTGGCTGGGGGCGCTCGGCGGCTGACGCCGTCACACGCCGATACACCGCCCACCGGGGTTATCCACAGCGGCCTCCGCACGAGGGGGCTCATGCGCCACACTGCGTGGTGTGCAGCGATTCCTCTACTTCGCCCACGAGCGTCTGTCGCCCGCGGAGCTGTCGGCGGCGCGGATCGACGGCCACCTGGTGGAGCTGGGCGAGGGCTACATGCCTGCCGACGCCGTGGAGACCGCGGCGATGCGGGCAGCATCCCTACGACCGCTGCTGATGCCAGCCGACCGGCGCACCGTCGCCGCCGTCCAGCTCTCGGCCGCATGGATCCACGGGGCGATCGACGACCCGCCGACGAGACACTGCGTGCAGCGTGCCGTGGCTCAGCGCATCAAGGCGCCGACGACCCCGCGCATCGCCTTTCGCGACGTACCCGTGCCACCGGACGATCTCGTCGTGCTGGGGGGTGTGCTGGTGACAGGGCCGGCACGCACCCTGGGCGATCTCGCGCGGATCCACGCCACCGGGAACGTCGCCGTCGATGCCGCGGTGGTGTGCGCCATCGATCGGCTTGCGTCGCAGCCAGGCGCCGCGCGTGACGCGATCATCCGTCTCGCGCTCGGCGCCGCCCTGCCGGGCAAGAGAGCCGCGCTGGAACTGCTGCGCGACCTCGAGGCGCGCTACGAGGTGGTGACGCGGTAGACGTCGTACACGGCGTCGATCCGCCGCACCGCATTGAGCACCCGATCCAGGTGCACCGCATCGCCCATCTCGAAGACGAAGCGGCTGATCGCAAGCCGATCGTTGGTGGTCGACACGCTCGCCGACAGGATGTTCACGTGATGCTCGCTGAGCACCCGGGTCACATCCGACAGCAGTGCGGAGCGATCCAGCGCCTCGACCTGAATCTGCACGCGGAACACGCTCTTGGTCGTCGGCGCCCACTCGACGTCGATGAGTCGTTCGGGGTCGGACATGAGCGACTTGACGTTCGTGCAGTCGTCCCGATGAACCGACACGCCCGCTCCGCGCGTCACGAAACCGACGATCGCATCTCCCGGCACCGGCGTGCAGCACTTGGCGAGCTTGACCAGGATGTCGGGCGCACCCCGCACCAGGACACCGGAGTCCCCCGTGCGC
>JAUHYM010000119.1 GCA_030426515.1 Actinomycetes bacterium
TGGCCGTCGTCGGTGGAGACGAAGCCGAAGCCCTTGTCCTCGTCGTAGAACCTGACCTTGCCGGTGGGCATGGGAACCTCGCTGGTGGATCGCGCGCACGACTGTGCGGGGGCGCCGAGCGGAGCCCCCGACAAGCCTAATCGACGCCGACCGTGCCCACCCCCGCGTGAGCGGAGCCGACGGACGACCTAGAATGGGGCGGATGACGAAGCCCGTTCCCGACTCCGCGCCGCCTCGGCGTCTCGACCGCATCCTCGCCTTCATGGCACTGGGGCTGACAGGGCTGTCCATCATCTGCTTCTTCACGACGATGCTCGCGACGCCGATGGGCGTCACCGACTACAGCGAAGGGCTGTGGCCGGTGATCGTGATGCTGCCGCTGATCGCCCTGCCGATCGCGTTCCTCATGATCTTCGCGCTGCTGATCCTCAGCTTCGTGCGGCGCTCTCGCGCGAACCGCGACAGCTGACGCCGATGCCCTCGGACGCGCGCGAGCTGGCCGGGGCCCTCGCGCGCCAGGACGACGCGAGTCTCGCCGACCTGTTCGCGGCACGTCAGGTGTCGGCGGGTGCGGGCTGGCGGGACTTCTTCGACGCCGCCGAGGCTCTGCTGGAGGACGCGTCGATCGATCGGATCCTGACGCGCCTGCCCGCCGCGACTCTGCGCGCACTGGCCGACGCAGGTCGGTCCGCCCCCGACGAGCCGCACCGCACCGAGCTGGCCGCGCTCGCGCTGGTGGATGCCGAGGGCCGGGCGTATCCGGCCGTGGCGCGCCGCGTCGCGGCATCCGGCGCCGAAGAGAATGCCGCGCTGCTCACCGACGCGGCCCCGGGCCCCGCGGACGAGCTCGCCGCCGCGGCCGCCGCCGAACGGGTCTTCGCGGCCATCGGGTCGCTCGGCGACATCCTCTTCGCCTGCCTGCACGGCCCGCTGGCGCGCACCGGGGCCGGGGCGGTCGCCGCCGCTGACCGCCGCGGCCTCATCGACTCCGGCTCAGTGGCGGATGCGGAGGAGCTCGAGGATCTCATCGCCGCCGCCGACGACGCCGGCCTGCTGGCCACCGACGGGACCGAGTGGCTGGTCACCGACGACGGCGACGCGTGGCTGCGCAGCTCCACCGCTCAGCGGTGGGCGCGCATTGTGCGCGGGTTCCGGGAGGCGCTGCCGCCGGGACTGCGCCACGATGCCGGCATGACGTCCCCGCAGACCTGGGAACGGGCGTATCCGCTGGATACGGCGTGGCCGGGGCGGGCCCGCGCGCTTCGCCGCCGCGCCGAGCAGTGGGCGCTGCTGACGCCCGACGGCCGTGAGCCGGTCTGGGCGACGGCCGTGCGCGAAGGCGGCACACCCGACGCGAGCACCCTGGCGGCCCTGCTGCCCCAGGAGATCGATCGCATCTATCTGCAGGCCGATCTCACCGCGATCGCCCCGGGCCCGCTCGCCCCCGCGCTCGACCTGCGACTGCGCGGCATGGCGGCGCGCGAGTCGCGCGCGCAGGCGAGCACGTATCGGTTCACGGAGCGGACCGTCTCTGCCGCCGTCGCCGACGGCGAGACCGCCCAGAGCCTGCGCGCCTTCCTCGGGGAGCTGTCGCTGACCGGCATCCCGCAGCCGCTGGACTACCTCATCGACCGTGCCGCCGCGCGTCACGGTCTGGTGCGCGTCGCCGCCGACGGCGGCGGAGCACGGGTCGATGCCGCCGACGCGAGCCTGCTCGGCGCGATCGCGGTCGACCAGGCGCTCGGCGCGCTCGGGCTGATCGAAGACGGGGACGCGCTGCACACCCGGGTCTCGCGCGATGCCGTCTACTGGGCGCTGTCCGACGCGCGGTACCCGGTGGTCGCCGTCGACGACGAGGGGCGGACCGAGCCCGTGCGGCGGCGCCGACTGGCGACATCCGGCGGGTCTGCAGCCGTGAGCGCGTACGCGGGACTGATCGCGACGCTGCGCGCCACGCACGACGACGATGCCGAGTCGGCGTGGATGACGCGGGAGCTGGAGGCGGCGGTGCGGGCGCGCTCGCAGGTCGCCCTGGTGATCGCGTTCCCGGACGGGTCGCATCGGGAGATCACCCTCGAGGCGACGGGGCTGGGGGGCGGCCGGCTGCGCGGGCGCGATATCGCCGGCGACACCGAGCGCACGCTGCCGGTCGCGAGCATCGTGAGTGTGCGCGCGGCGGGCTGAGTCCGTCCGGTGCAGCGTTCCCGCGGGTAGACTGATCCGTTATGTCCGATGGCCCCCTGATCGTCCAGAGCGACCGCACCGTCCTGCTCGAGGTGGCGCACGCCGACGCCGAGACGGCTCGCCATGAGCTGGCGGTGTTCGCCGAGCTCGAGCGCGCGCCCGAGCACATCCACACCTACCGGATCACCCGACTCGGGCTGTGGAACGCGCGCGCGGCAGGGCACGACGCCGACGACATGCTGGGCACCCTCGACCGCTGGTCGCGATTCCCGGTGCCCCCGTCGGTGTCCATCGACATCCGCGAGACCGTCGGCCGATACGGCCGGCTCTCGATCGAGCGGGACGATGTGGCCGGCGACGAGGTGCTCGTGCTGCGCTCGACCGACGAGGCCGTCCTGGCGGAGGTGGCCCGGAACAAGCGGATCTCACCTCTGCTGATCGGCCACCCCTCCCCCGACACGTACGTCATCGACGCGTGGGCGCGCGGCGCCATCAAGCAGGAGCTGCTGAAGATCGGCTGGCCTGCCGAGGACCGCGCCGGCTTCACCCCGGGGACCCCGCACGAGATCGGGCTGCGCGAAGACGGCTGGGAGCTGCGTCCCTACCAGCGCTCGGCGGTCGACACGTTCGTGGAGGGCGGCTCGGGGGTCGTGGTGCTCCCCTGCGGCGCCGGCAAGACGCTGGTCGGGGCGGGCGCGATGGCGCAGACCCAGACGACGACACTGATCCTGGTGACCAACACGGTCAGCGCACGCCAGTGGCGCGACGAGCTGCTCAAGCGCACCTCGCTGACCGCTGAGGAGATCGGCGAGTACTCCGGGCAGTCCAAGGAGATCAAGCCCGTCACGATCGCGACGTACCAGATCCTCACCGCCAAGCGGCGTGGCGAGTACGCGCATCTCGCCCTGCTCGACGCGCTCGACTGGGGCCTGATCGTGTACGACGAGGTGCATCTTCTGCCCGCTCCGGTGTTCAAGCTGACCGCCGACCTGCAGGCGCGGCGCCGCCTGGGCCTGACGGCGACGCTCGTGCGCGAGGACGGCCGCGAGGGCGACGTGTTCAGCCTCATCGGCCCGAAGCGCTTCGACGCCCCGTGGAAGCAGATCGAGGCCCAGGGGTTCATCTCACCGGCCGTCTGCTACGAGGTGCGCGTCGATCTGCCCGCCGGGGACCGCCTCGAGTACGCCGCCGCCGCGGACGAGGAGCGGTACCGCCTGGCGGCCACCGCGCCCGCGAAGATCGGCGTCGTCCGGCGCCTGGTCGAACGCCACGCCGGGGAGCGCATCCTCATCATCGGCCAGTACCTGGATCAGATCGACCTGCTCTCGGAATCGCTCGGGGCGCCGAAGATCACCGGGCAGACGCCGGTGGACGAACGCGAGGAGCTGTACCAGGCGTTCCGCGAGGGCGAGATCTCGGTGCTCGTGGTCTCGAAGGTCGCGAACTTCTCGATCGACCTGCCGGAGGCATCGGTGGCGATCCAGGTCTCGGGCTCGTTCGGCTCGCGCCAGGAGGAGGCGCAGCGACTGGGGCGTCTGCTGCGGCCGAAGCAGTCGGCCGACACGGCGAGCTTCTACACGCTCATCGCGCGGGACACCGTGGATCAGGATTTCGCGCAGAATCGGCAGCGGTTCCTCGCCGAGCAGGGATACAGCTACACGATCCTGGATGCCGACGGCATCGACGACGCGGCGGCCTGATCAGTCGTTGCCCTCGGGCCGCATGTTGTGGCGGAGGTAGGCGGGCTCGCGCCATCCCTCGATCGCCTCGATCATGCGCATCGCGTCGACCGTCTCGCGGACGTTGTGCGCGCGGACCAGACGCGCCCCGCGCTGCACGCACCAGACGGCGGCGGCGAGCGAGCCGGCCAGGCGCTCGCGCCGCGGCCGGTCGAGCGACTCTCCGATGAAGTCCTTGTTCGACAGGGCGACCAGCAGCGGTCCGCCCAGCGCCGCGATCTCGTCGAGACGGCGCGTCAGCTCCAGTGAGTGCCGGGTGTTCTTGTTGAGATCATGGCCGGGGTCGAGAATGATCCGCTGCGGGCGGATGCCGGCGTCCAGCGCCACCTGACGGCGCTCCTCGAGGACGCCCCGCACCTCAACCACCACATCGTCGTAGTGAGGCAGCGGGTGCTGGGTGCGCGGGACCGCGAGGCTGTGCGCGACCACGACGGCCGCGTCGCTGTCGGCGATCACCCGGACCATCTCGGGGTCGCGCAGCCCGGTGGTGTCGTTGATGATCGCGGCGCCCGCCTCGATCGCCGCCCGGGCGACGGCCGGCTGGAAGGTGTCGACGCTCACGGCCGCGTGCGCCGCGAGCGCGCGCACGACGGGCACGACCCGGGCGATCTCCTCCGCGACCGGCACGGGTGGGCCCGGGGCGAACTTCACCCCGCCCACGTCGACGATCTGCGCACCGTCCTCGACGGCGGCTTCGCCGGCCGCGATCGCGGCGTCGAGGGCGAACGTCGCGCCCCGGTCGTAGAACGAGTCGGGGGTGCGATTCACGATCGCCATGACCACGATGCGGCGCCGCAGGTCGACCTCGCGACCGGGGAGGGAGAGCGTGGCGGTCGCGGAGAGGGGCACTCGATCAGGCTACCCAGCGAATCCGGTGCGCGGCGCCACCGGCGCTACCCCTGCGTGAGGTCCGACAGCGCCACGTCCGGGTCGGCGAGGGCTGCGACATCCACCCGCACACCCGAGCGGATGAGGGACTGGATGTCGTCCTGCACATCCCACACGTTGATGTTCATCCCGCCGACCACCCGGTCGCCGTCGACCCAGAATGCGATGAACTCGCGAGCGTGTTCATCCCCGCGCACCACGAGACGCGCGCCGTCCATCAGCGGCGCGAACCCCGACAGCTCCATGCCGAGATCGAACTGGTCCGAGAAGAAGAACGGGATGTCGGCGAGTCGGCCCGGCGCTCCCGCCATGCCGGCGCCGGCGACCCCGCCCCCGGCCAGCGCCGTGGCCCAGTGCTCGCTGCGGAGGTGGCGCTGCAGCATCGGGTGGTACGCGGCGGCGATATCGCCGGCGGCCCACACATCGGGCACGCTGGTGCGCATCGCGGCATCCACCAGGACGCCGTCGCCGATGCGGGCGCCCGCGGTGCGGGCGAGCCCGAGGTCGAGCTCGGCTCCCACACCGGCGATCACGACGTCCGCATCCACACGTTCCCCACCCGCGACGACCCCGGTGACCGACGACGACCCCTCGACGCGTTCGACCGCGACGCCACCCCGCACGGTGACGCCGTGATCGGCGTGGAGCCGCGCGAACACCTGTCCCATGCGCGCCCCCAGTGCCGCCTCCAGTGGCTGCGCGGCACGGCCGAGGACCGTCACGTCATTGCCGAGCTGACGGGCGGTGGCCGCGGCCTCCATGCCGATCCACCCGCTGCCGATGACCACGACCCTCTTCCCGCCGGCGCGCAGGGTCTGTCCCAGCGCATCCGCATCGTCGATGGTGCGCAGCGTATGGACACCCTCGAGGCCGGACCCGGGGACCGGAAGTGCTCGGGCGGTGGCGCCGGTGGCCAGCAGCAGCTGCGTGTAGGTGATCGCCGTGCCGTCGGCGAGCCCGACGCGGCGGGCGCCGGCGTCGACCTCGGTGGCCGCGAGGCCGGTGCGCACCGCGATGCCCTGGTCCGCGTACCAGTCGGCGTCGTGCAGCCGCACGGCACCTGGCCCGTCGCTGCCCGCCAGGTACCCCTTCGACAGCGGCGGCCGCTGGTAGAGACCGTGCGGCTCGCGTGCGACGACCGTGATCTCGGCGTCGGAATCCTGCTCGCGTGCGGTCTCGGCGGCGGCCCCGGCGGCCTGCCCGCCGCCGACGATCACGATGTGCGACATGACGTCCTCCTCGCCCTCTGCCGCCATCGTTCCCCGTGCCGCTCTCCTCGACAAGGGGGTTGCGCGCGCGGCACGGCGGGCACCGGCGAGACCGCGGATGGGGGACCGCACCGGCGGATATCCAGACAGCGCAGGGGAACCCTGGCAATAATGGGCCTATGACCGCACCGCGCATCCTCGTCGTGGACGACGAACCGAACATCCGCGATCTCCTGCTGACGAGCCTGAAGTTCGCGGGGTATCAGGTCCGCGCCGTCGCCAACGGCGCCCAGACGATCTCCGCCGTGCTCGAAGAGGAACCGGACCTCATCGTGCTCGACGTGATGCTGCCGGACATGAACGGGTTCAGCGTCACGAAGCGGCTGCGCTCAGCCGGATACACGGCGCCGATCCTCTTCCTGACCGCCAAGGACGACACCGAGGACAAGATCACCGGGCTCACGATCGGCGGCGACGACTACGTCACCAAGCCGTTCAGCCTCGACGAGATCGTCGCGCGCATCCAGGCGATCCTGCGCCGGACCATGCAGGAGGACGAGGATGCCGTGATCCGCGCGGGCGAGATCTCGATGGATCAGGACACCCACGACGTCCGCGTGGGCGATGCGTCCATCGAGCTGAGCCCGACGGAGTTCAAGCTGCTGCGCTACCTCATGCTCAACCCCAACCGGGTGCTCAGCAAGGCGCAGATCCTCGACCACGTGTGGGAGTACGACTTCAACGGCGATGCCGGCATCGTCGAGAGCTACATCTCGTACCTGCGCCGCAAGATCGATCCGCACTCGTCCGAGCCGCTCATCCAGACCAAGCGCGGTTTCGGCTACATGCTCAAGTCCGGCAAGACCGCGTGAGCCGCGCGGCCGGCAGGCCGCGATCCGATCGGAAGAACTGACCTGGCGAAGAAGACCGATGCCGTGACCCGCTGGTGGCGGGGCATCAGCCTGCGCGCGAAGGTCACCGGGGTGACCGTCGCGGTCCTGGCGATCGGTCTGATCGCGACCGGCATCGGGTCGGTGGTGTTCCTGCGCACGGCTCTGATCGCGAACCTCGACACGAATCTGCGCCAGATCGTGCTCACCGACGTCGCCACCGGGCTGTTCGACATCACGGTGGCCGACGGCGAGGCGACGTTCACGGCGAAGGACGACGCCGTGCGCACCGAGTACTTCGTGGCCATCTACGCTCCCGACGGCGAGTTCGTGATCTCGGGCGGCGGCTCGGGCCCGGAGCCCGACTACCCCGACTCGTTCACGCTCTCGTCGACGATCATCCGCGGCCAGGAGCCGTTCGACCTGTCCAACGACGAGGCCGGCATCCACTACCACGGGGCGGTCGCGACGATCACGATCAGCCGCACCCGCGACTTCTACACGCAGATGGTCGTGCAGCCGCTGACCTCCGTCGACAGGGTCGTCTCGACGTACCTGGGCATCTCGAGCGTGCTCGCCGTGGTCGCGATCTTCGCGGGCGCGCTGCTGACCCGCTGGCTGGTGACGCTGACCTTCCGGGGGCTCGGCCAGGTGGAGGCCACGGCCATGGAGATCGCGGGCGGCGACCTCAGCCAGCGGCTCACCGA
>JAUHYM010000120.1 GCA_030426515.1 Actinomycetes bacterium
TGGCAGTGCGTCACCCCGCGCGCGCTGGGGATCTCGGCGTGGCCGGAGGTGCCGCGCGGCATCGAGTGGAAGGTCGGCGTGTGCCGCGCCCTGGGCTGGCCCGCCGACGACCAGGCAGACCTCGCTCGTGCGTGGCAGCGGATTCTCGCCGCCGTCACGACCTTCCGCGACCTGGAGCCGTCGCTGCTGGGACGCGTCGAGCAGCTCATCGACTTCGTGACCGAGCCCGAGTGACCGGGCGCCCGGTCGGGCCCGCCCCCGAGCCTCGCTAGCCTGGAAGGATGTCCGACCCCTCCGTGCGCCGCTTCCGCGACCGCCCTGTCTCGTTCGTGCGTCGCAGCGGGCGCATGTCCGACGGGCAGGAGCGTGCCTGGTCGGACCTCGCCCCGCGCTATCTTCTCGACGCACCTCGCGATGCCGCCGCAACCAGCGTGCTGCCCGGCTCGGTCATCGACCCGGTGCAGGTGTGGGAGCGCGATGCGCCGCTGGTCGTCGAGGTCGGCTCGGGCCAGGGGCACGCCATCGTCCATGCGGCCACCGCCCACCCCGAGACCGACTTCCTCGCCGTCGAGGTGTTCAAGGCGGGACTGGCGCGCACGATGAAGGACGCGGACGCCGCGGGCGCGCGCAACCTTCGCCTGGTCGAGGCGAATGCGCCCGAGGTTCTCCAGCACCTGCTGCCGGCGCGATCGGTGACCGAGCTGTGGGTGTTCTTCCCCGACCCGTGGCACAAGAAGAAGCACACGAAGCGGCGCCTGGTCGCCCCGGAGTTCGCCGCCATCGCCGCGCGGGCGCTCGTGGAGGGCGGCCTTCTGCGTCTGGCGACCGACTGGGAGGAGTACGCGCTCCAGATGCGCGAGATCCTCGACAAGGCGGACGGGCTCGAGCGTGCGTTCGAGGGTCCGTGGGCGGAGCGGTTCGAGGGGCGGGTCCTCACCGCCTTCGAGCGAAAGGGCCAGCGCGCCGGCCGCGACATCCGCGACCTCACCTACCGGCGGGTGTGAGGTGCCCGCCCGAGAGCCGGCGCACCTGCCGCCGCGGCCCGCGTGGGACATCGGTCTGCTTCCCGCCCTCATCGCGTGCCTGGCCGCGCCCGCGTTCTTCGTGCTCCGTGTCCCGTGGCTGGGCTGGCTGCTGCTGGCGGTCGCGCTCGTCGGTGCGTGGTGGCGCGAGAGCGCCCGCACGCCCGCACCGGTTGACGCCCGCTCGCTCCAGGGCGGGGCGGACGCGCCGCGTCGCCCGCACCTGCTGCGCGACCTCTCTCTGATCGCGGTCGGTCTGATGATCGTCAGTGTGATGGACCTCAAGGCCGAGCTCGACAACCTCGCGATGCTGCGCTTCACCGTCGTGCTCGGCGGCGCTGTCGTCGTCCCCTACGTGCTGTCGCGGTTCGTCTATCGAGACCGCGCGATCGGGTTTCCCTGGCGCGGGGGCGGGAGGTGGAGCCGGTTCCAGTGGGGGTGGCTCGTGCTCGTGCTGGCGCTGGGGTGGCTGATCCTGCCGTTCTACTTCATCACCAGCGGCGTGTACCTGAACTGGCCCGTCGTCGACACGCCCGACCTCATCGCGCGTCTGTTCGTCGGGGTCGGTGCGGTGGGCATCTGGGACGAGCTGTTCTTCATCTGCACCTGCTTCGCGCTGCTGCGGCGCCATTTCCCGTTCTGGCAGGCGAACATCCTGCAGACCATCGTGTTCGTGTCGTTCCTGTGGGAACTCGGCTACCAGGCCTGGGGGCCGTTCCTGACGGTCCCCTTCGCGCTCCTGCAGGGATACATCTTCGTCAAGACGCGGTCCCTGGCGTACGTGGTCACCGTGCACCTGCTGTTCGACGCCGTCGTGTTCCTTGTGCTGGTCCACGCCCACAACCCCGGCGTGCTGGATGGTCTGTTCCTGGTGTGATTGTCCGCGAGCAGCCCGCGGCGACCTCGATGCCGGAGTAGCCCCGGCCCGGTGGTAATCTCGATCGGTACGCCTCCGTAGCTCAGGGGATAGAGCGTTGGTTTCCGGTACCAAAGGTCGCAGGTTCGATTCCTGTCGGGGGCACATCCACCGTCTCGCGCACGCCACGGCGTCACCGTGACAGCGCCCCGGCGTCCACACCACGCCGGATGCCGTATGGCAGGGTGAGGTCATGCACACGGATGCCGCGCGGGTGACCTCGATCGTCGGCGCGTGCGGCGTGACCGCCTATGCCGTTCTGGCGGCGGTGCAGATCCTGGTGCTCAACCCGCTGGCTGCGGTGCCCGGGGCCTCGCTCGCGCAGATCCACCGCGAGATGGCCGCGGCGGGTGAGTCTCCCTGGACCGCGGGGACGCTGACGGTACTCGGCATCGGCGTCGCGCTCGCGCTCCTCGTCCTGGTGCTGCTGTGGGTGCGCGACGACCGGTCAGCGCTCGCCGCGGCCCTGGCGTACCTGGGTTTGCTGGTGTGCGGCGCCCCGGCATACTTCATCGCGTCGTTCGGCCCGGGCATGGCGCTCGCCGACACGTACGGCATCTCCGGCGGCGACCACGCCCCGTATGGTCTGGTCCTCTACGCGATCAGTGCGCTGGCGGTGGTCGCGATGGCTGTCGTCGCGATCGTGTCGGCCGCGCGTCGGCGCGCATAGGGGCCCGGCGCGCTCACGCCGCCGGCGGTGTGTCGTCGGCGGCCGCATCGGTCACGGCCGTGCGTGCGCGGAGCGCCTCCACGAGGCGCTCCGCGAGATAGGCGTGTCCGGCGGTGGACGGGTGGTCGCGGCCGATGTCGCTCGAGTCGATGATCCGCGCGTACGTGTCGTCGGTGATCCAGTCCTCCGCGAGGGGTGAGATGTACCACCAGTCGCGCTCGTCGGCGAGCGTGCGCAGGTCCTCGTCGATGGCCGCGGTCGCCTCCTCGACCGGGAGCACCTGCGGGGCGGGGCCCAGGACCACGATGGTCGCCGCGGGGTATGTCGATGCGAGTCGGTCCCACGCTTCGCGCACCGCGATCGGGTAGAGCGGGGTGTACAGGCGCCGATCGTTGATCGAGCCCTGCAGGACGATGAGGTCGGGGGCGTCAGCGGGGTCGAGCGCGGCGATGCGGTCGCCGAAGGAGGGACCGTCGATGCCGGCTTTGAGGTAGCCGCTGCCGCGGACGCCATCGACCGTGGTCTCGATGCCGAGCAGCCGACCGGCGACGTATGCGTAGCCATCCGAACGCTCTGTCGCTGCGGAGCCGTAGGTCCAGGAGTCGCCGAACACCAGCAGGCGTGTGTCGTCGTCGATCACCAGCGGAGCGGGGGCGGCGACGGCCGGCGCACCGGTCTCGTCGGCAGCCGTGATCGTCTCGGTCGCCCACGGTCGCCACGCGGCGATGACGCACACCAGTGCCACCGCGCCCAGCAGGGCGAGCAGGGTCAGGTTCCGTCGGCGCGGACCCGTCGGGCCGGGTGTGTCCACGCGAAGAGAGTACGTCATCGGGTGCGGCCTCTCGCGCGCACCACCACCAGCGGGCGCCGCGTCCGCCTCGCAGGGGACTCGCTATGGTGGCTGACAGCGCGCGAAGGAGCACTCCGGTGATCTCCTCATGCGTGTCGACGACACGAAACGGGTGAGAGAGATGACCAGACAGAGTGACAGTGGACGGACCCCCGGGTCCGATACGGGGATGAAGCGGGTCATCCGCGAGGTCTCCGAACCGGGGCTGGTCCATCCGGCCCTCATCCCCGGCATCGGGGTCGAGCGCACCGGGCGCAGCTTCGCGATGAACTGGGGCGTCTTCATCTTCGCCGCCGTCGTCGCGCTCGCTGTGATCGTGTGGGCGTTCGCCGCCCCCGAGAGCATCAGCGCTACGGGCTCCGCCGCGCTGGGCTGGGTCTCGACGAACTTCGGCTGGCTGTTCGGTGTGCTGGCGATCGTGGTGATCGTCTTCATGCTCATCGTCGGGTACGGCCGTTCCGGCGGCGTCCGGCTGGGCTCCGACGATGAGAAGCCCGAGTTCTCGACGGTCTCGTGGATCGCGATGCTGTTCTCGGCCGGCATCGGCATCGGGCTGCTGTTCTACGGCCCGTACGAGCCGCTGGTGTTCTTCCTGAACCCGCCGCACGGCTTCGACGACGCGCCCGCCAGCGCGGACGCCATGCAGTCGGCGCTGGCGCAGGCGCTGCTGCACTGGGGTCCCATCGCGTGGGCCTTCTACGCACTGGTCGGCGGTGCGATCGCCTACAGCGCGTATCGCCGCGGGCGCGCGCCGCTGATCTCCGCGATCTTCGAGCCGATCTTCGGCAAGCGCACCGAGGGTCCCCTCGGCGCGGTCATCGACGTGTTCGCGATCATCGTGACGCTGTTCGGCACGGCGGTCTCGCTCGGCATCGGCGTGCTCCAGATCGGGCGCGGCTTCGAGGTGGTCACCGGGCTCGGACCCGTGGGCAACGGCTTCCTGATCGGCGCGATCGCGGTGCTCGCCGCTCTGTTCATCATCTCGGCGGTCTCGGGCATCAAGCGCGGCATCCGCCTGCTGTCGAACATCAACATGGTGCTCGCCGGGCTGCTCGCGGTCTTCGTCTTCATCGTCGGACCGACGATCTTCCTGCTGAATCTGTTCCCTGCCGTCATCGTCGAGTACTTCGCCGATCTCGGCACGATGCTCGCGCGCAACCCGAACCAGGGCGAGGACTCGGCGGCGTTCCTCTCCGGCTGGACCACCTACTACTGGGCCTGGTGGGTGTCGTGGACGCCCTTCGTCGGCATGTTCATCGCCAAGATCTCCCGCGGCCGCACGCTGCGCGAGTTCGTGACCGTGGTGATCATCGTCCCCTCGATCGTCTGCGCGACCTGGTTCGTGATCTTCGGCGGCACCTCGATGTGGATGGAATCCGAGGGCATGGGCATGAGCGAGCTCGGCTCCGGCGAAGAGGTGCTCTTCGGTGTCCTCGGCAATCTGCCGTTCGGGGTGATCACCTCGGCGATCGCGATGATCTCGATCGTGATCTTCTTCGTCACCAGCGCCGACTCGGCATCGATCGTGATGGGATCCATGTCGCAGAACGGTCGGCCCGAGCCCTCCACGTGGGTCACGATCCTGTGGGGCTCGCTGCTGGCTCTCGTCGCGGCGTCCCTGCTGCTCGCCGGCGGCCAGGACGCGCTGGGCGGTCTCCAGTCGATCATGGTGGTCTCGGCGCTGCCGTTCGCGATCGTGGTCATCGGGATCATGCTCGCGTGGGCCCGCGATCTGGGCACCGATCCCTTCGTCCTGCGCAGCAAGTACGCCCGTGCGGCGATCCGCCAGGGCGTGCGCAAGGGCATCGCCGAGCATGGCGACGACTTCGTGTTCAGTGCGAGCGAGGTGCCCGCGAAGGACGGCGCCGGCGCGTGGCTGGACACCGAGGATCCCAGCCTCACCGAGTGGTATGTCGACGCGGTCACCGGCGAGATCGGCACGGTCACCAGCGAGGACGTCCAGCGCACCCTCGAGCCCGGTCACATCCAGCCCAAGGGTCCGGATCGCCCCGACCACACGGCCTCCGGAGACGCATCGCTCACCGTCGGCGAGAACCGTCGCGCACACGACCGCGACCCCGACGCGACCTAGTGTTCGGATGCGGTGCGCCGGGCATCTAGGATGGCCCGGTGCACCGCATCGTCACCGCCGAGATCGATCTCGATCTCGCCTCATCCGCAGACCTGATCTTCTCGCTCGCCGTCGCCCAGAATGTGCCGACGGTGCGCGAGACGCTGACGTTCCTGCACGGCGGCGATACGCAGTGCACGCCGACCGAGATCATCGATCAGAACGGGACGCGTCTGCACCGTCTCACCGCGGACGGGGGACCGCTGTCGGTGCGCTATGAGGCGGTCATCGACGGTCGGTCGAGCATGTCGCACACCAGCGATCTCGAGACGATCACCTACCTGCGCCCCAGCCGCTACGCGCAGTCCGACGAGGTGTTCGCGCAGGCGCGACGCCAGTTCCGCGGGCTCGCGGGCGCAGAGCTGCTCACCGCGGTCTCGGAGTACGTCGCCTCGAGTGTGACGTACACGCCCGGACTGTCGCTGGGCACCGACAGCGCCGTGACCACGCTGATGACCGGCCAGGGCGTGTGCCGCGACTACGCGCACCTGGTCATCGCCCTGCTGCGCGCGATGGACGTGCCGGCCCGCTACGTGGCCTGCTACGCGCCGGGGCTCGACCCGATGGACTTCCACGCGGTCGCCGAAGCCTACGTCGACGGCACCTGGTGGGTCATCGACGCGACCCGGCTGTCGCACCGAGAGAGCCTCGTGCGGATCGCCACCGGGAGGGATGCCGCTGACTGCGCGTTCCTGAGCTATCACGGTGCGAATCTGTCGCTGGCGCATCTGCGCGTCGACGCGTGGATCGCCGAGGGCGACCAGAGCCTGGCCGTCCCCGCGGCGGACGATCCCGCGACCCTCGTCGCGCTGGCCTGAGCGCACTCGTCGCAGCGCGCGACCGTAGAATGGTGCGGCTATGAATCCGGACGCGCTCTCCCAGGCCCTGATCGACGTCATCATCCCGCTCGCGCAGGCCCGACGCCCAGGCGCCGTCGACGATCTGACCGCCGCCGACCTGCCGCTCGAGCGCCCCAAGAACCGCGACCACGGCGACTGGGCGTCCAACGCCGCGCTCAAGCTGGCGAAGCGGATCGGCGCCAACCCCCGGGAGTTCGCGGCCGAGATCGCCGAGCGCCTCGCCGAGGTGGAGGGGATCGCCCGCGTCGAGGTCGCCGGCCCCGGATTCATCAACATCCGTCTGGATGCCGCCGCTGCGGGTGCGCTGGCCCGCACGATCGTCGAGGCCGGTGCGGCGTTCGGCTCGAACGACTCCCAGCGCGGCAACACCATCAACCTCGAGTTCGTGAGCGCGAACCCGACCGGGCCGATGCACATCGGGCACACGCGCTGGGCGGCGCTGGGCGACGCGATCGGGCGCCTGCTCCAGGCCAGCGGTGCGACCTTGGTGCGGGAGTTCTACGTGAATGACGCAGGGGCCCAGATGGAGCGGTTCGGGCGCTCGGTGCTCGCCGCCGCCAAGGGCGACCAGACCCCCGAGGACGGCTACCCCGGGTCGTACATCGACGACCTCGCCCAGCGGGTCCTGCACGCCGTGCCCGACCTGCTCGAGCGCCCGGCCGACGAGCAGCTGCGGATCGCGCGCGACCGCGCATACGAGCTCCAGCTCGGCGACCTGCAGGCCTCGCTCGAGAAGTTCAACGTTCACTTCGACGTGTTCTTCAGCGAGCGGATCCTGCACGCGCCCGGCGCGGACGGTGCGCCGAGCCTGGTCGATGAGGCCGTCGACCGGCTGCGTGCCCAGGGCCACGTCTTCGACGCGGACGACGCGGTCTGGGTGCGCACCACCGACTTCGGCGACGACAAGGACCGCGTCATCCGGCGCTCCAACGGCGAGTACACCTACTTCGCCGCCGATGCCGCGTACTACCTGAACAAGGGCGACCGCGGGTTCGCGCACAAGATCTACCTGCTCGGTGCCGACCACCACGGTTACGTGCACCGGCTGAAGGCGCTCGCCGGTGCCG
>JAUHYM010000004.1 GCA_030426515.1 Actinomycetes bacterium
GCTCGACCTCCGCAGCCGTCGCCCCATCGAGAACCTCACCCAGAAACACGGCACGCATCTCAGCCGCAACGATTCCCCTCACAACACACTCCGCTCCATGTGTTGCACTCACCACCTGAAGGTGCCCTCCTGAATCCGGCTCTGATCCTGATCTCGGCACGCACCCCCGCCGCTGACGGCGCCTCCACCCCGGCCCGGCGCCTCCACCTCGACCCTTGCGCCGTGCGCGATCGCTGACAGCACCCGCGGGATAGCATCGACGGATGCAGCGCGACGGCAGACTCGGGGTCGGGATCGTGGGCGCCGGGCGCGTCGGTCCCGTCATCGGCGCGGCGCTCGCCGGAGCGGGCCACGCGATCACTGGCATCACCGCCGGCTCCGACGACGACCGCGTCGAGGCCGTACTCCCCAGCGTCCCGGTGCTCGAGACCGAGGAGGTCCTGCGCCGCAGCGAACTGGTGATCCTCGCCGTGCCCGGCGATCAGCTCGCCGGCCTCGTCGCCGGCCTCTCCGAGGTCGGTGCCTGGCAGGTCGGGCAGCTCGTGCTGCACACGGATGCCGCGCACGGCATACAGGTGCTCGCGCCGGCGGCAGCGGTGGGGGCCATCCCGCTTGCCGTCCACCCGGCGATCTCCTTCACCGGAACCACGATCGATCTGCGGGAGCTCTCGCACGCGTGGGCCGCGGTGACCGCCCCCGCACCCGTCCTGCCGATCGCGCAGGCGCTGGCGGTCGAGCTCGGCTGCGAGCCCGTGGTGATCGCCGAGCAGGATCGCGCGGCGTACGCCGAGGCCGTCGCGACCGCCACCGCCTTCTCACGCTCGATCGTCGGGCAGGCCACGACCCTGCTCGCCGGGATCGGGGTGGAGAACCCGGGCGGGTTCCTGTCGTCGCTGGTGCGCTCGACGGTCGATCAGGCGCTCGCCGAGGCGTCGCCGGGCGTCGCGGCCGATGAGCCCGGCCTTGATGCCTGAAAGGACCGTTGAGTCGCGGCCTTCCCGGCTGATCGGGCAACGACATGGCGGCTCGCCGCAGGAGATGCGCGCCGGCGGATCAGCTCCGGGCGCCGGGACGCGCGCGGCGGGCGAGCCCGTCCATGAGTCCAGTGGGGGCGGTGCGTAAGGCCCAGCCCACCTCGCCCAGCGCGGGTCGCACGTGCCCGGCGCCGATCGACCGGCGGGCGGCACGCAGTGCCCTCCACCACGCGTACCGCGCGTTGCGCCGTCGTGCGCCGCGGAGGGCTCGCGCCCACTCCCCATCGCGCTGAGCAGCCTGCGACGCCAGGTGCAGCCGGAGGACGGCATCGATGCCCCGCACCAGATCGCGATGGTTCTTGACCGTGTTCTCGGGGTGCTCGCGGTAGTCGACCAAGGGCTCGTCGATCGGCGTCACCGGGCCGAGGTGAAGCAGTCGCAGCACGAGATCGGCGTCCTCGGCATGGGTGAGGGCGCTGTGAAAGCCTCCGCAGGCGGCGAATGCCGAGTGTCTGACGAGGAGGTTGGGCATCATGACACGTGTTTCCCCGACCGCGATCGCGGCCGACGAGCCATCGGTGATCGGCGGAGATGTCAGAACGACCGCGCCGTGGCGATCGATGACGTTCATCCGGCTGTATGAGGCGATCGCGTCGGGTTCCCGCATGTGCGCAGCGAGGTGGCTCTCGAGCCGGTCGGCACGCCACCGATCGTCGTCGTCGAGAAACGCGAGGAACTCGCCTGTGGCCACGAACGCGCCGCGGTTGCGTGCGACGCTCACACCTGACGCAGGCTGGTGAATCACGTGCGCACCTGGGAGGACAGCCGCCGCCGCCTCCTCGACGGCCTCCGGGTCGGGGGAGCCATCGTCGACGATTACGACCTCGACGTCGTCGAGCGTCTGCGCCGCCACGGAGGCGAGCGCCTCGGTGAGATAGGGAGACTGGCGATGGGTCGCCACGATCACGCTCACCCGGGGGCTGGGAGTCGACACAGGCGTGATCCTAGTCGCTGGTCCCGCCGCCGGCGCAGCGAGTGCGGTGACAGCCGCCGATAGACTTGCGGGCGACTTCCGAGGAGCCCGCACCACATGACAGACACGTCTGCGCCCACGCCCATCGACGCCGATTCCGCCGAGGACGTCTTCGAGCAGAAGGCGGTTCGGCTCGCCAAGCGCGAGCGGCTGATCGCCGAGCGGGAGGATGCCGCCGGCGGCGCCTACCCGGTGGCGCTGCCGATCACCGACACCATCCCGGATCTGCGTGCGAGGTTCGGCGATCTCGAGGCCGGTGCCGAGACCGGTGTGACGGCTGCGGTGGCCGGTCGCGTCGTGTTCAGCCGTAACACCGGGAAGCTGTGCTTCGCGAGCCTGCAGTCGGGGGGTGGCAGCCGGATCCAGGCGATGGTGTCGCTCGCCAACGTCGGTGACGAGTCGCTGGCCGCCTGGAAGGAGCTCGTCGACCTCGGCGACCACGTCTTCATCACCGGCGAGGTGATCTCGAGCCGCCGCGGTGAGCTGTCGATCATGGTCACCGACTGGAGAATCGCGTCCAAGGCGATCCTCCCGCTGCCGAACGTCTATGGCGAGCTGAGCGAAGAGACGCGCATGCGCAGCCGGTTCCTCGACCTCATCGTGCGCGACCAGGCGCGCGAGACCGTGGTCGCCCGGGCGAAGGTGAACCAGAGCCTGCGCCAGACGTTCGCGTCGCACGCGTTCATCGAGGTCGAAACTCCCATGCTGCAGGTGCAGCACGGGGGTGCGGCGGCGCGCCCCTTCGTCACGCACGCCAACGCGTTCGACGCCGACCTGTACCTGCGCATCGCGCCGGAGCTCTTCCTCAAGCGCGCTGTGGTGGGTGGGATCGACAGGGTCTTCGAGATCAACCGCAACTTCCGCAACGAAGGCGCCGACTCGACCCACAGCCCCGAGTTCGCGATGCTCGAGGCCTACCAGGCCTACAGCGACTACAACGGCATCGCCGATCTCACCCAGGAGCTCATCCAGAACGCCGCGGTCGCCGTCGCCGGTTCCACCGAGGTCACGTGGGCCGATGGCACCGTGTACGACCTGGGCGGTGAGTGGGATCGCCTCTCGATGTACGACTCGCTGTCGGATGCCGCAGGCCGGGGCATCACCCCGGAGACCCCGCTCGACGAGCTGTTCGCGCTCGCCGAGGCCGAGGGCGTGGAGGTGCCCGAGAAGCTCGCCACCCACGGAAAGCTCGTCGAGGAGCTGTGGGAGCACTTCGTGAAGTCGCGGCTCACCCGCCCGACCTTCGTGATGGACTTCCCCCTCGACACGAGCCCTCTGGTCCGCGAGCACCGCACGATCCCGGGGGTCGTGGAGAAGTGGGACCTGTACGTCCGCGGCTTCGAACTGGCCACGGGGTACTCCGAGCTGGTCGACCCGGTCATCCAGCGAGAGCGCTTCGTCGAGCAGGCGAAGCTCGCGGCACGCGGCGACGACGAGGCCATGCGCGTGGACGAGGAGTTCCTGCGTGCGCTCGAGCACGGGATGCCGCCGACCGGTGGCATGGGCATGGGCATCGACCGTCTGCTGATGGCGATCACCGGGCTGGGCATCCGCGAGACCATCCTCTTCCCCCTCGTCAAGTAAGCCGACGGGGTCCGCTACGCGGCGCTCCCGTCGCGGTGCGCGGTGTAGGCCCATTCCGGCAGGTGGCCCGCGTTGACCAGCGTGCCGACGATCTCCGCCATCCCGTGGTCAGGCTCGATCGCCTGAGCCGCATCGACGTAGGCCGCCGCGTGCGTCGAGCGGCCCAGTGCCCACGCGAGCCACGCAGCCGCGGAGAGCGGGCCGGGGCGGTCGGCCTCGGGCGCCAGCGCGGCCGCCCAGCGGCACGCGGCGAGGGCTCGCGTGAGCCGGTCGGCGTCCGGTGCCGGGCCTTCGCCCATCACCGTCCGCGCGAGGTCCTCCGGGTAGGCGACGCCGTCTCGGCTCCAGCGCAGCTGGGCGTCGAACGCGGCATCCCCTCGTGCCAGATCGCCCGCCCACTGCGAGAGCGCGACATCCCGCAGGGCGGGGCGTCGCAGGCACCAGACGAGCGATGCGGCATCCCACGCATCGGGGCCCGTACTCGGCCACATCAGGGTGTCTTCGAATAGGGCGGGGATGTCGTCGAACGCGCACGCGGCGGCCACCGCCTGCGGGTGCGCGTCGGCCAGTCCCGCCGGCGGGCCGCCGTCCTCCCCGGTCCCGGCGAGGGCGGCGAGCGCGTGCGTCAGCTCGTCGAGCGCGTCGGCGACGTGCGCCTGCTGCTGCTCGCTGACCGTGGGCAGATCCGAGCCGGTCGTCTGGTCGCCATGCACGTCGCGGAGAGCCGCGGGTATGTCGGCCACGGCGGGTGCGCTCTCGAGGTCGCTGAGCGGGCGCCCCTCCAGCGGGCAGCTCGCATCCTGGTACGACCCCCAGCCGTCTGATGCGACGCACAGCGCGTCGGGAACCCGCAGCCCGCAGGCGTCGGCGCGGCGCAGCAGCGCGCGCACCAGCGTCTCCTGCGCGATGCCGTCGTCGGCGGCGAACGACTCGTCGGTGTAGACGACCGGGGTCACCCCGTCCACTTCCGGGAGACGGCACACCATGCCGATGAGCGTCGCGGCGGCGCGGTCGATCGCATCCGGCGCGGCGTCGACCGGCAGGTCCACCCGAAGCACCCCGCGGGTGCGGGAGCGCTCGAAGGGGATCAGGACGATGCTGTTCGAGGGGTGGTAGCCGGCGAGCCGGGGGACGAGGGCCAGGAAGTCAGCGGGTGCGGTAGCGGTGATGATCGTCGTCATGCCAGCACCGTGCCGTGAGCGCGGGCGGCGCGGGGGAATCTGTCCACGGCGGTCTCCGGCAGCGCTCTTGGGGAGGAACCGCCGTCGCAGGAACACGCGTATCCTTGAGGTCATGGACGACATCTGGCTCGGGGCGATCTGGGCGCTCACGCCGACGATCGTCGTGCTCGGGCTGTTCTTCTTCGTCCTGCGCGCCATCCTGCGCATGGACCGCTCGGAGCGGCGCGCGTACGCGAAGGTCGAGGCCGAGGAGCGCGCCAAGCGCGGACTCGACGTCGCGACCGAGCCGCCCGCGTCCGCGACCTGACCGACCCCGCCGATACGCTGGGTTCCAGCGGACGCACGGGGAGACGAATGGAAATCGAGATCTACACCAGCTGGTGGCTGGTGTTCGTCTTCGTGTTCGACGTCGTCGTCCGCGTGGCGGCGATCATCATCGTCCCCCGCAATCGCCGCCCCACGGCGGCTATGGCCTGGCTGCTGGCGATCTACTTCATCCCCCTCGTCGGGGTGTTCCTGTTCCTCCTCATCGGCACGCCGCGTCTTCCGCGCAAGCGCCGCAAGATGCAGCAGGACATCAACGACTACATCACCGAGACCAGCCGCGGGCTCGACTTCGGCACGCTCCGGCCCCATGCCGGCGAGGGGTACACGAATCTCGTCACCCTGAACCGCAACCTCGGCGCCATGCCGCTGGCGGGCGACAACGGGGCGATCCTCATCCCCGACTATCAGGCGTCGATCGACGCGATGGCCCGTGCCGTCGATGAGGCCGAGGAGTACGTCCACGTCGAGTTCTACATTCTGCAGACGGATGCCTCCACCGACGTGTTCTTCACCGCCCTCGAGAGGGCCTGCCGGCGGGGCATCGTCGTGCGGGTGCTGCTGGATCACTGGGCCAACCGCGGCAAGCCGTACTACAAGAAGACCCTCAAGCGTCTCGACGCGATGGGTGCGCACTGGAAGCTGATGCTCCCGGTGCAGCCGTTCAAGGGCAAGTACCAGCGTCCCGATCTACGCAACCACCGCAAGCTCCTCGTCGTCGACGGTGAGGTGGCGTTCATGGGGTCGCAGAACATGACCGACTCCACCTACAACCTAAAAAAGAACATTCGCCGAGGTCTGCACTGGGTCGACCTCATGGTGCGCCTCGACGGGCCGATCGTGGCGTCGATCAACGGCGTGTTCCTCGCCGACTGGTTCAGCGAGACCGGCGAGATCCTCTCGGAGGAGATCGGGCTGTTCGAGGTGAAGTCGGGCTCGGGCGACCTCGACTGCCAGATCGTCCCCAGCGGCCCCGGTTTCGAGAGCGAGAACAATCTGCGGCTTTTCCTCGGCCTGCTCTATCACGCCAAACGCAAGATCATCATCGTCAGCCCCTACTTCGTGCCCGACGAGTCGCTGCTCATCGCTGTCACCAGCGCCTGCCAGCGCGGTCTGCAGGTCGAGCTGTTCGTCTCGGAGGAGGGCGACCAGGCCATGGTGTACCACGCGCAGCGCAGCTACTACGAGGCGCTGCTGAAGGCGGGCGTGCGCATCTGGATGTACCGCAAGCCCTTCATCCTGCATTCCAAGTCGATGACGATCGACGACGACCTCGCGATCATCGGATCGAGCAACATGGACATGCGCTCGTTCGGTCTCAACATGGAGGTCTCGCTGTTCGTGCGCGGGGAGGAGTTCGTGAAGGACATGCGCGGCGTCGAGGACATGTACCGCAGCCTCAGCCGCGAGCTCACCCTCGAGGAGTGGAACAAGCAGCCGCTGCGCTCGACCGTCCTCGACAATCTGGCGCGCCTGACCAGCGCGCTGCAGTAGTGATCAATCGTCACCCCGCAGCCCGAGCGACCGCCCCCCGTCGACCGTGAGGTCCTGACCGGTGATGAAGGCCGCGCCGGGGCCGGCGAGGAACACCACCGCTTGCGCGACGTCCTCCGCGCGCCCCATGCGATGGAGCACGTTGGTCTCGCGTACTCTCTCGATCTCCTCCAGAGTCGGCTCGCCGCGCAGCACGATGCCGGGCGAAACACAGTTCACCGTGACTCCATGCGGGCCCAGCTCGATCGCCGCGGAACGGCTGTAGCCCACCAGGCCTGCCTTGGCGGCCGCATAGTCGGCGAAGCCAGCCTTTCCGTGGTGGGCGATGACGGATCCCACGTTGATGATCCGACCCGCGTGCTGTGCGATCATCGCGGCAGACGCGGCTCGGGTGCACGCGATGGCCGCGCGCAGGTTGATTGCCAGAACGCGGTCGATGACACTGAGCGGGATGGTCCACACCGGGCCGTTTTGGCCCCGGGAGCTTCCCCCCGCGCAGTTCACGAGGATATCGATCCGTCCCAGACCCGCGAAGAACGCCGTGATCTCGTCGTCGTCGGCGAGATCGACTCTCGCCGTGGTGCAGGTTCCCCCGACTTTCTCGGCGTCGCGGGCGACGTCGCTGAGCTTCTGCGCGTCTCGTCCGATGGCGTGCACGTGCGCACCATGCGCCGCAAGGTGAAGCACGATCGCGCGACCGATCGTCCCGCTGCCCCCCGTGACGACCGCGGTCGTCCCGGCCAGGCTTCCCGGCTCTGCGACACGGAGTTCGTATGGTCGCGACATCACCACGCGGGTGAGGCGTTCGCGAAAGGGGCGCAGGATCGCAGACGCTACCTTTCGTGGACGTTGCGTCAGCAAGATCGACCTCCTGCCGTGGATCGCGACGACTCTAGTGCCTCATCGTCGCGAACCCGGGCAAGCCAACAATACTGTTGCAGGATGGGGAGCAAGGGCCGGGTCGGCATTGTCACAATCAACGATGACGAGAACTACGGGAATCGCCTGCAGAACTTCGCACTCCAGCAGGCGGTTCGCGCGCTCGGGTGGGAGCCGGAGACGCTGCGCAACAGGCCCGCTCCCTGGCCCCCCGAGCTCTTCTGGCCACGCATGCGGCACGATCTGGCGACCCGACCGATGGACCTTCTACGGCGCGCGGCGGTGAGAATGCGCCGCGGAGCGCGCCGTCCCGAATTCGCGCCGCGACGTCGCGCCGCGATCGAGCAGTTCACTCGGGAGCGCGTGGTGGGCTCGCCCGAGGAATTCGACGCGGCACCTGCCGAGTACTGGTCGACGCGTTATGAGCGGGCGATCGTGGGGTCGGATCAGGTCTGGAACCCGGTCTACCGCCGCGCCAACGCCGCCGACTTTCTCGCGTTCATGGATCCGGATCGCCGCATCGCGTACGCCGCGAGCTTCGGTGTGCAGTCGATTCCAGGGTTTCTTCGCACCCGCTATGCCGCATGGCTCGACGGGATTCCCGCGCTCTCCGTCCGGGAGGAACAAGGGGCACGCATCGTCGCCGAGCTGACCGGGCGAGCAGTCCCCGTGGTCGCGGACCCGACCGTGTTGGTCTCCCGTGAGCAGTGGGATGATCTCATCAGGACCAGCTCTGCTCCTGTGGACGATCCGTACGCGCTCCAGTTCTTCCTCGGAACGCCGACCACCCAGCAGGTGCAGTGGGTGCGGACGACCGTGATGCAGGAGGACCTGTGTGTTGTCGACGCCAACGACCTCCATACCGAGAGGTGGTGCGACCTGGGGCCTGCCGACTTCGTGTTGGCGATCAGGAATGCGTCCCTCGTGATCACGGACTCCTTCCACGTCGCGTCTTTCGCGGTGGTCTATCATCGCCCTCTCGTCCTCCGGGAGAGATTCGCGCACGACGACCGAATGGGAACACTGCTCCGGGGGGTGGGTTTGCGTACACGACCGGTGCGTGTCCCCGGGATCGGCCGGGTGATCGACGCAGACTGGGTGGAGGTCGACGCACGTCGAGAGAGGGATCGGGCCGACTCCCTGCGGTTTCTGGCGGACGCGCTGGACGGTCGGTCGGCGGCGCGTGGGTAGGATCGGCAACGCGACTGCCCGGACGCCGTGCGGGGAGCGACGACGACGGTTGGGGCTGTGAATGTACGCCAACGAGCCTCTGGTGCTGGAGATGCTCGCTCTCCTGAAGGCGCACGGCGTCCGCGACGTGGTGATCTCCCCCGGCAGCCGTCACTACGCGTTCACCCGCAGCTTCGAGGCCGATGATTTCTTCCGCCTCCACTCCGTGGTCGACGAGCGCTCTGCCGGGTTCTTCGCGATCGGACTGACGCAGGCGTCGGGTGAGCCCGCGGCGATGATGTGCACGTCAGGATCTGCCGCGGTGAACTATGCCTCGGCGATGGCGGAGGCATATTATCAACGGCGTCCGCTGATCGCCATCACCAGCGACCGACTCCCTGAGAACCTCGGTCAGGTCGAAGATCAGATGATCGACCAGCGAGGGATCTACGACGGGTTCGTCCGCTTCTCTGGGCAGCTCCGGCCCATTCGCGATGCCCGGGACCGTTGGTTCTGCAACCGGGTGATCAATGAGGCGTTGCTTGAGGCGACACGCGCTGGGAGCGGCCCTGTTCACCTCAACGTCCCGATCGGAAGCCACTCCGGCGGCACATTCGACGTCCCCGCTCTCCCCCGAGTGCGCGTCATCGCACGGCACGGTGAGGCGGCGGCCCGCATCGACTGGCAGGCTGTCGTAGACCGGCTGGCGGGAAAGCGAATCCTCGTTGCTTGGGGGCAGGACGATCCGCCGGATAGCGGGACGGGCGATGCCCTCGCAGAGTTCGCAGCGACCTTCGGGGCGGTCGTCATCGCCGACCACCTCGCCAATATCCGTGGGGACCACCGTCTGCGCAATCCACTCGGGCTCCTCCGCGCGCTCGGTCCGGCCAAGGGAAAGATCTCACCGGACATCGTGATCGGCGGCGGCGGGCAGATGCTCTTCAAAGATGACCTCGCTCGTCTGATCGGCGCGAGCGGGTTCGAATATTGGCGCATCGACCCGAAGGGTGAGGTCGCGGACCCGTTCCGGACCCTCACGGACATCTTCTCGACGACGCCGGCTGACTTCTTCCAAGGCGTCGTCGCCAGTGCGTCGTCGACGATCGGACCGTCACCCTATGGTGCCCGGCTGAGGGCGCTCGTCGAGAAGCTGCCACTCCCTGACTCTCGGCACGGTGAGATGTCCACGATCGGGTCGCTGCTGCGCCGCGTGCCGGCCGGCTCCAGCGTGCAAATCGCGAACAGCGCACCGGTGCGCATGGCTGAGATGTTCCCGCTCGACCCGAGTATCGACGTCTTCTGCAATCGAGGCGTCAACGGGATCGATGGTTGCCTGTCCACCGCCATCGGGTACGCCAAAGCGTGCGATGTGCCGACCTTCGTCATCATCGGGGACCTGGCGTTCTTCTATGACATGAACGCGCTCACCATCCGAGACCTGCCTGCGGGCCTCCGCATCCTCCTGGTCAACAACGGCGGGGGTGCGGTCATGCACGCGCCGCTGCCCTACGACTACACGCGTCACGGAGGGCGTCACGTGAGCGCCGAGCATTCGATCGATGCGCGCGGCTGGATCGAATCGCTGGGGGTCGAGTATGACCGGCTGGATCCGGGGGGCGACACCGGGCGGGCGGTCGCTTGGCTCTCCGATCTGGGTCACCGGGGTCCCCGCGTCCTGGAGGCGTTCTCGGACAAGATCGACGACATCGAGCAGCTTCGCGGTTTCAACGCCACCCTCGCGATGGGTACCGGTTCTGCCGGTGTCTATCGACGACTGCGGCGGTTCGCTGGTCGGATCCTGCGACGCCTCGGGTTGCGGTAGCCAGCCCATGACTGTCGCGGCTGAATCCAGTGCATCGCCCTCGCCGTCCGCACGCGTGCTCCACGTGATCACACCGGGGGACCACTTTTCGCCTTCGACGGGGTCGGCTCTGGTCAGCGTCGTCGATGGCCTCAGCCGCCATCGTCCGGAGGGAGCGCCCCGCCCCGCCGTGGCGGTCGCGCGTGGAACCTACCCCGACCGATACACCAGCGCGGACGTCGTCGAGTACGATCTCGCCACAGCGGGTCGCTACGACCGCCACCTCGACATGCTGCGGGGTCGCCTCGGTTTGCCGCGATCGCGCATGCGTCGCCGGTACGGGCACGTCGTTGCGGCGCAGCACGAGTGGAGTCCGCAGGTCATCGTTGGCCACAATGCGGTGCAACTGCCCGGAGTCGTCGATGCCTCTCGACACACGCCCGTTCTCTATGCGCACAACGACCTCCTGCGCACCTACACGATGCGCGAAGCCGGACGCGCTCTTGAGTGTGCGTCGGCGATCGTCGCCGTGAGCGACTTCTTGGCGGACCGGATCGCCGCCAGGTTGCCGCCGTCTGTCGCGAGCCGCGTCGTCGTGGTCCGCAACGGAGTGGATCTCGATCTGTTTCGTCCCGGCCCAGAGGTGCCGTCGGCTGACACGCTGCGTGTCGTGTTCGTCGGGAGGATGATCCCTGACAAGGGGGCTGACCTCGTCATCGAAGCGATCGCGCAGCTCGGCCGGACAGACATCGATCTCGCGGTCATCGGGTCGGCGGGCTTCGATGCCTCGCAGCCACCGACCCCATACGAGGAGTCACTGCGTTCGCTCGCGACACGAACGCCTGGCCGCGTCATGTTTCACCCGTTCCAGCCGCGCCGCGTGCTGGCGGACCTCTTGGCGAGAGCTCACGTCGTGGTCGTTCCTTCTCGGTGGCCGGAGCCATTCGCGCTGACCGTCCTCGAAGGGATGGCATCAGGTGCCGCGGTCATTGCCTCTGACATCGGCGGGATTCCGGAGGCGGCTGGCGGCGCGGCAATCCTCACTCCTCCGGGCGATGTCCGAGCCCTCGCCGGAGCTCTGGAATCTCTGGCCGAGGATCGGACTCTTCTCGATCGCTGTCGCGTGGCATCGCTGGCTCACGCACGGACACAAGGGTGGGCGAGAGCCGCGGATGAGTTCTACCGGTTGGTGCATCGGATAGGCACCTGATCGCCGCGAGTAGGCTGGCGTAGATGGAAACAGCGCACGGGGTGACGGCCGTCCCGCTCTCGGTGCGCCTGCATCTGGGACGGGCCGCCGTTCAGGTCGCCGCGCAGCGCTGTGGTGCGGACATCCTCCACATCAAGGGCGATGCGGTCGACCGTGACATCCGTCCGGCCGGACGCTGGGGTTCGGATGTCGACATCCTCGTTCGGCCCCGAGACGTCGCCACTCTGCATCGTGCACTGACGGATGCCGGATGGACGGTCTACTCGCGCTTCGCGACGGGATCCCCCTTCGGGCACGCGCAGACCTACACGCACGACCACTTCGGCTACCTCGACGTTCACCGCTTCTTCCCGGGAATCGAGCGGACGCCCTCGACCGCGTTCGACTATCTGTGGGCATCCCGGTCGACCAAGGACTTCGGGGGGATCCCGTGCCCGATCCCGAGTCCTGACCATCAGGCGGTCATCCTCATCCTCAACGCCGCCCGGAACGGCGGCAGCACAAGTGCCGACATGCGACGACTGTGGACGGATGCGGACGACCAGTCGCGCGCGCGGCTGCGGCGCCAGGTCGACATCCTCGAGGCGCACGTCGCGTTCGATGCCTCGCGCGGAGAGATTGAGCGACACCGCGGTGCGCGCACGTACCGCATGTGGCGTGCGGTGTCGACGGGAGGCGGTCGCCTCGCTGAGTGGTGGGGGCGTGTCGTCGCGGCGCGCAGCATCCGCCAGAAGATCCGGCTCGTCCTGCGCGCGCCGCTGGTCAACACGGAACACCTCGCCCATCGACTCGGCCGCGCGCCCACCGCGCGCGAGGTGTTCGTCGAGTTCTTCGCGCGCCCGGCGCGTGGGGTCGCCGAACTGCGGGGGCGATCGCGACGATGAGCATCCTCCTGCCCGCCGCCGACGTCGGCGTCGAAATCGACGGCGACACGGTGTACCTCGCCCACCTGCCGGCAGGGCCCATCGTCGTGCTCGAGGGGACGGCGGCCGAGGTCTGGCACGCGGCGCGCGGGGCAGACGAGTACGAGGCGGTGGCCGCGGTCGCTGGCGCGCACGACGCGGATCCCGCCGACGTCGCCGCGGACGTCGGCGCCTTCATCGAGCAGCTCATCGCGGACGGGTTTCTGCGGCGGGCGTGACAAGCGCCGGAGGCGGCGCCAGGCCCACCTGCGATACTTGAGCGATTCCACCGAGGGGGTGTCATGAGCCGAGCGTCTGCACGGGCCGTCAGCTGGCGCACGCGCCTCCTCGACGGCTGGGCAGGTCTCTGGCGGTGGGTGCTGCTCGCTCTCGGCACCGTTCTGGCCGCGCATTTCATCCTCGAGCGCGCCGACGGCAACGCGATAGCGACCGCCGCGGTGCTCGGGGGACTCGTCATCGGTGTCGTCTTGACGTTCTCGACACCGCTGGCGATTGCGCTCATGGCGACGCCCGCCTTGTTCATCGTGCAGCGCGTCGGATTCGGCGGTGGAGACCTCTCGGTCTCGGATGCCGCGCTGGCGGGAGCGTTCGGTGCCGCCGTGCTCTTCGGCAAGTACCCCTACAGCCGTCCGATGAAGCTGTTGCTGGTGTTCAACCTGGTCTACCAATTCGCCACGCTCTTCACCGTCATCGTCAATCCTCAGGTCGAGAACACGGTCGAGTGGTTCCATGCATGGCTCCTGATCTCGGGTGCGCTGATCGTCGGGTGGGCGCTGGGTCGAGGTGGCTTCGCACGGACGGCCCTGCTGATGATTGTGGGCGCTGGCGCGGTCATCGCCGCGGGTACGGTGCTCACTGCCGTGTTCCAGTACGCCTCCGGTGACTTCGGTCCCGTCTACCCGGTGTGGCCGCTCGTCATGCACAAGAACGCTGCCGGTACGCTGATCGCGTTCGCGGCGATGACCGCGTATGTCAACCCGCCGTGGCTGGCCATTCGTCGCACGGCGGCGGTGTCCATCCTCTCCCTCCTGGTCGTCGCGCTCCTCGCGACTCAGTCGCGCCAGGCACTCATCGGACTCGTCTTCGGTGTGGTCGTCGTGGCGCTCCGCGCCCGCTCCGTCGGCCGTTCGCGGTGGCCGCTCCTGCTCGTGATACCCGGAGTCTGGGTCATCGTTGCCGCGGTGATCGAGCAGATCGAGTCGCAGAACCAGCACAACTCGTTCTTCCAGCGTCTGGACTGGCTGCGCGAGGTGTACGCGTTCTGGAAGCACTCGCCGATCTTCGGTCACGGGCTCCGCTTCTGGTATTACGAGCCAGCAGTCCCCTACCAGCCGCCGCAGGCGGAGGTGGAGGTCATCGCGTCTTCGGGCTTGGTCGGCCTGGCTGCGTTCATCGTGATGTGGATCGGCATCCTCGTGGTGCTGTGGCGGTTGGATCCGACATACGGCACCCTGGCGCTCGCCGTGGTGGGCGGCCGCATCGCCCAGGCGCAGTTCGACCTGTTCTGGGTGGCGGCGCAGGTGTCGATTCCGTTCGTGATCGCGGGGATCTGTCTCGGAGCGATGGCGCTCAGAGACACCGGTACCGCGGCCGAGGTGCAGGTGGACGGCGCGAAGGCTCCGCCTGGTGAAGGGGTGACGGTGGGGACCGTGACGTACGATGGAGGACATCCGACGAGGGGCGCACCCGGTGCGGACTCAGTAACGACACCGCCGGGAGGGTCGCATGGAAGTGACTGACTACCTCCGCGGCATCCTGCGCCATTGGCTGGCGATCCTTCTGATGACTCTCGTCGGGCTGGGTGCCGCGTTCGGTTGGGTGCTCCTGCAGACACCGGTCTACGAGGCGACCTCTGTCGGCCTCGTGCAAAGCCGTTCCTCTGCGGCTGCCGACGACGAGAACGGTCAGCTCCTCCAGCCGGCGTTCGACTCGATCGCGCGCGGGAAGGTCCCGACCTACCTCGACATGGCGACGTGGCGGGTGGTGGCGGACGGCGCGATCGCCGAACTCGGACTCGCCACCACGCCCGAGGCCGTCGTGCAGCGCATCACCATCGAGAACCCCAACGAGACGTCCATCATCCGCGTCACCGCGCAGGGCGAGACCCCCGCCGAGGCGGCGGCGCTGTCGGAGGCGTGGCTGACCTCGCTCGCCTCCACGATCGACGCCGTCGAGGGCGAAGAGGGGGCCGAGGGGTCGTCCCCGGTCACGATCTTCGTGACGTCGGCCGCGGCTCTGCCGCAGCGGCCGATCTTTCCCGACATCCAGACCGCGATGATCGTGGGCGCGGTCCTCGGCCTCGGTCTCGGCATTGCGTTCGCGCTCATGCGCACCGTGTCCGATCGCCGCATCCGGGCTGCTGAAGACGTCGAGTCGCACACGTCGCTGCCGGTCGTCGGCGCGATCCCGAGTGCGCCGGGCGTATCCGAGCGGACGATCTTCGACACCGCGACCGGCGGCGACCGCGGGGCGAAGTTCGCGGTCTCAGAGTCGTTGCGTGCGCTGCGCACAAACCTGCAGTTCATGGATGTCGACAACCCACCGCGCACGATCGTCGTCACCAGCCCGCTGCCCGGGGACGGCAAGTCGACGATCGCCTGCAACCTCGCGCACACGCTCGCGACCAACGGCCAGCCGGTCGTCATCGTCGATGGTGACCTGCGGCGCCCGAAGGTGGCCGAGACGATCGGTGTGCCCGGTGGGGCGGGGCTCAGCGACGTCCTCTCGGGCCGCGCCGATCTGTCCGACGTGCTGCAGCGCGCACCCGGTGTCGAGCACCTGTTCGTGCTCACCGCCGGGAGCACGCCTCCGAACCCGAGCGAGGTCCTCGGATCCGATCGCATGCGCAAGCTCCTCGCCGACCTGGCCGGGCACGCGACGGTCATCATCGATGCACCGCCGCTCCTCCCGGTCACCGACGGCGCGGTGCTCACGCACCAGTCCGACGGTGCGCTGATGGTCATCACGGCCGGCAAGACCACCTATGACCTGCTCGACAAGGCCCTGGGGACGCTGACCAAGGCCGGGGGCCGCGCGCTCGGCGTCGTGCTGAACAAGACGCCGCTGCGCGGGCCGAACTCGTCCGCGTACTCGTACGAGTACCGCCGCGAGTACGGTCCGGCCGAAGAGCAGGTCGCGCCGAAGAAGCGCTCGACCGCGAGCGCGGACCTCGACGACATCTTCGCGGACACCGACGCCGAGTCCGCTCCGCCTGCGGCGGCGTCGCCGCCGACCCCCGCCCGCACGGTTCGCGAGCGCGCTCGCCAGGGGTGAGTGACGCGACACTCGTCACCGGCGACGTTCCGCGCGTCGCGCTGATCGCGTCGTCGTATGCGCCGCATATCGGCGGCGTCGAAACGCACGTGCAAGAGACCGCGCGGGGCCTTCAGGATGCGGGCGCCGCCGTCGAAGTGTGGGCTGTCGACCGCGGGCAGCGGCAGCGTGAGGCGTCGCCGTTCCCTGTGCGGTACCTCCCGACGCCCCTCCCCGCGCGGTCCGCGGCGGATCTCACCCGTTTCGCGGCGCGAGCGCCCGGCGCGTGGCGTCGCTGGACGCGCGCGTGGCGAAGCTTCCGCCCCGACGTCCTGCATGTCCAGTGCTTCGGCCCCAACGGCCTGTATGCCCTGGCGCTGCACCGCCGTTTCGGCACACCCCTCGTGATCTCGTCGCACGGCGAGACGCGCGGCGACGACGGCAGCGCCTTCGACCGATCCGCGCTCCTGCGCCGCGGACTGCGCGAGAGCATCGCGCGCGCATCGGCCGTGACCGCCCCGTCGCGGTATGTCCTCGACGACCTCCGCGACCGCTTTGGGCTCGGTGAGGGCGTGGTAGTCCCCAACGGCGCGACACCGCCGTCGCCGCTCCCGGTGCGCGACGAGCAAGACATGCTCCTCGCGATCGGAAGACTCGGCAGAATGAAGGGCTTCGACCTCCTTCTCGACGCGTTCGCCCTTGCGCGGTTCGACCGCCCCATGACCCTCGTCATCGCCGGCGACGGCGACGAGCGGAGCGCCCTCGAGGCGCAGGCGGCCCGGCTCGGCATCGCCGATCGCGTCGCGTTCCCGGGGTGGTGGAACGCGTCGCAGAAGACCGAGAATCTGGCGCGGGCGCTCGCGCTGGTGGTGCCCAGTCGCTCAGAGGCGTTCGGGATCGCTGCGCTCGAGGCCTGGGCGAGCGGCACACCCTTGGTGATGACCAGTCGAGGAGGTGCGTCCGAGTTCGTAGATCACAGCCGGACCGGCCTCCTTGTGGACCCGACCGATTCTCTGGCTCTCGCGAGGTCAATCGAGGCCGTGGTCGGTGATCGGGTGTTGCGGCGCATGCTGACGGAGCAGGGCGCGGAAGTTGTGAAGCGCTTCACGTGGGAGAAGGTCGCCACTGCGTACCTCGACTCCTACGCGACCGCAATCAACTTTGGGTGAGCCGCGCATCATCGTCGGGGCCTCAGCCGCCGAGCCATCGACGGGTAGTGAGTGCGCAGGAGCTTGCCAACCCGTCGGCGCTCACGTCGAAGAGCGTTGCGGATTCGAAGGTCAAGCGCGCGCGCTCTGCTCGTCAACGAGGGATGCCAGTCGCGCGACGAGGCGAACGCGAGGATCTCGCGCTCGATGGGTTCGTCGGATGCAAGTATCACGGGGAGTTGGCGAACAAGCGCAGCTTCATAGCAGTCGCGGTCAAAGGGCTGCGGAGTGAACGACTCGAGTGCTCCCGCGATCTCCAATGTGAGCAGTGTTCTAACGCACTTCGCACACGTCGAACAATTCGCGTTGATCGACGGCGCGTCGGAGATGCAGACATCGAGGTACTTGGCCTCAGCGCGACCGATGAGGCCAATTGTCTTCTCCACCCGGGTCTCTGCCGCGGACGACCAACGAATCGACAGATGTGAGGTCGAAAGTAGGGGGAGGAGCGCGGGTTCGATGGCCACAGTTGAAGCGAGATCAGAACTGCGCCACTGCGCGAAGGAGTGGGCAGCCGCGTGGTGGTGGAGGCCGATTCCGCGCTGGAGGAGATGGACCGCGGCGGCGTTGCGTAAGGTGAACGTCTCCGCGAATCCCATACGGTCATAGTGCGAGTCGAGATTGCTGTCCACCTGCACGAGCGGTAACCCGAGTTCCGCTGCGAACGGTTGCAGACGTGCCAACCTCGCTTCCCTCAATCGCGCACCGTTGCGACCATGGGAACCAACATCGAAGTTGAGCAGGTGCGTCAGCCTGAGGGCTGGCGGGCACCATGACTCCATGGCGAACTCGCGGACCACTGCCATCGAGTCAACCCCACCCGAGAATTCGGTGCTCACGCCTGCGGCCTGCGCGCGTGGTGAGTGGGTTGCATCGGACGAGACCCGGACCCGCACCCGGGTCGACAGTGCGGCACCGAGGGCTTCCTGGAGGTCGTTGTTGGCGTTGTACAGGAGCTCGTCCGAGACGGAGCCACCGATATGAAGATCCAGAGTTTGAGCCATCGCCGGCAACAGCATCGCGAGAAGAAGGTAATCCGAGTCGTGGCTCAGAAGCTCCTCGTGCTGTGATTGGATCTGAAACCACACTTCCGAGCCATCTGAACCGACCGACGTCACGCGGATCTGGTCGCCTCGAAGCTGTCGCATCGGGCGGGACAGTGTCAGGATGGCCACGGGTCAACAGTTCCACATGTGGCGCTGCTGTGTCGCGCGATGTCAGCGGACGTTCGCCCATACAGCGGCGTGGCGCTCGGCGCATCGCTCCCAAGTGAAAGCGGCGGCGCGCAATCGAGCCCGTGACACCAGTGAGGCGAGGTCCGCGTGCTCCTGGGTCACTTCGAGCGTGCCTGCCAAGATGCCCTCCGCGGTTGGCGGAACAAGGAAGCCGGCATCGTCGACGACTTCGCGCAGCGCGGTGGTGTCGGCGGCGACGACGGGTACGTGGGCGGCCATCGCCTCGAGCGCGGGGAGGCCGAAACCCTCGTAGAGAGACGGGATCACGACCGCCTCCGCACCCGCAACGAGGCCCGGCATGTCCTCCGCGGGCAAGCGTCCCGTCATCCGAACGCCCTCTACCCCCGCGAACAGCGCAGTTCGGCGCGCGTGCTCGGGGCCGGCGAGAACCAGCGTGAGATCGGGACGCTCAGCCCGGATGCGCGGCCAAGCTTCCGCGAGAACCTCCAGATTCTTTCGGCGGGACGCGCCGCCAGCATGGAGCAGATACCGAGCGGGGATACCGTGGATGCGGCGCCTATCCTCCGACAGCGGCGCCGCATCGTAGAATCGCGCGTCCACGCCGTTGGGAATCACAACGGGCTCGCGCACATGCAGAAGGCGGGCAACCTCTTCGGCCGAGAACTCCGAGACGCAGATCACAGCGGCTGCGCGCCGTGCCTCCTCTGCCGCCGCAGGAACAGGTGGCGATTCGTCGCTGAATCGCCACGCGACCGTGTCATGGATCGTGACCACGTCACGAGTTGGATGAGGGGGAAGCTCCAGGTTCATACGGTGGCTGACAGCATCGCCGGCGTACAGCCCGCGCGCGAGGAGTCGGCGGACGCCCGACGAGGCGGCGGCAACCCGCGATAAGGGCAGACGGCGGTTGCCATCGAGAGGCGAGCGGAGCGAACGGACGCGTAGCGAGCGGACAGTCCACTCTCCCCCTGCGTGCGCCAGCGCGCGTGGCGCCTGCGCGCGGATCTTCTCTTGATACGCCTCTGCTCCCATCGGGTTCGAGGTCGCGATCGATGCGAGAGTCAGACGTGCCGCCACATGTCCTCCTCGCCGCAGTCGTTTCACGGTACCGCAGCGTACAAACACCGCGGTGGAGCTCTGGTTGAATTGAGTAGTGGTCGTTGACTCATGAAGTACCATCATCCGATTCGGCGGAGGGCGCGCGCATCGATGCGTTTCCTTGAGGCCGCCGCGCGACCACCAGTGTGGAGGCGGAAGGCAGTCGTCCCCACCTACTGGTGGGATGGTCACCCGAACTTCGGTGACGGCCTAACGCCTTGGCTGCTTCCGCGATACGGAATCATCCCCGTCCACAGGCTCGCGGGTCGAGCCCGTTTGGCCGGGGTGGGGAGCATCATTGAGTTCCTGCCGACGGACTACACCGGCGCAATCTGGGGGAGTGGGCTAATTAGGGACGTCCGCTTCTCGCTCCTGCACGCCGAGGTGCTCGCCGTACGCGGCCCGCTCACAAGGGAGCGGATTGGCGCGCCACCAGACGTACCCCTCGGAGACCCAGGGCTCCTGGTGTCCCGCTGGCTAGAGCCGTCACGTGCGCCCCGCTCGAAGGTGGGGCTTCTCCCCCATGGTCACCACCGCTCGGCCGCGTGGACAGAGCGCGCGATGCGCCGGTTGGGCGCCGACGCACGCCTCATCAACGTGCACCAGAGCCCAGCGAAGGTCGCCAGGCAGATCTCGGGCTGTAGAACGATCGTCACCAGTTCGCTACATGGTCTCGTCGTCGCCGACAGCTACGGCATTCCCGCGATATGGACCACGCTCGAACCGGCTCTCGACGGTGGCGAGTTCAAATTTCACGACTACGAGGCGGGCGTCACGCCCGGTCGAACGCGATTCGTCGACGCGACAAGAGTGCTTTCTGATGCTGAACTCGATGGAGCCTGGTCGCCGCCTCGTGATCACGTCAACTCCATCTCCGACACGTTGGAGGCGGCCTTGACCTCCTGGGGAAGGCGGTGACGCCAAGGATGTTCGCTCTCGGGCGTCCGGCGCGAGCACCCCGCTCACCAGCCGCTACCGTGGGAAGATGACTCGGGTCGCACGGATAGCGAAGTCGATGGCGAGCCGGCTGGGGCGGATTCGCGGCGACAACCCGGTTGACGAGTTCGTTCGGAAGGCAAAGGCGCGCGTGGAGAGTCGACTCTCCCCTTCCGATTTCTGGTACGGGCGGTATGCGCATACTTTCCTGGAACGGCGCCCACCCGAAGATGACGGAGAGTCCTCGCTTCCCCGCGTGATCTGGTGTTTCTGGCTGGGTGAGAACGAAATGTCGCCGGACCGGAAGCGGGGCCTCGCGTCCATTAGGGAGCTGAACGGGAACCTCCGAGTCGAGCTAGTCACCCCCGATCGACTGAATGACTTCATCCTCCCCGGGTATCCACTGCACGCCGCATATCCGCTTCTTTCTCTCAATCATCAGTCCGACTACCTCCGGGCCTACTTCCTCCACCACTACGGCGGCGGTTACACAGATATCAAGACGCTCGTTGGGCCGTGGGCGCCGGCATTCGACAGACTTGAGCACTCGGACTACTGGCTCCTCGGCAAGCCACTGACGGACCCGAAGTGGGCGGGTATCACTTGGGGCACCCTTCAGCAGCACCTGAAGCGCTACTATCGCTTGGTCGTCTTCGGCAGTGTGCTGATTTCGAGGTCGCGCACGCCGCTCACGGGGGAGTGGATTCGTGAAGTCGACCGGTTGCTCGACTACTTTGAACCTGCCCTGCGGGAAGCCCCCGGTGACATGCAAGGCAGCAACGCTGGGTACCCGATCCGCTGGATGGGGCTGCAGGGTGCGGTGCTGCAACCGCTGTGTCTGAAGCATCAGGACCGCATCATGCTCGACGAGTCCATCTCATGGGACGAGAACGTGAGCTACCGTTGATGTTGGGTGCGCGAACGGACTTCGCTCTGCTTCGTTACTCGACGTGGAATCTCGGTGACGAGATCCAGAGCGTCGCCGCGCGGCAGTTTCTTCCAAGGGTCGATCGCTTCGTCGATCGGGATCGCATTGGATCCGAGACAGCAAGGCTGCCCAACCGCACAAGGCTCATCATGAATGGGTGGTGGATGCATGGCGGAGACTGGCCGCCAGACAGCGAACGACTAGATGCGCTTGTGACCTCTGTGTTTCTCGAAACGAGACATGAGGCACCGCGAAACGCCTTCCTGAGCCCCGCGGGAATTGACTTTTTGCGGTCGAACGGACCAATCGGCGCGCGAGACCGGGCGACAATGTCCTTCCTCACCGCGCACGGCATTCCCGCGTACTTCTCGGGATGTCTGACGCTTACGCTCCACCGCGACCCTCAAGCGACGATTCAGGACTACGTCGTCGCGGTCGACCTTCCACCCGCCGCTCTGAGTTCGTTGAGGGCGAGGACCGCTCGGCCTGTCGTGGCGCTATCGTCCTACCACGAACCTTCGATGTCGATGGGTGACCGCTTCACGTTGGCGGAGCTACACCTGCTGTTCCTTCAGAGCGCCGCGTGCGTGGTCACGACCAGACTCCATGCGTTCTTGCCGTCACTCGCGCTCGAGACCCCTGTGCTGCTCGTGACCTCAGACGGAACGTACGACCCAAGCCGATTCGGTGGACTGTCCGATCTGGGAAGCAGCTGCTCGCCAGGGGAATTCATCGGACGCTCGGTTGACTTCGACATCGATGATCCGCCCCCCAACCCACAGCGGCATCTCGGATTGCGTGAATCGCTCATCTCGCAGTGCGCGGTCTTCACCGGGCAGCGACCTACGGCCCCGGCGGTGGCTCGAAGGCTGACGGAGCCGAAGCTAATGGCTGATCTCGCAGGCTTGCTCGGCAATCAAGTCATGCGGGCGCGAGAAGGGCGCGAGTTCCGCGACTCCATGACGCCGGCGAGTCTTCGCGCTCGAGTGAGGGCCGCGCTTCGGCTGCTGCTCGGACGAATTGACGGCCTCTCAGACGGTGGTTCCGAGTAAGCAACCGTTTCACCGCCGCGTGCGCGCATCGAGGTGATCCAGGAGGTCTGCGCTCATGGTGCAATCCACCTTGCGGGCGAATGGTGCTCCAGACCCAAGGATCTCACCAAGGTCGTCCATCGTGAGGACTCGCACATCCTCAGGATCTGCCTTCGCTGGCAGCGTCATGCTGACGGGAGGCAAGCTGCTCGGGCGCGACCTCCAGGTGAGCGGAGTGACGATTGCCGACTCGTCCGGGATGATTGACCTGCGGTAGACCTTGACCAACGGCGAGCTCGGCGCCAGGTCTTGGTCGAGCAGTGGATCTAGCTCCCTGCGGCGTACAGCGAACCACTGCGAGCCGTAGTAGCAGGGGTGCTCGATGCTGAATGGCGAAGGCCAGCGACGAACGCCGTAGTAGCGGCCGCGCCCGCGCCCGACAACCCTGCCGTTGATCAACGGAGCTGTGCGAGACAACACGCGTCTTCGCAGGGTGCGCGCCCTGCGCCAGCCGCGGAGACGCTTGTGTCCGCTTCGTGCGAGCAGCAGCGCGACGGGAGTTTGGAACCAGAGGTAGTCGTAGCGAGTTAGTCGATCGTCTCCCTCGGGTGGGTGTCCCCAACGTTGGCGGTAGACGAGCGCCTTCGATGTCCCGACCCAGCTCGGCGCCTTCATCACCTCGGACTCCCAGTCCATGAGCTGGCGAACAGGATAGTCGGCGCCCGAGACGACGGCGACCATGTCCGGGTCTACCCAGGAGCGAGCCTCGCGAAGTGCCCGTAGGGTTGCCTCGACAAGCTCCCAGGAACCCCAATCAGTCGCTAGACCATGTGCGACAAACTTCACACGCTCGCTCGACGGCGGCCGCCGATCGTTTGTCTCGCGGCTGTCATGGTAGACGAGAACATATGAGTGCTCACTTGATGCGCGGATGGCGTCGGTCAGCCGGACAACGGGTGCCCAGTCGCCGTGGCTGAGTACTACGTATGCGGCGCGAACGGACGTGCTACTCACGACGCCACTCTAGGGGTCGCCAGCCGACGCGGCGCTGGCGAACCGCTCGCGTAGGCTGGAGCGATGCTGGCACTGTCTTACGACGTCGTCATCCCGACGCGCGGACAGGCGCTTGATCACCTGCGAGCGACCGTCGACTCGGTGCTTGCGCAGACCGTGCCTCCAGCGCGAGTCATAGTCGTCGTGGATGGTCGTAAGGAAGCAGAGGGGGCTGTGAAGGCCGTGTCGCCCACAGCTACGGTGTTGTGTCTACCTGAACCGGGCGGCGCGGCGGTGGCACGCCAGGCCGGAATCGCGGCGGCAACCGCTGAATGGGTGTGCTTCGTTGACGACGACGATCTGTGGCGCCCGGTCAAGATGCAGGTCACTGCCGAGTACCTGAGTCGGCACCCGGAGTGCGCTGCTGTTCGCGGGTCGTTCTTCCTCTTCTGCGCGCCCGCCTCCGCGTCGGATGAAATCAACGGGCAACAGGTCGACTTTCGGGCTACGAGCCTTCCGGAGCTTGAACGCGCTGCGGCGGGGGCGACACCATGCAATGACTTCTCGTACCTGGACATCGAGGGAGACAGTCTCGCGTTGCTCCTTGAGCGGAATCGCAGTGTCATCGGTACCACGTGTGTGCGTAGGGCCGTGCTTGAGTCGTTACCGGCGGTTCCCCCTCGAACGCACCCGGGGGACGATCATCTGCTCGCGTGCTTTATCGCGGCTCGCACGGAGTTCCACCTTATCGATCAGCCGCTGATGTACTACCGACTACACGCACAGCAGAGCACCCGAACTGCAGGGTCCGGCGCTGCGCGCAACATCATTCGATCTCGGGTGCTCGCGTGGGAGTACTGTGGGCCGGCCGTCGATCGCGACCTCGAATCGTACGGCCCAACGTATCGCCGCGAGTTCCGTGGACTGATCTGGCTGCTTGTGCGGCGCCGTAGGTTGGTGGAAGCGGTCGACGCGTACCGCGCGTTGGTGCCACTACTTCCTCGCCTTCGAGACCGGCTTGCGGTGCTCGTACCCGAGCCGCTGGCGTGGCGGTGGAGAAAGTTCGTCCGGACAGTTCTAAGGCGCGATTCCCATGGGGAAACGGTGCGATGACGCTGACTCAGCCCGCGCCGCAACTCACCGTCTGCGTAGTCACGTACTCCCGCCCTGATTACCTTGCGCGCTGTCTGTCGTCGTTGCGGAAGAACCTCACCCTTCGCGTTCAGATAGTAGTGGTTGATGCCACCGCGAAGAGCGACCGCGCGGCCGTCGCTGCGAGATTCCCGGGCATCGAGTATGTCCATGCGCCTCAGTTGGCCGGGTGGATGACTCGGTCGCGAAACAAAGCACTTCTCTACGCGGAAGGTGATGTCATCGCGTTTCTTGACGACGACGTGGTCATTCGTCGTGGATGGGACGTGGCCGTTCTACGCGCATTTGCGGACTCGACCGTCCAGGCCGTCGGCGGACGAACGTGCAACGATGTTCCTGGGGATGACACATATGATCGTCCGATCGGTCGACTCCTCGACGATGGAACGCTGACGGCCGGCTTTGGTGTCAGGGGGACTCGCCTCGTCGAGATCGACCACGGGATCGGAGCGAACATGTCTTTTCGCCGCGCGATTCTGGCGCAGCTTGGTGGCTTTCGGGACGACTACCCCGGGACAGCAATGCGTGAAGACACCGACATGTTCTTGCGCGTGCGGAGGGCCGGTGGCCGCGTGGTGTTCGCTCCAGACGCCGCCGTGGATCACCTCCCCGCTCCGCACGTCCGTGGGAAGCGGTTCGACGTTCGCTACGAGCTCTATGGCATTCGAAATCACATGGTGCTACTCGCCCGAGACCAGGGGGCGTCGTCTCCGACTCTTCGGATGTGGGCCGCCAGCCGGTTCAGGCAAGGAGTATCGCTGCCAACACTCCGCCGCAGGCTCAAGCGACTGGCGATTCTCGCTATCGGCCTGATGTGGGGTAGCTTCGCCGTGCTTCGGTGCGCGAAGTGGCACCCGCTGCCAGCAGAAAGGAGCGGGCCCTCAGCTCAACGAATCCGTCGCGCGCTCTCGCGGTAGGACATCGGTGGTCAGCGTAGATCCCCAAGCTCGACCAGTCGTGCAAATTCCTCGCTTGACTGGCGTACCTCAGTGAACGTCCCGCGGGCGTTGATGCGACCGTCCTTGAGAAACACGAGATCGTCCGCTCCACGGACGGTCGACAGTCGATGGGCGACAATGATCACTGTCAACTGTCCGTGCAGGTCGGCGAGGGTATCCGTAATCTCGCGTTCTGTCATGTTGTCAAGCGCGGATGTCGCCTCGTCGAGCACGAGTACCGCCGGCCGATGGTACATCGCGCGCGCCAGACCTAACCGCTGGCGTTGTCCGCCTGACAAGCGCACCCCCCGTTCGCCGACCACCGTTTCCATACCGTGAGGGAGCTGCGCGACGACATCCGTCAGTCGTGCCATCGATATAACCTCGGCTACACGGGAACGGTCGATCAGCTGGTCTTGGACGCCGAACGCCACGTTGGCTGCCAACGTGTCGTTAATGAGGAACACGTCTTGCGGAACCACGCCGAGAGATGCGTACCAGGTCGCCGGATCATCGGTGACCGATCTTCCGCCGCACTCGACTTCGCCAGATGTGGGCGAGACGAGACCGAGGATCAAATCGAGCAGTGTGCTCTTTCCCGCCCCGCTTGATCCCACAAACGCCACGGTGCTGTGGCGAGCGATCGTAAGGGTGACACCGTGCAGCACTGGCTCTTCGGCATCGGGGTATCGGTAGGTGACATCCCGCAATGTGATGTCTCCTGAGTATCGTCGCCCATCAGTCGGACGCTCGTCATGAGTGCCCCCGGTGTCCAGTTCAGCCACGGACGCCGAAACGATGCGCAGACCCGCCCGGTTTGCGCGGATCGTGGCCATCGACGCTGCAACCCGGTTGAGAGTGGGCAGACCGCGAAGGGAAGCTGCGGCGAAGACACCGAGCACGGTGACCGCCTGCCCCGGCGTGCCGGTGTTGAACAGAACGATTGAGATGCCGGCGATCGTCAGAACGAAGCCGATCTCGAGCGCGTGGCGGGGCGCTTCAGAGACGATGGCCAACATCCGCCCAGCGTGAGCACGACGAAGACGGGCTCGCTTGTATCCCTCAACGAATTGTTGTGCGCTCGACGTCAGCCGCGCTTCGCGGAACCCGTTGAGACCTGGCATGAGGTAATTCCACGCTTCGAGGCTCGCATCGGCGAGTTCCTCGCCGATCAACGCTTGCTTGTGACGGAGCGCGCGTTGAAGTCCGAAGACGAAGCAGGCGAAGATGACAACCGTCATCAGCGTCACGAGAGGAGCCGTGATCGCGAGAACGAGGACGATACCGCCGAGCAGAAGCAAGTCTGTGATGAGGCTGAGCATCGACAAGAGGACGGATGTCGCCTGGGCCGTACTGTCATTGACGTTGCGGTAGACCTCGCTCATGCGCCGAGCGCGATGGTCGGCGTATGGCGCGAGCATGTACCGCCGCATCAGTTCCGTGGCCGACAACGCCGAGATGCGGGAAGTTCGGCCGATCAGCCACCACTTGAACGCGATCGTGGCCCCGCTCTTCACGACAAAGAGCAGAGCGATGACGCATGCGATGGTGGGGATGAGAATTGCGGGGTCCGTGGTACCTGCCATCTCTTCGAGCGCTGAGATAGTTGCGGAACCTCCCGCGGTTCCTGTCGCGAGCTGCGTGAGCGGCACCATCGCAGCGACGCCCAGCATGTCCATGACTGCAAGAACAATCGAGACGGCGATCGTCGCCGTCAGCCAGCCAGCAGGGCGGGTTCCCGCCATCCGGAGCATGAGTCGCAGGTGCGCGATCATTCCCGGATCGTCGGCTGTCGTGCCCATGCTCACCTCCCCCGTGGCGGCGCGAGAGCCACCGCGCCACACCGATCCTACGTGGCGCGCGATGCCCTGCCGTGGGCCGCCGATCGTGACAATTGTGTAAAGCGCTGTTGGATCGGGTATGGAATCCATTAGCATGGGGTTTCGTCCCGTCGCGACGGGACACGCTGTGCGGTCTGGGGAGAGCCGCACCAGCGCACAGCACTCCCCTCCACACGGAAACTTCAGGAGGGTTCCACCGTGAGCGAGAACAACGAGGTTGCGCCCGAGCAGCCCTCGGGCATCAGCCGCCGCACTGTCACCAAGGCCATGGCGTGGGCCGTTCCCGCCATCGCCGTCGCTGCACCTGTACCCGCGTTCGCGGCGTCTGGGCCCAAGCCCATCGTCTCGGTGGGTACTGCGTGCAAGAATCCGGGTGGCAGTTGCCATGTCGACGTGCTCAAGTTCGGCTACTCGGTACCAGTGACGCTCATCAACAACAGCAGCGAGGACATCTGGATCGGGACGCCACAGGTTGTGGCACAGAGCCCGTCCACACCAGTGTTCACGGGGGCCCTGTATCCAGCGGGGGCAGATTACCTCCCTGCGAGCGGCGGCACACTTCTCGTCTACTTTGTCGCACAGTCCACCAACAGTGCGAACATACAGAACGGATCCATCACGTTCGAGGTTGATTGGTTCCACGACGCGGCGAAGACTGATCCCGACCACCTCGATGACCCGATCGTCGTCACAACCACCTGGGCGGCCACTCCGCCAAGCTGTAACTGCGGTGGTCCGACGCCGTAGGCGCGCAGGATGCTCCGGATGCGATTCGCTAGACAGTCACAGCGTTTGGACCGCGCTCGCCATCTCCGAGGCGCGCGTGTTCCAGTCGGGCGGCTTCCCCTTACCCACCGGAGCATCGGCGGCCGCGAACGCTGACGCGACTGCCGCCTTGAAGGTCGCGACATCGGCGACCGTGATGCGCGGGTCGTCGGCGTCGCGGAAACCCGCCACCGGTGTGGAGACGACGGGGCGGTCCACCGCCTGGTACTCGTACAGCTTGATCGGGTCGAGGCTGTCGGTGAACGCGTCGACCACGTGGGGGACGACGAGCACGTCGGCGTGCTGCAGGTAGCCGATCACGGCATCCGCGGGTCGGGCCCCCAGAAGCGCGACGTCGGCGTCGCGGAGGCGCCCGGTCGCGTCGTGGGCGAGGGCGTTCGGGCCGACCAGCACGAGCGTCGCCTCCCCGGCGATGCCGCACGCGATGTCGACGCACAGGTCGACGTCGAGCCGATCGGCGTGCAGCGTGCCGACGTACATTGCGGTCTTCCCCGCGGGCAGGTCGGCCGGCCGGGGTCGGGGCGTCCGGTAGGCGGCGACATCCACGCCATTGCGGATCAGCGCGATCGGCGCCGCGCCCGGCGGACGTGAGGCGCTCTTGCGACGCTGGAGCTCCGGCGAGCAGGCGACGACCTGGGCGGCGTGGGCGAGGAGGAACTCCTCCGCCTGTCGCAGGCGCTCCCGCTCGGCATCGGGGCGGTCGGCCGCCAGCCAGTCGTCGGTCATGTCGTAGAGCGTCGGCCAGCCGGTGCGGCGTGACACGGTCGCGCCGGTGAGGTCGTTGACCCACAGCAGCGGCTGAGTCATGCCGAGTCTTCGTGCCGCGCGCTCGATCTGTCGAGACAGGCGCTCATCGGCGCGCGCATCGATTCGCCGGGGGAGCGCCTTGGCGGGACGCATCGTCCACAGCCGATCGATCTCGTGCCGCGCGCGTGGCGGACGCGCACCCTCGGGGCGAGCGCCCCGCCGCAGCTGGTGGAGCGGATCGGCCGGCGGCTCGACGAACAAGACGCGAAGATCCGGGTCCGCCGCCAGCATCCGCGACAGGAGGTGCTGGTTACGCCGCCACACGCCGTCCCAGGCCTCGAGCGAGACCACGACGAGGTCGGTCACGCGTGCCCGCTCGCGGTGCGGATGGCGGCGCGATACAGCGCGTCGGTGCCGTTCACCTGGGCGTCCAGCGTGAAGCTGCGTGCCCGCGTCTCCTGCTGCTGGCGGGCGATCTGCGCGCACCCGTCGGGGTCGCGCGCGATCTCGGCCAGCAGCGCTCCGGCCGCGCGCGTGTTGCGCGGGTCGAACAGCGGCGAAGGCGTGACATCCTCGAGCAGCTCGATGTGGCCGCCGCCGCGCGCGGCGACGACGGGCAGCCCCGCGCCCATCGCTTCGAGGACCGTGAGCCCTAGGCCCTCGGTCGGGCAGGGGGCGAGCAGCACGCCAGCCGTGCTCATCAGCTCGGGGATGTCGGAGCGCTGGCCCAGGAACCGCACGGACCCCGACAGGCTCAGCCCGTCGACCAGCCGCTCGAGGGGCGCCCGTTCGCCGCCGTCGCCGGCGATGTCGAGCATCCACCCGTCGCGCGCCAGGCCCGAGGCCGCGAAGGCGCGGATGCCGATCTCGGTGCGCTTCTCGGGCTGCAGGCGCTGGGCGATCAGCACGGTCTGCTGCGGATTCCGCGGCACGGCCGCCCCTTCGGGCAGCCCGCTGTGCACGACGGTGCTGGGCACGCGGATCGCGTCGGCGACCGCGTCGCTGATCGCGAGGTCCGCGTCGGCGATGCGGTCGACCAGTGCATCCCAGCGGACCGGCCCGAGGCCCCCGCGCGGATGCGCGAAGTGGCGGGTGGAGACGATCGCCGGTCGGTGCGGCAGCGCACGCAGTGCGGCGGCGGCGAGGTCCGCGGCGGTCATGTGCGTGTTGACGACGTCGGCGTCCTGCGCGCGCAGCAGCGCGGCCTTCACACCGGCGGTCGTCCGCCCGCGCAGGAAGGGGATGCCGGCGGCGGTGAGCTCGGGCTCCATGCGCTCGGGTGCGCCCCCGATCACGACCACCCGGTGCCCCGCGGCGCGCTGCGCGAGCGCGAGAGTGAGGATGAACCGTTCGACGCCGGCGAAGCGGTCGGAGCGCACGGCGTGCACGATGCGCAGGGGCGCGGAACCGTGCTCACGGGCCATCGCTCCAGCGTAGTCCGTGCCGGTCGCGGGTTCACCGGTCACGACCGGCCCTCCGCGCCCGTGTCGAGCTCCCGCAGCAGCGCCTCGTACGCGCGGGCCGTCGCTGCCCACCCGTGTTGCTCGGCCGCGGCGCGGGCGCGCGGCGCCCATGCCTCCAGGTGTGCGGCCGCGAGCTCTTCCATCCGGTCGCCGATCCGGGCGGCATCCTGGTCGATGAGATAGCCGTTCACGCCGTCTTCGATGACCTCCGGCGCGTAGCCGACGCGCGTCGCGAGAACCGGGAGTCCCGCCGCGAGAGCCTCGAGGACGACGAGGGCGTTCGCCTCGTAGCTGCTGGGCAGGATGAAGATGTCGGCGGCGTGGAGGAACAGCGGCAGGTCGAAGCGCGGACCGACGAACAGCACGCGCTCGCGCACCCCGAGCTGCTCCGCCTGGGTCGTCGCTTCGTCGATGATGCCGGCAGACCCCCCGACGACCAGCAAGAGGACCGTGGGCGCGTGGGCGAGTGCGGCGATCGCGTGTTCCAGCCCCTTGCGGCGGAACTCGTGACCGACGAACAGCACGACGCGGTCCTCCGCGTCGAGATGAAAGGTCGCCCGCGCGGCGGCTCGCTCGTCGGGCGTGGGCGGGCGGAACCGCTGCAGGTCGACGCCGTTCGGGATGACCTCGATGCGGGGGGTGACCTTTCCGTACACCTGCCGCAGCGTGTCGGCCTCCGACTCCGACAGCGCCACGACCGCCCGGTGGATGCGGCTGCGGTAGCGGATCAGGTCTCGGAAGAACGTGAACGGGTGGGTGGGGTTGCGCAGCACGCGCCAGAGGCCCCTGCCGCGAGCGCGCATCGCCGCGACCACCACGCCGTGGTTGACGTAGACGTCGCCCACCATCGCGTTGTTGTGACAGATCGACACCGCGCCCGGGCGCGCCGCGAGGAAGCGCTGGGCGCGATACGTGCCGACCGTGGTGAACCAGACCATCCGACGCATGAGCGCGAACGCGCGGAACAGCGGCGTCTTCGGCCACGGCCGCTTCCTTCGGTACCCCGCGGTCGCCATCGTGAACGCCTCGACGGTGTGCCCGTCCGCGCGGAACTGCTCCTGCAGGTTGTAGGCGACCCCCGCGACCCCGCTGCCGGGGCCGAGGAACGGCACGATCTGCACGATGTGCATCAGCCCGGCTCCCGCCGGAAGCGCCGCTCGACCCGCACCGGACCGAGCCGGTAGATCGCGGCGCGGCGACGCGCGGCCCGCCCGCGGTCGCCCGGCAGCACGGCGGCGCGCACCATCGCTCCCGCCCAGGCGGCGAGCCGGGCCGATTGCCACCCGATCGCGCCGAAGTGCTTGCGCAGATACCGCTCCTGCGACGCGAAGAAGTGCGCCTCGCGTCGCCGCGGATCGGTGCTTGTGCCCGCGCCCTGGTGGAACGCGTGCGCCGTGGTCACCTCCGCGTGCCGCCAGCCGAGGCGGTGCGCGCGGTACGCCCAGTCGGTCTCCTCGGCATAGAGGAAGAACCGCTCGTCGAACCCGCCCACCTGCGCGAGCGCCTCGGCGCGCAGCAGCAGCACCGAGCCGATCACGAACCGGCCGCCGCTCTGCAGGCGCCCCAGGCCCACCGCTTCGCGCCAGCTGTTGCGCGGCGAGGGGAAGGGCCACACCACCCGCGCGGCCGTGCCCGCGTCATCCACCTGCGCCGGCCCGACGCTGGCCAGCCGCGGGTTCGCGCGCAGCGCGGTGTGCAGCCGCGCGATGTCGTCGGGCGAGATCCGCGCATCCGGGTTCAGCAGCAGCAGGTCGGCGTCGGGGGAGAGACGGTCGCGCAGCGCCACGTTCACCGCCGCGCCGAACCCGAGGTTCCCGCCAGGGTCGATGTACCGCACCCCGAGCTCGTCGCACAGCGCGGCGATCGCCGGCATCGACGAGTTGTCGACGACGGTCACCGGCATCCCGGCGACCGGTTCGAGCGCGGCCCGCAGCAGCTCGGGCGACCCGTAGGCGACGACCGCGATCTCCAGCGCCGGGTCCGGGCGCTCGGATGCCGCATGCCGCACCGCCCCGTACAGGTCGAGGTACGCGTCGGCGACGGCATCCCACGAGCATTCCGCCGCCCGCTCGCGGCCGCGCGCGACCAGCTCCTCACGCCGCGCTCCCGCCGCGTCGACCAGCGCGGTCGCGAGCGCGTCCGCGTCGCCGTGCGGCACCACCAGGCCCGCTCCGCCGACGACATCCGGCAGCGCTCCGGCATCGCTCGAGACGACGGGCGTGCCCTCGGCCATCGCCTCGACGGCGACCCGTCCGAACTGCTCCGTCCAGCGCGCGGTCGGAATCGAGGGCACGGCGAGCACGTCCACCGACCGGTAGAACCCCGCGATCTGCTCCGGCGGCACCTGACCCACCCGCTCGACGCGGTCGGCGACACCCAGCTCCGCCGCGCGGGAGGCGATGTCGCCATCCGCGGGCCCGCCCCCGGCGAACCGTGCCCGCAGCCGCGGCTCGCGCGCCAGGGCATCGAGCAGGGTGAAGAGGCCCTTCTCGGGCACGAGCCGGCCGACGAACCCGACGGTGATCTCGCTCTCCACCGGCGGCGCCTGGCGCGTCGTGTCGGGCGCGGGGTCGCTGCGTTCGACGCCCAGCGGAATCACCCGCGCACGCCCGGCGAACCCCTTGCGCTCGACGATGCGCGCCGCCTCGGTGTTGCACGCCGAGACCCCCGACGCGGCCCGCAGCGCCCACCGCTCGAGCCACCGGAACGGCACGGGATAGCGCTTGTCGAGGTTCTGGGCGGTGTAGAGCACCAGCGGGTCGCGTCGACGGCGCAGCGCCCGCAGTGCGAGCACCTCCGCGGTGGCCAGCGCGAACGGCTCTTCGTGCACGTCGACGACATCCCACCGCTCGCCCAAGGCGTGCCAGAGCGGCCGCGGGTCGTACAGGAACAGCGCGGGATGCCGGCCCCACGTGCGCACCGGCACCGTGTCGGCCTCGTCGCCCGCAGCGAGGGTGACCTCGGCACCCCCGGCGTGCCAGGACCGCGCAGCCAGCAGGGTCACCTCGGCGCCGCGCGCCCGCAGTGCCCGCTCGCGGCCTCGCCACGCCGACACCGTCGCGCTGTGCGAGATCCGCAGTACGCGCACATCCCCTCCCGGCTATGCTCCCCAGGTAACGATAGCCGCCGGGGGTTGCGGCAGTGATGTCGGATGCCGGGGGTGAGGGATGGCCGAGCAGTTCACCGTCCTCACCGTGTGCACCGGCAACATCCACCGGTCGGCTCTCGCCGACGCCCTGCTTCGTCAGTGGGCCGCGTGGTACCTGCCCGCCGAGGTGGCAGCCCAGGTCCACGTGCACAGCGCGGGGTTCGCGGCCCCGGTCGGCGCCCCGATGGGGGAGGATGCCCGTCACATCGCCGCGCAGCTGGGCGGGGACGGCTCGGGGCACACCGCGACCCAGATCACCGATGCGCTCATCCGCGACGCCGACCTCGTCGTCACCGCCTCGTGCCGCCAGCGCGACGAAGCACTCAGCCGGGTGCCGGCCGCCCTGCGGCGCACCTTCACGATGCGCGAGGCGGGCCGCGCCGCGGCATCCCTTCCCGCGCGTCCCCGCCCACAGACGGTGGCCGATCTGCGGCACACCGTGCATCTGCTCGCCGATCACCGCAGCGCCGCGCCGGGCGAGGACGACGTGATCGACCCGCAGGGGCACGGGCGCGACGCCTACCTGCAGATGATCGGCGAAGAGGTGCCGGCGCTCGCGCACCTCGGGCGTGCGCTGTTCGGCATGTCGGAGCCCGATGTGCTCGCGTACGCGCAGGCCGCCGCGACCCCCGAGACTCTCCTGCCCGCGGCGGAGCCCGCGTGAGCGCAGCCGCGGCAGGCCCCGCCCCGACGCTGCGCGTGCTCCACCTCGATCACACGTCCGTGACCGGCGGCGCCGAGTTCGCGCTGGCCCGGATGCTGCGGGCACAGCCCGCGTGGCGTCCGCTGCTCCTGCTGCCCCCCGACCAGCGCGGCGGCGTCTACGCGCCGCTCGAGGGACGCATCCCGATTCGCACGTCCGGTGTCGCGCAGCCCGCCGGGGTGAGCGCCGCCGGAGTCCTGGGCGTCGCCGCCGCGGCAGCCGGGCTGGTCGCGCAGGCTGTCGCCACGCGGCTGCATCCGGCGTTCCGCACCGCTGATGTGATCGACGCCAACACCGCCCGCGCGGCCGCCTACGGCGCGCTCGCGGCGGTCACCTCGCGCACCCCGTTCGTGGTGCACCTGCGCGACACCGTCGATGCGCACAGTCTCGGCCGCGTCGGATCCGAGATGATGACGCGGGTCGTGCTCCCGCGGGCCGACGGGGTGATCGCGAACTCGCAGGCCACGCTCGCCACCGCCGCACCCTTTCTGCGTGACAGCGCACACACGGCCGTGATCCCCAGTGCCGCGGGACTGCGCCGCGCCGTGCGCGCCGAGCGGGCGCCGGGCCCCCTGCGCATCGGGATGCTGGCCCGCATCGACCCGTGGAAGGGGCAGGACCTGCTGCTCGATGCCTTCGCCGACGCGTTCGGCGACACCGACGCCACCCTCGAGCTCGCCGGCGGCGCTCCATTCGGGCACGAGGGGTTCGCGGCCGACCTGCGCCGCCGTGCCCGCGACCTCGGCGTGGACGGCCGGGTGTTCCTCCCCGGGCACGTCGACGACGTGGCCGGCACGCTCGCCCGCTGGGATGTCGCGGTGCAGTACTCGCGCCGGCCCGAGCCGCTGGGGCAGAACGTGCTCCAGTACCTCGCGTCGGGGTGCGTCGCGGTCGTCGCCGACGAGGGCGGTCCCACCGAGTGGGTGACCGACGGCGAGAACGGTCTGCGGGTGCCGCCACGGGATGCCGGTGCGCTCGCCGCGGCCCTGCGTCGCGTCGCCGACGACCCGCCCCTGCGCGACCGGCTCGCCGCCGCCGCGCCGCGCACCGCAGGACTGTTGGACGACGCGGAGGTCGCCGCCGCGCACGCCCGGTTCTACGCCGACGTCCACGCGGCGGCCGGCCGCGCCTGAGAGCCCCGCCGTAGGATCGGATCATGATCAGCGCGCTCGCCGTCATCCTGCCGCTCGTGCTCGGCGCGGTGTTCGTCGCGAGCGGCATCGCCAAGCTGGTCCGCCCCGATGACCTGACGGGCTGGGCCGAACTCGGCGTGCCCCGTGCCCTGCGCCGCGCCTGGCTGCTGCGGGTGCACCCCTGGGCCGAGATCGCCCTCGGGGTCGCGCTCGCCGTGCTCGGCGGGCTGCTGGGCGTCGCGGCCGCCGTCGTCGCTGCGGCGATCCTGGCGGTCTACCTCGTCATGGTCGTGCGGCTCGTCCGCCGCCCCGACGACGCCTCGTGCGCGTGCTTCGGCGCGCGCAAGACGGTGACCGCGGTCACGGTCGTCCGCAATGCCTGGCTGCTCGCACTCGCGGTCGGTGCGGTCGCCGCAATCGGCGTGACCCCGCTGTGGGGCGGAGCGATCGCGGCGGCCGCGGGACAGGCCGCGTGGGTGGCCGGACTGGTGATCGCGGCGGTGACGGTCGGCGTGATCCTCTGGCCCGAGTCGTCGTCGCGCGATGAGCGCCATGCGGGCTCGTCGTCGGCGGGCACGCCTTCTGGTCTCGCCGAAGGGGAGTCGGCGACCGTCGACGGCTCGGTGGCCGAGCTCGACTACGTGCGCGTGCGCACCCCCTCCGTCCCCGTGGTCCTTGCCGATGGCGCGACGGTGAACCTTCGCCAACTCGCGATGCAGAAGCCCCTCCTGCTGCTCGCCGTGACTCACACATGCGGGTCGTGCCAGCCGGTGATCGACAAGGTCGCCGAGTACCGGAATCGGCTGCCCGAACTGGATCTTCGGCTGCTGCTCACCTTCCCCCCGGAGGTCTCTCCGCTCACCGAGACCGGACCGCAGGGGTCGCTGCATGATGTGCACGACTACGTCCGCGGCTCGATCGCCGACTGGGCCACCCCCACAGCAGTGCTCTTCGGCGCCGACGGGATGCTGGCGGGAGGACCCGAGTCGGGGGCCGAGGCGATCGAGGCGTTCATCGACGACATCCGCGCCTCGCTCGACGAGGCGATCGCGCAGGTCCCCGCGACCGAGAAGACGACCTGAGGGCGTTACCGCATCGCAATCGGATGCTCCGGTGATGCTCAGGCGAAGGCGACATGATTCGAGAATGAACAGTCGCATCCTTCGCGCCCTGACCGGTCTCGCCCTCGCCCCGCTGGTGATCGCGGGATGCGCCACCGGAAGCGGGACCGCATCGGACCCGGCCGCCGAGCCGCCCGCGCCGCAGCTCGCCGCCGCGTGGCTGGACGAGGGTCGCATGGTCGGGATCGTCACGTGGGGCAGCAGCAGCTGCGTGCCGATGGCCGAGGACATCTCGTACGAAACCGGAGCGCTGACCGTCGAGCTCGTCGACCCCGAGGATCAGCCCTGCACGGCCGACTATGCACCTCGGACAACGCTCGTCGGCGTCGAGGGCGGCTTCGACCCGTCCGCGGATCTCGACATCACGGTGACCGGCGTCTATGCCGGCTCGACGAAGCTCTCCGCGGCCGCGGGTACCGCGCCCGACGACGGCGCGAGCGCGGGCATGACGGACTATCAGCCGAGCGCCGGGTGGTACGCGTCGGACGGATTCTCGCTGCTGACGTGGGGAAGCTCGACATGCGCTCCCGAGCTGGAGGCGGCGGAGGCCACCGCCGCGACCGAGGTCACCGTCACGTTCGTGACACCGCCCGCCGACCGCGCCTGCACGATGGACATGGCACCGCGGGTGCTCACCGTCTCGCTCGACGCGTCCTCGCTCGACGACGGCCAGGTCCAAGCCATCCTCAACGGTGACGAGTATCGCGGGGTGCGGGTGCCGATCGTCGGCAGCCGCTGATCGGGCTCTATCGCTGCACGCGGCCCTGCGTCCCGTTGCCCTGTGGTCCCGCACGTTTCGTGCCGCGCTGACCCTGCGCGCCGCGTCGGCGCGGCGGCATCCGTCATGCTGGGAGGAGGGACGACGAACGGAGCCGACGTGACGCGCAGAATCGCCTCGTGGGGAGCTGGTGCCGCGGCGCTCACGCTGACCGCCGCTCTCGCCGGCTGCGCCACCGGGACCTCGGTCGACCCCGGGTCCAACGGGCAGGAGGTGCCCGACGGGGGCAACGAGCAGCAGATCCTCGTCGATGCCGCCTGGCTGGAATCGGGGCGGTCGATCGGTCTCATCACCGAGGGCAGCTCGTCGTGCGTTCCCACCACTGACGAGGTGACGGTCACCGACGCCGGTGCGCTCGCCGTCGTCCTCGCCGATCCCGCCGAGGACGAGCCGTGCACGCGCGACATGGCGCCACGCATCACCCTCGTCGCGGTGCCGGACGGCGTCGACCCGCAGGACGACCTCACCATCGACGTGTCCGGGCCGGGCTATGAGGGCGCCGTGACGATCAACGGGGTGCCGGGGCTCTCGCCCGACGACGCCGACGAGACCCAGCTACCGCCCACCGCCGGCTGGACCCAGCAGGACGGGCAGTTCATCATCCTCAGCTACGGCAGCTCCACCTGCGAGCCCGTGTTCGAGGGGGCCGAGACCACCGCCGAATCCGAGATCACGGTCACGTTCGCCGATCTGGACGAGACCACCCCCTGCACCGCGGATCTCGCACCGCGGACCACCCTGGCCTTCGCCGACGGGCATCGCGACCAGCCCGACGTCGACCTGGTGCTCACCGGCGGCGGCTTCGACGACGTCACGCTGAAGATCTACGGGGCGAACTGGAGCCCGATCCCGCCGGGCTGAGCCTGTATGCCCCTGGCGAACACGGGCATTCCTCGCTCTCCCGCTGGTTACTCTCGATGGCAAGGCGCCCCAGAAGCGCCCCGTTTTCGGCTTTGCGCCTGAGGAGTGAACGATGTTCGAGAGATTCACCGACCGTGCCCGTCGTGTGGTTGTGCTCGCCCAAGAAGAGGCGAAGATGCTCAACCACAACTACATCGGCACCGAGCACATCCTGCTCGGGCTGATCCACGAGGGTGAGGGAGTCGCTGCCAAGGCGCTCGAGTCCCTCGGCATCTCGCTCGACGCCGTGCGCGAGCAGGTGCAGGACATCATCGGCCAGGGCCAGCAGCAGCCCACCGGCCACATCCCCTTCACCCCCCGCGCCAAGAAGGTGCTCGAGCTGTCGCTGCGCGAGGCGCTGCAGCTCGGTCACAACTACATCGGCACCGAGCACATCCTGCTCGGCCTCATCCGCGAGGGCGAGGGCGTCGCCGCGCAGGTGCTCGTCAAGCTCGGCGCCGACCTCAACAAGGTGCGCCAGCAGGTCATCCAGCTGCTTTCCGGCTACCAGGGCAAGGAGCCGGCCGCCGTCTCGGGCGCCGCGCACGAGCAGCCCGGCAGCGCCCAGGGCGGATCGCAGGTGCTCGACCAGTTCGGTCGCAACCTCACCCAGGCCGCGCGCGACAACAAGCTCGACCCGGTCATCGGGCGCGAGAAGGAGATCGAGCGCGTTATGCAGATCCTGTCGCGCCGTTCCAAGAACAACCCGGTGCTGATCGGCGAGCCCGGCGTCGGCAAGACCGCCGTCGTCGAGGGCCTCGCGCAGGCGATCGTCAAGGGCGAGGTGCCCGAGACGCTCAAGGACAAGCAGCTGTACTCCCTCGATCTCGGGTCGCTCATCGCCGGCTCCCGCTACCGCGGCGACTTCGAAGAGCGTCTGAAGAAGGTCACCAAGGAGATCCGCACCCGCGGCGACATCATCGTCTTCATCGACGAGATCCACACGCTCGTGGGCGCCGGCGCCGCCGAGGGCGCGATCGACGCAGCCAGCATCCTGAAGCCGCTGCTGGCCCGCGGCGAGCTGCAGACCATCGGTGCGACCACCCTCGACGAGTACCGCAAGCACTTCGAGAAGGATGCTGCGCTGGAGCGCCGCTTCCAGCCGATCCAGGTCAACGAGCCGTCGCTGCCCCACTCGATCAACATCCTCAAGGGCCTGCGCGACCGGTACGAGGCGCACCACAAGGTGCAGATCACCGACGGCGCGATCGTCGCCGCCGCGAACCTCTCCGACCGGTACATCAGCGACCGGTTCCTGCCCGACAAGGCCATCGACCTGATCGATGAGGCCGGTGCCCGCCTGCGCCTGTCGATCCTGTCGAGCCCGCCCGAGCTGCGCGAGTTCGACGAGAAGATCGCCAAGGTCCGCGAAGACAAGGAGACCGCGAGCGAGGAGCAGGACTTCGAGAAGGCCGCCTCGCTGCGCGACGAGGAGAAGTCGCTCCTGGCGGAGCGGCTGCGCCTCGAGAAGCAGTGGCGCTCGGGTGACGTGGCGTCGCACGCCGTCGTCGACGAGGGACTGATCGCCGAGGTGCTCGCCCAGGCCACCGGCATCCCGGTGTTCAAGCTCACCGAGGAGGAGAGCTCGCGCCTGGTCTTCATGGAGAAGGCGCTGCACCAGCGCGTCATCGGCCAGGAAGAGGCGATCGCCGCCCTGTCGAAGACCATCCGCCGTCAGCGCGCCGGGCTGAAGGACCCGAAGCGCCCGTCGGGCTCGTTCATCTTCGCCGGCCCCACGGGCGTCGGAAAAACCGAGCTCGCCAAGGCGCTCGCCGAATTCCTGTTCGACGACGAGGGCGCGCTCATCTCGCTCGACATGTCGGAGTTCGGTGAGAAGCACACCGTGTCGCGGCTGTTCGGCGCCCCTCCCGGGTTCGTCGGCTTCGAAGAGGGCGGTCAGCTGACCGAGAAGGTGCGGCGCAAGCCGTTCAGCGTGGTGCTGTTCGACGAGATCGAGAAGGCCCACCCCGACATCTTCAACTCGCTGCTGCAGATCCTCGAGGAAGGTCGCCTGACCGACGGGCAGGGTCGCATCGTCGACTTCAAGAACACCGTCATCATCATGACCACCAACCTCGGCTCGCAGGCGATTGCCGGCGGCCCGGTCGGGTTCCAGGTCGAGGGCGACACGTCCACGACGTACGACCGGATGAAGGGCAAGGTCAACGAAGAGCTCAAGCGGCACTTCAAGCCCGAGTTCCTCAACCGTGTCGACGACATCATCGTGTTCCCGCAGCTCACCAAGGAGGAGCTGGTGCAGATCGTGGATCTGTTCACCAAGCGCCTGGGCGAGCGTCTGCTCGACCGCGACATGACGATCGAGCTGTCGCTGCCGGCCAAGGAGCGGCTCATCGAGGTCGGGTTCGACCCGGCGCTCGGCGCACGCCCGCTGCGCCGCGCGATGCAGCACGAGATCGAGGACCAGCTCAGCGAGAAGATCCTCCACGGCGAGCTCAACCCCGGCGACCACGTGAAGGTGGATGCCGAGAACGGCGAGTTCACCTTCGAGCACGGTCCGCGCGGCGAGAAGGTCGCGGTCGGCGTCGTCGGCGGTCACGAGATCGCCGCCACGCCGGACATGGCGATCGAGTAGCCACCGGCCTCGACGAGAGGGAGCGGATGCCTGCGGGTGTCCGCTCCCTTCGTCTGTGCGGCGGGCGCCCAGGGCCCGGCCGTTAGGGTGGGGGGATGACCTCGTACCGCATCCGTCCGGCCCGTGCCGGCGACGTCCGGGCGATCCAGGTCATGCTCGAGCCGTACGTGCAGCGGCGCATCCTCCTCGGCAAGGACCTCGTCGTGCTCTACGAGGCGGTCCAGCAGTTCCTCGTCGCCGAGACCGACGACGGACGCATCGTGGGGTGCGGCGCCCTCCACGTGATGTGGGAGGACTTGGGCGAGATCCGCACGCTCATCGTCGCCGACGACTGGCTGCATCGCGGGGTGGGCCGCGGCATCGTCGAGGGCCTCGAGGCCAACGCGCGGGCGCTGGGGCTGAGTCGGCTGTTCTGCCTCACCTTCGAGGTCGAGTTCTTCACGCGCCGGGGGTTCTCGCCGATCGGCGAGCAGATCGTCGACCCCGACGTGTACTCGCAGCTCATCCGCAGCCCTGATGAGGGTGTCGCGGAGTTCCTCGACCTCGCCCACGTCAAGCCGAACACGCTCGGCAACACCCGGATGATCAAGCCGCTGTCCTGATTCCGATCGGGATGCCGCCCGTCGCCGCCCCGGCGGCTGAGCGTCTCCTGAATGCGCGGACCGGCACGCGCGCGGCATCCCGGGCCTGCCCTGCCTGCCGCTTTACCCTGGAGGCATGTCAGACCCGCAGCCGCGCCGGCGCAAGCACTCGCCCGGGGTGTACCGCAGGCGTCGGCTCGTCCTGCTGCTGATCCTCATCGCCGTCGGCGTCGGCGTGTGGCTGCTCATCGCCCAGCCGTGGCGGGCCGCGGGGGAGCCCACCGCGCTCCCGCCGGTCTCGCCGACCGCGACCACCGCCCCCACGATCGACGAGCTGCCGTTCGGCGTCAGCACGGTCGCGGCGGAGCAGGGGGAGGAGGATGCGGAGCCGACCGCCACAGCGACCGCATCCGCGGCGCCCAGTCCGTCGCCGAGCATCACCGCGCAGGCCTGCCGGCCCAGCGACCTCGAGGTCGCTGCGCTCACCGACAAGGACAGCTACGGCGGGGGCGAGAATCCGCAGTTCTCGATCCAGCTCACCAATCACGGTGAGGAGTGCATCATGAACGTCGGGACGACCACGCAGGCGTTCACGGTGACCAGTGGGAGCGACACGTGGTGGCGTTCGACCGACTGTCAGAGCGATCCGAGCGACATGATCGTCATGCTCGAGTCGGGGCAGACGGTGACCAGCGGCGAGCCGCTGGAGTGGGACCGCACCCGCTCGTCGGTCGAGACCTGCGAGGCAGAGAGCCGGCCGACCGCCGGCGGCGGGGGCGCGACCTACCACCTGGAGGTCGAGATCGGCGGCGTCGTCAGCGATGTCACGACGACCTTCCAGCTCTGGTGATCAGCTCTTCCACGCCCGTCGTCGCCGGTACCCCGGGGTCGTATCGCCGTACATGAGAGAACTGTCATTTTCGGCTCGATTTTCGATGCGCAATCTGCTCACCGAGCGATCGAATCCGCCTCAGATTGCACATTCGCCTCCCGCTTGTCCCCTGAAGAGGGGACATACGGCTCATTGACCGAGTCGTAGACTTGAGCCAGTTCTCGGATCGTGAGTCCCCGCTGTTCCCCAGTAGCGTGAACCGGAATCGACCCCAGCGAACCGGTCCCCGGACCCGCCGAGACGACATAGGGCCCTCTCGAATCAGCCAGTCCCCAATGGAAGATTCGAGAGGGCCCGCCCCTTTCCTCAGGCTGACTACCCTGGGGGGATGGCATCGGGCAAGAAGCGCGACCGCGCGACCAAGGTCGAGTTCCGCAACACGCAGCTCGGCGACGCGCTGCAGACGCAGGATGTCGCGGCCGTTGCGTTCGCGCTGCGGCACGGCCCGACCGTCGTGCCGCTGATGAAGCCGGGCGACCGGGACAACCCGCTCGACGTCGGCGAGGTGTGGACCTACCGGGACGCGAAGACCGGGGATGTCGCGCTGCTGCTGTTCAGCGACGCCGCGCACAAACCGGCGACGCTGCCCCCAGCGGTGGCGCTGCAGGCGCCGTCCGCGCTGAGGGCGTTCCTCGGCACGCATCGCGACGAGATCACGACGGTGTTCTTCGACATCGCAGGCCCTCACCCCATGCAGGCGACCCCCGACGAGATCATCAAGGCGCTCGACGCCTGACGCGCGGCGTCCTGCGGCACCGAACCCGTCGTCAGAACGCGGGCGGCTCGTCGCGGACGGAGGGCTGGCGCGGGACGCGCCGGGTGTGCCTGCCCAGATCGCCGATCGCGCCCGAGATCGTCCGCGAGTCGGCATCCACCACCGTGCGGTACCCGAGCCGCTGCGCCTCGCTGCGGCGCTGTGAGGCCTGCGTGACCGGGCGGACCTCGCCCGCCAGGCTCAGCTCGCCGACCACTGCGACACCCGGTGCCAGCGCCTCGTCATGCAGCGCGTTGCGGATCGCGATCGCGATCGCAAGATCCGCAGCGGGCTCGACCAGCCGGACGCCGCCGACGGTGCTCACGTACACGTCGTGGCCCGACAGGCGGACCCCGGCCCGCTGATCGAGGACAGCCAGCACCATCGCGACGCGCGCGGAGTCGACCCCGTTGACCACGCGGCGCGGGTTGGGGCCGGAGGCCTCCAGGGTCAGGGCCTGCACCTCGACCGGCAGGGCACGGCGCCCCTCGAGCGCGATCGTGACGCACGTGCCGGCCACCGGGTCGCCGTGGCCGAGGAACAGCGCGCTCGGGTCGGGGACTTCGGCGATCCCGTCGCCGGTCATCTCGAAGCAGCCGACCTCGTCGGTGGGACCGAAGCGGTTCTTCAGTGCGCGCACGAAGCGCAGCGCCGTCTGCCGGTCGCCCTCGAAGTGGCACACCACATCCACGAGGTGCTCGAGGATGCGGGGGCCGGCGATCGACCCGTCCTTGGTGACGTGCCCGACGACGATCACGGGGAGGTTGCGCTCCTTGGCCGTGCGGATGAGCGCGGCAGCCACCTCGCGCACCTGACCGGGATGCCCCGCCAGGCCCTCGGACAGCGACGACGACACCGTCTGCACCGAGTCGACGATCAGGAGGTCCGGGGAGACGTCGTCGACGTGGCCGAGGATCGTCGCGAGGTCGGTCTCGCTGGCCAGGTACAGCTCGTCGTGCAGCGCGCCGGTGCGCTCGGCGCGCAGGCGCACCTGGGCGGTGGACTCCTCGGCGCTGGCGTACAGGACGCGGTGACCCGCGCGGGCGCTGGCCGCGGCGACATCCAGCAGCAGGGTCGACTTGCCCACGCCCGGCTCGCCGGACAGCAGGATCGCCGCGCCCGGCACCAGCCCGCCGCCCAGCACCCGGTCGAACTCGGCGACCCCGGTCGACCGGCGCGGCGTGTCTCGCGTGTCGAGCTCGGTGATCGGTCGTGCCGCGCGGGCAGCGCCCGGTGCCACGGGGGCGACGGACCGGACGATGCCGGTCTGCTCCGCGGCTTCGACCACCGTGCCCCACTGCTGGCACTCGCCGCAGCGACCGACCCATTTGATCGCGGTCCACCCGCACTCGGTGCAGCGGTAGGGCGCGGTGGTCGCGCGGCGTGTGGCCATGAAGACAGGCTAGTCGCGGCCTCCGACAGGCGCCGGAACGGCACGACGCCCCGCACGAGGCGGGGCGTCGGCGCAGAGGTGAGGCGAGGTCAGCCGCGCAGATCGTCGGCGACGGCGATGAGCGAGTCGGCGGAGTGGCGCAGCTTGTCGAGCTCCTCTTCCGAGAACGCGGTCTCGCGCACCGGGCGGGCGCCGCGCGCGTTGACGACCGAGGGCACCGAGAGGGCCATCCCGCTGATGCCGTGGAAGTCCTCGAGCACGGGCGAGACCGGCATGACGGCGCTCTCGTCGCGCAGGATGGCCTCGACGATGCGGGCACTCGAGACGCCGATGGCGTAGTTGGTCGCGCCCTTGCCCTGAATCACCTTGTACGCGGCGTCGCGAACGTCGACCGCGATCTCGTCGAGCTCGGCGCGGGTGAACGGGGGCTGGTCCTCGGGGATCCAGTCCAGGATGGGCACCGTCCCGATGGTCGCGGTCGACCAGAGGGCGAACTCGGTGTCGCCGTGCTCGCCCGCGATGTACGCGTGGACGCTCGAGGGTGAGACGCCGGCGCGCTGGGCGAGCTTCCACCGCAGACGCGATGTGTCGAGCACGGTGCCCGACGCGAACACCCGCTCCCGCGGCAGGCCGGACTGCTCGAAGGCGAGGGCGGCGAGCACGTCGCAGGGGTTCGTGACGATGACGAAGATGGCGTCGGGGGCGACATCCACGATCTGGGACATGATCGAGCCGACGATCTTCGCGTTGATGCCGGCGAGTTCGATGCGGGTCTGGCCGGGCTTCTGCGCCGCTCCCGCGGTGATGACGACGACGTGGGAGCCGGCGGCGACCGAGATGTCGCTGCCGCCCGAGACCTCGGTCGAACCGGTGAACTGGGTGCCGTGGGCGAGGTCGAGCACTTCGGCCTCGACCTTGGCGGTGGCGATGTCGTAGAGGGCGACGTGGCGCGCGGAGCCACGCATGAGACAGGCATAGGCGGTGCTGGAGCCGACGGCGCCGGCCCCGACGACGGTTACTTTGGAGTTCTCGATCACGCTCATGTGTTTCATCCTGGC
>JAUHYM010000121.1 GCA_030426515.1 Actinomycetes bacterium
CCGCGAGCGCGAACGCGGCGCTGCTCGCGCGGTTGCCCCATCGGCTGCGCCACGGGACGGGGCCGGTGAATGCCCGCGTGCCCAGGACGATCGCCCGCTCGTCGCCCGCGAGGCGCTGGGCGACCCGCTCGATGTCGGCGGGGGTGTGCTGGCCGTCGGCGTCGGCGGTCACCACGCCGTGCCCGGGAAACCGGGCCCGCACGGCCTGGAGGCCCGTCTTCAGCGCCGCGCCCTTGCCGCGGTTCGCCGCGTGACGCAGCACGATCGCTCCCGCGGCGGCGGTGGCGGCGAAGACCGGCTCCACCGCATCCGTCGATCCGTCGTCGACGACCAGGACCGGCCGGTCCGGTGCGGCGGTGCGCAGCGCCCGCACGAGGGTCGCAAGACGCATGTCGGGCTCCAGGGCCGGGATGAGGACGACGCTCATGTCAGCCTGCGATGTACAGGATGTCGCTGGTGGCGCGCTCGCCCCCGTTGGAAGGCTGACTGACGACCTCGCCGTCGAACCACATCTCGGCCGATCCGCCGCCGTCCAGGTTGTAGGCCGTCGTGGCGCCCAGGTCGACCATGATCTGGGCGAGCTCGGTCATGGTCGCGCCCCTGCTGTAGCCCTCATCACGCCCGTCGACGACGACGAACACGAGGTGGTTCTCGTCGATCACCCCCACCGCGGTGCGCGGGTGCGAGCCCTGGATCGAGTGGTTTCCGAAGTTCGTGTCGATCTCGACGTCGTCGATCCCCGCGACCACCGCGCCGTCCTCGACGACCGCCGGACCGAAGCTGAGGGTGTTCCAGGCGCCGGCCTCCAGGAGCTCGTCGGCGGAGGTCGAGGTCTCGTCGTAGACCGCCACGGTGCCGTCGTCGTAGAACACCAGCCCCTCGCGGGCCGGGGCGTCGCGGTAGACGACCCCATTGCGGATCACGATGCCCGTGTCGCGGAAGCCGTAGTAATCGCCGTTGATCGCGAACACCGCGCCGTTCGCCGTCGCCGTCTCGCTGACCAGCGCGGTGATGTTCTCGCCGAACTGGTTGTTCGCGAACGCGCTGCGCAGCACCGTGGCATCGCTGAGCACGACGTCGGCGACGTAGTACGTGACGGTGTCGGCACCGGATCCGGTGGTGTGCGAGGTGATCGCGATCGACGCGTCATCCGAGGTGAAGGTCGAGTCGGTGACGACGGGATCAGCCGCGGTGTCGTCCGCGGTCGCGGCCGCGGCGGCGCCCGACTGCTCCTCCTCGTAGGCGGCGACGTCGGAGACCTCGACTTTGGGGATCACGAAGCGGTCGAGCGCCCACGCCGCTCCGCCGCCAGCGGTGAGGGCGATGGCGATGGAGCCTGCGATCGCGGCGCGCAGCACCGTGCGTCGGGCAGGTCGCGGGGTCGGTGGGGTGTCGTCGGGTGCCATGCGCACGACTACACCGGGTGGGCCCTGGTGACACCTAGGGCGACGCTATGGGTCGGCTATGAACGTCGGAGCGCCCGCGGGGTTCGTCGGCCGCTCAGAGCGCGGCGTCGGCGGCCCCCAGCGCGCGGTCGATCACGTCCAGGCCGCGCACGAGGTCGTCCTCCGAGATGATCAGCGGCGGGGCGACCTGCAGACGGTTGAAGTGGATGAACGGCGAAAGGCCGTCCCGCTTGCACGCGGCGGCGACTGCCGCCATGGGAGCGGCGGCAGGGCCGGAGGCGTTGAACGGCACGAGAGGCTCGCGGGTCTCGCGGTCGCGCACCAGTTCGATGGCCCAGAACAGACCGGCTCCGCGCACGTCTCCCACCGACCGGTGGCGTTCGGCGATCGCGCGCAGCCGCGGCTCGACGACGCGCTCGCCGAGGTCACGCACACGGGCGAGGATGCCGTCACGCTCGAACACCTCGAACGTCGCGATGCCCACCGCGCACGCCAGCGGGTGCCCCGAGTAGGTCAGGCCGCCCGGGAAGGCGAGCGTGTCGAAGTGCGCCGCGATGCGGTCCGAGATGATCACGCCGCCCAGGGGCACGTACCCCGAGTTGACCCCCTTCGCGAAGGTGATCAGGTCGGGGGTGACGCCGAAGCGGTCGATCGCGAACCACTCCCCGATGCGACCGAAGCCGACCATGACCTCATCGGCGATGTACATGATGCCGAACCGGTCGCACAGTTCGCGCACGCCCTGCAGGTAGCCCGGGGGCGGCACGAGCACTCCGTTGGTGCCCACGACGGTCTCGAGGATGATCGCGGCGATGGTGGACGCGCCCTCGAGGATGATCGTCTGCTCGAGGTGCTCGAGCGCCCGCTGGGTCTCCTGGGCGGGGCTGGTGGCGTGGAACGGCGAGCGGTACGGGTAGGGGCCGAAGAAGTGCGCGACCGAGCCGTCGGCCGGCTCGTTCGGCCACCGACGCGGGTCGCCGGTGAGCGAGATCGCGGTGGACGTGTTCCCGTGATAGCTGCGGTACGCCGAGAGCACCTTGCGGCGACCGGTCACCAGGCGAGCCATCCGGACGGCGTTCTCGTTGGCATCCGCCCCGCCGTTGGTGAAGAACACCTTCTCCATGCCCTCCGGAGCGACCCGCGCGATGCGCCGGGCGAGCTCGCCCCTCACATCGCTCGCCATCGAGGGCTGGATGGTGGCCATCCGCCCCGCCTGAGTCTGGATCGCGGCGACCAGATCGGGATGCTGGTGCCCCAGGTTCAGGTTGACCAGCTGCGAGCTGAAGTCGAGGTACGCGTTGCCCTCGTAGTCCCAGAACGTGGCGCCCTCGCCGCGGGCGACCGGCAGCGGGTCGATGAGAGCCTGCGCGCTCCACGAGTGGAAGACGTGCGCCCGGTCGTCGGCACGTACCCGCGCGCCCGCCTCAGGGTCGGGCAGGCCGAGCGGGACGGCGGTCGGTGTGGTGGTGAGCGTGTCGGTCACGGGGTCTCCAGAGGGTCGGATGGCGCTCAGTGGTTGCTCGGAAAGCCCAGGTCGACCTGGGTGGGGGTGTGGTCCGGCCAGCGCGTGGTGACCACCTTGGAGCGGGTGTAGAAGTGGATCGACTCGGGGCCGTAGATGTGCGCGTCGCCGAACAGCGAGTTGCGCCAGCCGCCGAACGAGTACGCGCCGATCGGCACGGGGATCGGCACGTTCACGCCGACCATGCCGACCTCGATGTCGTACTCGAAGCTGCGGGCGGTGCCGCCGTCCCGGGTGAAGATCGCGGTGCCGTTCGCGAACGGGTTGTCGTTGATCAGCGCGACCGCCTCGTCGTAGGTGTCGACGCGGACCACCGACAGGACGGGCCCGAAGATCTCGTCGTCGTACACCTTCATGCCCGGCCGCACGTCGTCGACCAGGGAGACGCCGAGGAAGAAGCCGTCCCCCTCGAAGCCCTGCTGCGTGCCGTCGACGACGACCGTGGCCCCTTCGGCGGCGGCGCCGGTCACGTACGAGGCGACCTTGTCGCGGTGCTCGCCGGTGATGAGCGGTCCCATCTCGCTGGCGGCGTCGGTGCCGTCGCCGATGGTGAGCTTCCGCATGCGCTCGGACACCTTCGCGACCAGCGCGTCGGCGGTCTCGCCGCCGACGGCGACGAGAACCGAGACGGCCATGCAGCGCTCGCCCGCCGAGCCGTAGGCGGCCGACACCGCGGCATCGGCAGCGCCGTCCAGGTCGGCGTCAGGCATGACCACCATGTGGTTCTTGGCGCCGCCCAGGGCCTGCACGCGCTTGCCGTTCCTGGTGCCGCGCGCGTAGATCGACCGTGCGATGGGCGTCGAGCCCACGAAGCTCACGGCGCGCACGTCGGGCGAGTCGAGAAGGGTGTCGACGGCTTCCTTGTCGCCCTGCACGACGTTGAGCACGCCGGCCGGAAGGCCCGCCTCTTCGAAGAGCTTCGCGAGGAACAGCGAGGCCGACGGGTCCTTCTCGCTGGGCTTGAGCACGACCGTGTTGCCGCAGGCGATGGCCGAGGCGGTCATCCACAGCGGGACCATCACCGGGAAGTTGAACGGGGTGATCGCGGCCACGACGCCCACGGGCTGCTTGACCGAGTGCACGTCGACGCCGCGCGCGACCTGCTCGGAGTGCTCGCCCTTCAGCAGGTGCACCAGGCCCGCCGCGAACTCGACGTTCTCGATGCCGCGGCTGATCTCGCCCTTCGCGTCGGCGAGCACCTTGCCGTGCTCGCTGGTGATGATGGCCGCGAGTTCGTCCTGACGCTCGACCAGCAGGTGCCGCAGCCGGAACAGGACGTCCGCGCGCCGCACGAGGCCCGTCGAGCGCCAGCCGGGAAGAGCCGCCTTCGCGGCCGCGATGGCCTGCGCGGTCTCGTCCGCACTCGCCAGGGCGACCTCGTGCTGCACGGCGCCGGTGGCGGGGTTGTAGACGGGCGAGGTGCGGGCGCCGTCTCCGGCGGGCGCGCCGGCGACGTGGTGGCGGAGAAGGCTCATTCGGGTTCCAATCTCAGGCAGTTCGGACAGATCGACCGACGTTCACATAGGCTTGCGTCACCCAGTTTTGCAAAGGATGTGAGGCCCCCGAGATGCCTGACCGTCGCGAAGATCCCACGATCCATACGGATCGTCCGGGCGCGCGCCGTGTGGATGAGAGTCTGCCCACGGTGCGCGAGGTCCTCGCGCTCGAGGCGGTCGCCGATGGGGTGCCGGAGGTGCTGGTGGGCGACGACGCGCTGTCGGCTCGGGTGCGCTGGGTGCATGTGTCGGACAGCGCGGGTGTGGCGCGGCTGCTCAACGGCGGCGAACTGCTGCTGTCGACCGGATCGGGGTGGCCGAGCGATCCCGCCGAGCTGCGCGCCTTCATCGGCGACCTCAGCGCCGCGGGGCTCGCAGCTCTCGTGCTCGAACTCGGCACCCACTACCGGTACACCCCGGCGGTCGTCATCGAGGCCGCCCGCGCGCACGGGCTGGCTCTGGCCGTGCTGCACCGCGAGCTGAAGTTCGTCACGCTCACCGAGGCGATTCACGGCCGCATCATCTCGGAGCAGACCGCGGCGCTGCGCGCGGCCGACGAGGTGCGCACGCGCTTCACCGCGCTCGCGCTGCGCGGCTCGCCCGCCGACTACATCGTGACCCAGCTCGCCCAGACCCTCGCCGCACCGGTCGTGCTCGAGAACCTCGCGCACGAGGTGGTGACTGCCGAGGCGCCGCTCGCCCTGCAGGAGACCCTGTTCTCCCGCTGGGAGCAGCAGTCGCGCGCGGCGCATCGCCGTGCGGCGCCCGCGGCCGGTCGGCGGGTCGGCGAGGACGAGTGGCTGATCATCCCCGTCGAGGCGCGCGGCGTGCGCTGGGGGCACCTGATCGCGCTGCCCGGCCCCGCCCACCCGGCCGGGCGCGAGTCGGTGCTCGAGCAGGGCGCGATCGCGCTGGCGGTCGGGCGGCTGGCCGACGGCGACGTCGACGAGTGGGGGCGCATCGGACGCCGACGGATCATGGACGGACTGCTGTCGGGACGATTCGCCGGTGTGGCCGGAGCGACGGCCCGGCTCGAGGCCGCGGGGCTGCCGGTGGCCGGGCGCACCCTGTTCGGTCTCGTGGTCACCGGTGTGCCCGTCTCCGCCGAGGCGGTGGATGCGGCGGCGACGGCGCTCGGCGGTCGTGCGCTCACCGGGTCGGCGCCCTCGCGCTACACCGGCCCGGCGGCGACGATCCTGCTCTCGCTCCCCGAGCGGCGGCGCTTCAGCGACGACGACGCGATCGGCTTCGTCCGCGCCGCGGCCGAAGGCGCCGGCGACCGCGCGGTGCTTTCGATCGGAACCTCGGCGAGCGACCTGGACACGGCGCTGGTTTCGCTCCAGGAGGCGACGGACCTGGCCCGAGGCCGCTCGCGACGAGACCGTCGCGGCACCGAGCTGCGCCGCGCGGACGAGCGTCCGCTGATGCAGCTGGTGACGAGCCTGCGTGACGATCACCGGCTGGTCGATCACGGCGAGCGGATGCTGGCCCCGCTCATCGACCACGACCTCGCCCGCGGAGGCGACCTGCTGGACGTGCTGGGGGCGATGCTCGCGCATCCCGCGAACCGCACCGCCGCCGCATCCGCGTCGCACCTGTCGCGCTCGGTGTTCTACCAGCGCATCGCCCTCATCGAGGACCTGCTGGGCGTGGACCTGGACGACGGCGAGACGCAGGCGGCGCTGCACGTCGCCCTGCTGGTGCGCCGCTCCGCGGGCCGGTAGCCCGCCTACGGCGTCAGGTACACCTTGCGCACGGTCTCGCGGATCGTCCACGTCGTGCGCATGCCGGCAGCCAGTCGCACGAGGATGCCGGGGGCGAGCTCGATCGGCGACAGCGCCGGGTCGTCGAAGGCGACGGTCCCGGAACCTGCAAGGACGATGAAAACCTCGTCGGCCTCCACATCGGTCGACACACCCGGTGTGTGCTCCCACACGCCCACCTCGGTGCCGGCGATCTCGCCGAGCCGCTCGGCGCCCGCGGTGGGGGCTCCGGCGGTCACCTGGTGGGCGTCGATCGGCTCATGCGTCAGTGCGCGGGCGACGACATCCAGCGCGGTGCCGGCCGTGAGGGCGTCCGCGGGCGCCGTCTCCTCCGCGGTCACGAGTCGAACCCCAGACCGAGGGCGTCGAGCGTCTTCAGCAGCACGTTGCGCTTGCCGCCGTTGTGGTCGGCGCGGTCCATCGACCAGCGCGTCGCGTTGATCCCCAGTGCCGCCGCCGGCTCCGGCGGGAACGGCAGCGGGCGCTCGGTCACCATGCGAAGACGGGTGCGCTCGGTGTCGGCCCCCTCGAGGAGGTCCAGCATGACCTCGCCGGCGTAGCGCGCCGCGCCCACGCCGAGCCCCGTGAAGCCGGACGCGTAGGCCACGCGGCCGCCGCGAGCGGTGCCGTAGAACGCGCAGAAGCGGGTGCTGGAGTCGATCGCCCCCGCCCAGCGGTGGGTGAAGGTGAGACCCTCGAGCTGCGGGAAGGTCGTGAAGAAGTGGCTCGCCAGCTTCTGCCACGACTCCGGGCGGTTCTCGTAGGTCGCCCGCACCTTCCGGCCGTAGTGGTAGATCGCGTCGTACCCGCCGAAGAGGATGCGTCCGTCCTGCGTCGGCCGGTAGTAGTGGAACTGGTTGGCCATGTCGCCGATGCCCTGCCGGTCGCGCCAGCCGACGGCATCCCACTGCGCGTCGGTGAGCGGCTCGGTCATGAGCACATAGTCGTAGACCGGCACCGTCATGAGGCTGTTGCGGCGCAGCAGCGACGGGAACACGTTCGTGGCGAGGACCACCTGCCCGGCCGAGATCGCGCCCCGCTCGGTCGTGACCCGCACGCGCTGCCCGCTCGAGTCGATGCCCGTGACCCGCGAGCCCTCGAACACGGTCGCGCCCTGGCGCTCCGCCTCGACGGCAAGGCCTGCCGCCAGTCGAGCCGGGTGCAGGATCGCGTTGCTGCGCGTGTGCCACACCGCGCCGAGGTACGTGGGGGAGGCGATCGAGGCGTGGATGGCCGCCTCGTCGAGGAAGACACTGTCGGCCG
>JAUHYM010000122.1 GCA_030426515.1 Actinomycetes bacterium
GGCGGCAGGTAGAGGCCGGACGTGCCGACCTGACGGTACGCGGTCGCGCTGTACCGCTCGGCGGCGGCGGTGTAGGGACGGTGCAGGTCCGCGACGTCATCGCGGAATCGAGAGGCCTCGCTCATATCTCGAGGCTAGCGCGCACGGCGCTCGCGGCGGACGTCAGAGGGCCTGCGCAATGCGCCGGTAGTCGTCGATCGAGAGCTGCTCTCCCCGGGCGGTCGGGTCGACTCCCGCCCCCTCCAGCACCTCGGCCGCCGCGGCGGCGCTGCCTCCGAGCACGCCTGACAGCGCCTGGCGCAGCATCTTGCGCCGCTGCCCGAACGCGGCGTCGATCACCGCGAACGTCCGGCGCCGCAGCTGCTCGTCGGCCCGCACCTGCGCGTGACGCTCGAAGGCGACGAGCACCGAGTCGACGTTGGGAACCGGCCAGAAGACCTGTCGAGACACCGATCCCGCGAGCCGCCATCGGCCGTACCATCCCGCCTTCGCGCTCGGCGAGCCGTACACCTTCGATCCCGGCGACGCGGCGAGGCGCTCCCCGACCTCGGCCTGGACCATCACCACCCCCCGCTGCAGGTGGGGAAAGGTCTCGAGGAAGTGGAGCAGCACCGGGACCGACACGTTGTACGGCAGATTGGCCACGAGGACGGTCGGGTCTCCGGGAAGGGCATCGACCTTCATGGCGTCCGCGTCGATCACCGACAGGCGCCCGTCGGGCACCCCGTGTGCAGCCGCGGTCTGCGCCAGGCGGGCCGCGAGCCGGTGGTCGATCTCTACGGCGGTCACGCGGGCACCGGTCTCGAGCACGGCGAGCGTGAGTGATCCCAGGCCCGGGCCGATCTCGACCACATGGTCGTCGGCGTGCACATCCGCGATCTGCACGATCCTGCGCACCGTATTGGCGTCGTGGACGAAGTTCTGCCCCAGCTTCTTGGTGGGGGTCACATCCAGACTGGCGGCGAGCGCGCGGATCTCGGCCGCGCCGAGCAAGGTGATCGGCATGGGTCTCACTGTACCCACGCGCGGACACCGCCCCGGGGCGTCCCCCTTGACAGGGTATGCACGCGGCGCCAGTGTGGTCCCACACGTCGCCGCCTCCCGCCACGATGCGGACGGGGAGGTCCCGCGACGGTGCGGACAAGGAGGTCTGCCATGAGTTCTTCCTCACCGTCGGACGACGCCATGACGGTTCCGATCGCCCGGGTCGTGCTCGTGGCATCGACCGCGGCACTCGGCGGCTTCCTCTTCGGGTTCGACACGGCCGTGATCAACGGCGCGGTCAGCGCGATCGGCGAGCAGTTCGCCGTCGGCCCGGCACTGCTCGGCTTCTCGGTCGCCTCCGCACTCATCGGCTGTGCGATCGGGGCGTGGTTCGCGGGGCGCATCGCCGACCGCTTCGGTCGCATCCGGGTCATGGTGATCGCCGCCCTGCTGTTCGTCGCCAGCGCTCTCGGATGCGGGCTCGCGTTCAGCGTGTGGGACCTGTCGCTGTGGCGCGTGGTCGGCGGCCTCGGCGTCGGCGCGGCGTCCGTGATCGCCCCCGCCTACATCGCCGAGGTGTCGCCGCCGGCCTACCGCGGCCGCCTCGGGTCGCTTCAGCAGATGGCGATCGTGACGGGCATCTTCGTCGCCCTGCTGACGGATGCCGCGATCGTCGCCGCCGCCGGCTCGTCGACGGAGCCGTGGCTGCTCGGGCTGGAGGCCTGGCGGTGGATGTTCCTGTCCGAGCTGATCCCCGCCGTGCTGTACGGCGTGCTCGCGCTGACGATCCCCGAGTCACCTCGCTATCTCATCGCGCGCGGGCAGATCGCCCGCGCCAAGGCGGTGCTGACGCGGTATGTCGGCGGAAACGTGGAGAAGACGACCACCGACATCATCGCGACCGTCCAGGGAAAGCCCGATCGGCCGCGCTTCCGCATCCTCCGCGGCACCACGTTCGGGCTGCTGCCCATCGTGTGGGTGGGGATCGGACTGTCGGTGCTGCAGCAGTTCACCGGCATCAACGTCATCTTCTACTACTCCTCGACGCTGTGGCAGGCGGTCGGGTTCACCGAGCAGGACTCGCTCACGATCACCGTGATCACCTCTGTGACGAACATCGCCACCACGATCGTCGCGATCCTGCTGATCGACCGGGTCGGGCGCAAGCCGCTGCTGCTGATCGGCGCGATGGGGCAGTTCGCCTGTCTCGCGGTGCTGACGGTGATCTTCGCCGCCGCGCCCGTGGTGGACGGCGAGCCATCGTTGACCGGCGCCGCAGGGCCCATCGCCCTGGTCGCCGCGAACCTGTACGTGGTGTTCTTCGGCGCGTCCTGGGGCCCGGTGGTCTGGGTCCTGCTCGGCGAGATGTTCAGCAACCGCATCCGCGCCGTAGCGCTGTCGGTCGCCGCCGCCGCGCAGTGGGCGGCGAACTTCGTCATCTCGACGACCTTCCCGTCGCTCGCGGCGGCGGGACTGGGGATCGCCTACGGCGTGTACACGTTCTTCGCCTTCACCGCCATCTTCTTCGTGGTGAAGTTCGTCCGCGAGACGAAGGGGCAGACGCTCGAGTCGATGCACGACGACGCTCACGCCGGCTCGCGCTGACGCGGCTGGACCCCGCGGGCGGGGCGTCAGCCGTCGAACGGGCCGTACACCTCGAGGGTGTTCGCCGCGAGCTGCGTGCACAGCTCGTCGACCTCGACGCCGAGCTCCGCGGCCATGAACCGCACCGTCACCGGGATCAGGTACGGGGCATTGGGCCGCCCGCGGTGCGGAGTCGGTGTGAGGAACGGCGCATCCGTCTCGACGAGGATCCGCTCGAGCGGGACGACCGCGAGCGCATCGCGCAGATTCTGAGCGTTCTTGAATGTCACGTTCCCGGCGAACGAGAGCCAGTAGCCGCGATCGGCGCACAGCCTCGCCATCTCGGCGTCACCCGAGAAGCAGTGGAAGACCGTCCGCTCGGGCGCACCCACCCGCTGGAGCGTCTCCAGCACCGCGTCGTGCGCGTCGCGGTCGTGGATCTGCATCGCGATCCCGTACTTGTGGGCGAGCGCGATGTGCGCCTCGAAGCTCTCGTGCTGGGCGGGCATGCCCTCGGGCTCGGTCCGGAAGAAGTCGAGCCCCGTCTCGCCGATCGCGCGCACCCGGGACTGCTCGGCGAGCTCGTCGATGACGGCGATGGCCTCGTCGAGGCGCCCGGCCGCCCGGTAGGCCGGGGCCTCGTTGGGGTGGATGGCGACCGCGGCGAGAACCCGCGGGTGCTGCGCGGCGGCCCATGCCGACCATCGGCTCGACTCGATGTCGCCGCCGGCCTGCACCACTCCGGCGACCCCCACCGCCTGGGCACGATCGAGCTGCTCGTCCAGCGAGCGGGGCTCGTCGCCGTCCTCGATCTCGAGGTGCGCGTGGTTGTCGTAGACCGGGACCGGAAGCGGCTCGGGCGCAGCGGGCCAGCGCACATCGCCGCGACCGTCCTGGGAGCGCTGGCGGACGTACTGCGAGGGGTCGTCGGAGCCCATCACGCCGGCTGCTCGACGCGGGGGAACAGCGGGGCGAGCGCGCCGGTCTCGGTGCCCGCCGGCAGCTGGCCCCAGGCGCCCGCCTCTCGCAGCGGCTGGCTGGTCAGCTCCCCGAGGGCCTCTGCCGCGCCCAGCGCCGCCCACAGCTTCGCCGTCGACTCGGGCATGACCGGGCTCAGCAGCACGGCGAGCGCACGCAGACCCTCGGCGCAGGTGTAGAGCACCGTGCCGAGGCGCTCGCGCTGAGCGGGATCCTTGGCGAGCGCCCATGGCTCGTTGTCGGTGATGTAGCCGTTGAGCGCGTCGACGATGGTCCAGATCGCGTCGATCGCCTCATCGATGCGGAACCGCTCGATCGCCGCGTCCGCGAGCCGTGCCGCGTCCGCCACCGTGGACCGGATGGCGAGGTCCGCCTCGGCGGGCTCGCTCGAGGAGGGGACGACGCCGTCGAAGTACTTGCCGATCATGGCGATCGTGCGTGAGGCGAGGTTTCCGAACCCGTTGGCCAGCTCCGCCTGGTAGCGCGCCGACAGGTCCTCCCACGAGAACGACCCGTCGTGTCCGAAAGGGATCGCCGAGAGGAAGTAGAACCGGTACGCGTCCGACCCGAAGACGTCGGTGATCTCGGTCGGAGCGATGCCTGTGAGCTTCGACTTCGACATCTTCTCGCCGCCGACCAGCAGCCAGCCGTGGGCGAACACCCCCTGGGGGACGTCCACACCGGCGGCCATCAGCATGGCCGGCCAGATGACGGCATGGAAGCGCAGGATGTCCTTGCCGACGACGTGGTAGGCGGGCCACCGCCGCGCGAACTCCTCCGGATCGGAGCCGTAGCCGACCGCGGTCGCATAGTTGAGCAGCGCATCGACCCACACGTAGATGACGTGCGTGTCGTCCCAGGGAACCTTGATGCCCCAGTCGAAGGCCGAACGCGAGATCGACAGGTCCTTCAGCCCCTGCTTCACGAACGAGATCACCTCGTTGCGTGCCGAATCCGGGCGGAGGAAGTCGGGCGTCGAGCGGTACAGGTCGAGCAGCCGATCCTGGAACTCGCTCAGCTTGAAGAAGTAGTTCTTCTCCTGGAGGAGCTCGAGCGGCTTGGAGTGGATCGCGCACACCTTGAGCCCCTCGAAGGGACCCGTGCCGTCGAGGATCTCCGCTTCGGGCTTGAACTCCTCGCATCCGACGCAGTACAGCGCCTCGTACTCGCCCGCGTAGATGTATCCGCGGTCGTAGATCGCCTGCACGAACTGCTGCACGCGATCCTCGTGGCGAGGCTGCGTGGTGCGGATGAAGTCGTCGTTGGCGACATCCAGGGTCTCGAGCAGCGGGAACCACGACTCCGAGACGAGCTTGTCGACCCATTCCTGCGGGGTGACGCCGTTGGCCGCTGCGGCGCGGAGCATCTTCTGACCGTGCTCGTCGGTGCCCGTGAGCATCCAGGTGTCGTCGCCGGCCTGCCGGTGCCACCGCGCGAGAGCGTCGACGGCGACCGTGGTGTAGCCGTGCCCGATGTGAGGCACGTCACTCGGATAGTAGATCGGCGTCGTGATGTAGAAGGAGCGGCCGGAAGTCACCCGACGAGTCTAGTTCGCACGGCCGCCGCACCCCGCCGTATGACATCCGCGCTCTCGCGACCGGCACCCGCGACCGCGGCCGTCATGTGTGACGACGGTAGCGTCGAGCGTGTGGAACGCACACTGATCCTCGACTTCGACGGCACGGTCGCGATCGGCGACGACCCGGCTCTTGCCTACGCCCGGCGGGTCGCCGCTCTGCACGGCGCGCGGCACGACCTCGAAGTGCGCGTGGCCAGACACCTGAGCGGGGCGCACGTCGCGGGTCTGGAGGACGCCGACGACGGGTACCTGGCGGTGGCGTTCGAGGCACGTGCCGCCGCACTCGACCCCTCCGCCGTCGGCGGCGCCTTCCTGTCGGTTCGCGAAGGCCTGGCGGACGGGTCGATCGGGCTCGACACCCCGACGGGTCTGGTCGCCGAGCTGCGAGAGGTGCGCGACCGAGGAGTGCGGGTGGTGCTGGTGACCAACGCGCCGGCGGCGGGCTTGGACCGGATCCTCGACCGACTCGGCCTCTCGGCGGTGTTCGACGACGTGATCGCCGACGCCGGAAAGCCCGAGGGATTGGCGCGGGTGCTCGACGGGCTCGGCCACCCCGTCGACTCCTCGCGGGTGCTGTCGATCGGTGACATCTGGGTGAACGATTGCGCAGTGCCCGCACAGCGGGGTGCCGCGACCGCTCTGATCGATCCGCATCAGCGCGGCCGCGGCCGACCGGATGTGCGAGTGCGCCGTTTCGCGGAACTGTATGCGCCGTTGCGCATATGGGCCGCCTCCGGCGCCTGGCCCACCCGCGATGACGCGGCGGGAAACGAGCAGGTTACAAGCGTGTGAACCGGCACGGATGCCGGGCGCGCGCGCTCTAGGGTCGGAAGAACCCGTGCCGCGCACAGCATCCGCCGCGGCCACTCCCGACTCACCTGGAGGACACCATGAAGCGTCGAATTCCCGCCGCCTTCGCCGCTGCGGCGGCGACCGCGCTCGTCCTGGCCAGCTGCGCCAGCGACAGCGAGCCCACCGACACCGACGACGCGGCCACCGCCGAGGCGCCGACCGAGCTCGTGCTCGGGCTCGTCCCCTCGCAGGACGTGGACCAGCTCGTGCTCGACGCCGAGGAGCTCGGCGCACTCCTCGAGGACGAGCTCGGCATTCCGGTGACCGCCGAGGTCACCACCGACTACACCGCTCTGGTCACGGCGATGCAGGTCGGCCAGGCGCAGATCGGCATGTTCGGGCCGATCGCGCTCGTGCAGGCGGCCGATCAGGCAGGGGCGATCCCGGTCCTGCAGTCGGTCCGCTACGGCTCGAGCACCTACGTGACGCAGTGGTTCACGAACGACCCCGACCGCTTCTGCCTCGACGAGGTCGTCACCGACGACGAGGGCTACACGTTCTGCAACGGCACCGACTCCGCCGAGTCGGGCCCCGTGGGCGAGGACGCCGTGGCGCTCGTCGAGCAGGACGAGCTCATCGCGTTCGTCGACGAGGGCAGCGCCTCGGGCTACTACTACCCGGCGACCCAGCTGGGCGAGGCGGGTCTGGACCCGTTCGCTCTCAACGGCGCGTTCTTCGCGGGCGGACACCCCAACGCGGTGCTCGCCGTCGCCGATGGCGACGCGACGGTCGGCACGAGCTTCAACGACGCGCGCAGCGAGGTCGTCGAAGAGCGCCCGACGATCGGTGAGGACGTCACGGTCTTCGCGTGGTCCACGAACATCCCGAACGACGGTGTCGCGGTCTCGGCCGACCTCCCCGAGGAGTGGCAGGACATGATCACCGACGCCTTCCTCGCGATCGCCGAGACCGAAGAGGGCCTGGCGGTCCTCGACGCGGTCTACAACATCGACGGGCTGGTTCCCGCCGACCTCGACGCGCTGGACGCGGCGCGCCAGGTCGAGCAGAACTTCGGCGAGTGACATCCTGGCGGTCCGGTCGGTGCGCCGACCGGACCGCCACCCTTTTCTGCAGGAAGCACCCACCCCGTGATCCGATTCGACGACGTCACCGTCTCCTACCCCGGCGGCACCAAGGGCCTGGACGGCGTGACCTTGGAGATCCCCGACGGACAGTTCGTGGTCGTGGTCGGCCTCTCCGGCGCCGGCAAGTCGACGCTCGTGCGCACCATCAACGGTCTCGTGCGCACCACCGGCGGCACGCTGGAGGTCGACGGCGAGCGCGTGGACGGCGCCTCGCGCCGCAAGCTGCGGCGGCTGCGCCGCCGAGTCGGGATGATCTTCCAGTCCTTCAACCTGGTCGAGCGTGCACGTGTGCTCGACAACGTGCTGACCGGGCGGCTGCACAACACGCCGACCTGGCGGGCGCTGCTCGGGCTGTGGCGCGCCGACGACA
>JAUHYM010000123.1 GCA_030426515.1 Actinomycetes bacterium
CGGCGCGGTCGCGCGAGGGCCTCGAGCACGCGGTTCGCGACGGTCTCGGCCGATGCCCGGAAGGTCGTCCACTTGCCGCCCACGAGGCTCAGCAGGCGCGGGCCGTCGGGCCCCGGCAGTCGAGCGGCCTCGACCCGGTAGTCGCGCGACACGAACCCCGGCGCCATGCCCCCGTGACCCGGCAGCGGGCGAACCCCCGCGAACCGGTGCACGATGTGCGAACGGTCCACCGGGATGCCGGGGAGCACGTGTGCGATGAGCTCGAGGAAGTAGTCCACCTCCGCCTCGGTGCACACGATCGGCTCGGTCATGTCGTGCTCGAGGTCGGTCGTGCCCACCAGCACCCGGTCCTTGAGCGGGTAGATGAGGACGATGCGACCGTCGCTGTGCTCGAAGAACAGCTCGCGGCCGCCGGTCGCCGCCCGAAGCTCGGGATGGTCGAGCACGATGTGCGACCCCTTGGTGCCGCCCATGAACCGTGTGGACAGTCCGAGCTCGGCGTTGGTCAGATCGGTCCACGGCCCCGACGCGTTCACGACGACCGAGGCGGCGAAGGCGAGCTCCTCCCCCGAGTCGACGTCGCGCAGCACCACCTTCGAGCCTGTCGTGCCGGCCGCGGCGGTGTAGGTCGCGGCGCGCGCCGTCGGCGCTGCGGCGGTGTCTTCCGGAGCGGGGTCCGTGCCCGCGGCCAGTCCGTCGCGCAGCACGTCGAGCGCGAGACGCTCGGGATCGTGGACGGAGGCGTCCCAGTAGGTGGCGGTGTACTTCACGGCGGGATGCAGGTGCGGCAGCGCCGCGAGCGACCGGCGCCTGCCGTGGAAGGTGTGGCGCGGCACACGCCCGCCGCCGCGGGAGAACGAGTCGTAGATGACCAGCCCGATCTTGATGAGCGCGGCGCCGCGCTCGGTCGGGCTGCCACGCCCGTGCCGCAGGAACCGCAGCGGGGCGCTGAACAGCCCCGAGAACGTGGAGAAGATCGGGATGGTCGTCTGCAGCGGTCGCACGTAGTGCGGCGCGATGCGCAGCAGGCCGTTGCGCTCGGTGACGGCCTCGTGCACGAGCCGAAACTCGCCGTTCTCGAGGTAGCGGATCCCGCCGTGGATCATGTGCGACGACGCCGCGGAGGCGCCGCTGACGACATCCGCCCGGTCGATGACGACCACGTCGACCCCCTGGAGCGCGAGGTCGCGGAAGATCGCGAGGCCGTTGATGCCCCCGCCCACCACCAGCACGTCCGCGTAGGGCCGCGCGGCGAGCGCGGCGAAGCCCGTCTGCGACGTCGAATCGGTCACGTGGTCCTCCCCCTCCGACAGGCTACGTGACGCGCCGGGCGGTTCCTCCGCACCCGCTGGGAATGCGCAGGGGGTGGCCGCGTTGGATACACTGTCAGAGCAAGTTTGTGCTCCGGGGTCGGTGAGAATCCGAACCGGCGGTGACAGTCCGCGAGCCCGGCTGCGGCGATCGACAGGTCGACGCGAAGGGTTGATCCGGTGGAATTCCGGGACCGACGGTGATGCGACAGAAGGTCGCGAGTCCGGATGGGAGGAAGCACAGGGCGCGACGAGACCGTCGTGCCCCTTGTGCGCCTACCCCGGAGACCTGAGAGACGGAACCGGTATGGCGCACAGCATGATCGAGCGGGTCGCGATGACCCGCGCGCTCAGCCTCGCCCTGCATGGCCCCCGCGGGATCAACCCGCAGGTCGGCGCCGTGATCCTCTCTGCCGACGGCGAGGTGCTGGCCGAGGGCTGGCACCGCGGCGCCGGCACCGCGCACGCCGAAGTCGACGCGCTCTCGCACCTGGCGCCCGGCGCCGCCGCGGGTGCGACGGCGGTCGTGACCCTCGAGCCGTGCCGCCACACCGGGCGCACCGGTCCCTGCGCGCAGGCGCTCATCGACGCCGGCATCGAGCGTGTCGTGTACGCCGTCGACGACCCGAACGCGGACTCCGGCGGAGGCGCGCAGGTGCTGCGGGCCGCGGGCGTCGACGTCGAGCCGGGGGTGCTGGGCGACGAGGGGCGGATGCTGCTGGGCTCCTGGCTGGACGTGCAGCACCGGGGACGCCCGCGCGTCACCGTGAAGTGGGCGCAGAGCCTCGACGGCCGCGCCGCCGCCGCCGACGGTTCGAGCCAGTGGATCACGGGACCCGCCGCGCGGCACGATGTGCACCGCCGACGTGCCGCGCACGACGCGATCCTCGTCGGCACCGGCACCGTGCACGCCGACGACCCGGCGCTGACCGCCCGAGAGCCCGATGGCTCGCTGCGCGCCGCGCAGCCGGTCCCGGTGGTCGTCGGCGACCGCCCGATCCCGGAGGATGCCGCGGTCCACCGGCATCCGCACCGGCCGATCCTCCTGCGCCGCGCCGACCCGGCCGATGTGCTGACGGAGCTCGCCGACCGCGGCATCCACACGGTGTTCGTCGAGGGAGGACCCACGGTCGCCGCCGCGTTCCTGCGGGCCGGCGTCGTCGATGACGTCCTCGCCTATGTCGCTCCCCTGCTGCTGGGCGGCGCGCGCGTCGCCCTCGACGACCTCGGCGTCGCCGGGATCGCCGACGGCATCCGCCTGCACACCTCCGCGATCGAGCGGCTCGGCGACGACCTGCTCGTGATCGCCCACCCCCAGGCCCCCGGGCCGGAAGGAGACGCCTGATGTTCACCGGGATCATCGAGGAGATCGGCCGCATCACCCTCATCGAGTCCTCGGGCGACGGTGTGCGCCTGACTGTCGCCGCTCCCCTGGCCGTGTCGGATGCCGGGCACGGCGACTCGATCGCGGTCAGCGGCGTCTGCCTCACCGTCGTGGCGCAGGACGCGCACGGGTTCACCGCCGACGTCATGCGTCAGACCCTCGACATGTCGACGCTCGGCGGCGTCGCCGCTGGCACGCCGGTGAACATCGAGCGGGCGATGGCCGCGCACGGGCGTCTGGGGGGTCACATCGTGCAGGGACACATCGACGGCACCGGCACGGTGACCGAGGTGCGGCCAGGCGCGCAGTGGCAGGTGGTGCGAGTCGCGCTCCCGGCCGCCCTCGCCCCGCTCGTCGTCGACAAGGGATCCATCGCCGTCGACGGCGTCTCGCTCACCGTCAGCGCGGTCTCGGACGCCGCCGAGACCGCCCCGTGGTTCGAGGTCTCGCTGATCCCCGAGACCCTGACGGCCACCACCCTCGGCGACCGGCAGCCCGGCGACGCCGTCAACCTCGAGACCGACATCCTGGCCCGCCACGTGCAGCGCATGCTGGCGTTCGGGCCCGATGGCACCCCACCCGCCGGCGGCCCCGCCGGCATCCCGACCGAAGGAGGCTCGCGATGAGCCTGTCCCCCCTCTCCGAGGCCCTCGACGCGCTGCGCGCGGGGCGCCCCGTGATCGTCGCCGACGATGAGGACCGCGAGAACGAAGGCGACGTGATCCTGTCGGCCCAGCTGGCCACGCCCGAGTGGATCGCGTGGACGGTCCGCTGGTCGAGCGGATTCATCTGCGCCCCGATGCCCGCCGACTGGGCCGACCGGCTCGACCTGCCCCCCATGGTCGCGACGAACGAGGACGCGCGCGGCACCGCGTACACCGTGAGTGTGGATGCCGCAGACCGCGTCACCACCGGGATCAGCGCCGCCGACCGCGCGCACACCCTCAACGTCCTCGCGGACCCGACCTCGACCCCGACGTCGGTCATCCGCCCGGGGCATGTCCTGCCGCTGCGCGCGGTGGAGGGCGGGGTGCGCGAGCGCGCCGGGCACACCGAGGCGGCCGTCGAGCTGATGAAGCTCGCCGGGCTCGAGCCGGTCGGCGCGATCGCCGAGGTGGTCGCCGAGGACGGCTCGATGATGCGCCTGCCGGGGCTCATGGAGCTCGGCGAGCGCGACGGGGTGCCGGTGATCACGATCGAGCAGCTGGCGGCGCACCTCGACGAGACCGACCCGCGCCCGGCGACCACCTCGCACGAGCGGCGCCGGGTGAGCCTGCGTGCCGAGTCGTCGGTCCCGACCGCGCACGGCACGTTCCGCATGCTCGCCTACAAGGACCGGACGACCGGCACCGATCACCTCGCGATCGTCTCGGGCGAGCTCACCGAGGACGCCCCGCTGGTGCGGGTCCACTCGGAGTGCCTGACCGGCGAGGCGCTCGGCTCGCTGAAGTGCGAATGCGGTCACCAGCTGGATGCCGCGCTCGATGCCATCGAGCGCGACGGCGGCGTCGTCATCTACATGCGCGGGCACGAGGGCCGCGGCATCGGACTGATCAACAAGCTGCGCGCCTACAGTCTGCAGGAGCGGGGGCTCGACACCGTCGACGCCAACCTGGCCCTGGGTCTGCCCGCCGACGCCCGCGACTACGCCGCTGCTGCCGGCATCCTGGCCGATCTCGGCGTCGAGCAGGTGCGCCTGCTGACCAACAACCCCGACAAGACCAGCCAGCTGCGCGACCTCGGCCTCGACATCGTCGAGCAGGTGCCGCTGCTGGTGGGGGTCGGACCCAACAACCACCAGTACCTCGAGACCAAGCGGGATCGCATGGGTCACGCGATCGACGAGGACGGCCTCGCCGAGGCGTTCGCCCAGATGAAGACGGGAGCACAGCAGTGAGCGGAAAGGGCGCGCCCGAGCGGGCGACCATCGCAGCGACGGACCTGAGCGTGGTGGTCCTGGCCGCCGAGTGGCACGAGACGATCAGCGACGGGCTGATCGCCGGGTCCGTACGGGCACTGGATGCCGCGGGGGCGCGCTACCGCGTCGTGCGGGTGCCCGGCTCGTTCGAGCTGCCCGTGGCCGCGAAGACCGCCCTGGACGCCGGGGCCGACGCGGTCGTGGCGCTCGGCGTCATCATCCGCGGGGGGACACCGCACTTCGAGTACGTCTCCTCGGCCGCCACCGATGGGCTCACCCGGGTCGCCCTCGACACGGGCAAGCCCGTGGGATTCGGGGTGCTCACCCTCGACGACGAGCAGCAGGGCCTCGACCGCGCGGGCCTTCCGGACTCGCACGAGGACAAGGGCTTCGAGGCCGCGGACGCGGCCCTGCGCACCGCGCTGCTGCTGCGCGATCTGCGGGCCTGACCCGAGCGGACGTATCACAGAGCGTCGATGTCGCTCCGGTTGTGTGCCAGACACATACCGAAGGAGACATCATGGCTGAGCAGGTATCCACGTATCACGTCCTCGTCTACGGGGGCCCCACCGGCTACCAGACCAACCGGGCGCAGATCCAGCTGTCCAACGCGGCCGGCAAGACCGTCGCGTGGGTGCGGTTCAACGACCCCGGCATGAGCTTCGAGACCGACTACGTCGACGGCGGCATCATCCGGATGCACCTGCCCTCGACGATGTTCGACGCGGTCATCGACCTGCTGCGGAACGAAGACGGCACCTACATCTACTTCACCGCGGGCCGGGCGTTCCTGGGCACCGCGCGGGAGCCGATCGGCGAGGGCGAGTAACCCCGCCGGATCCGACGCGAGACCCCGCACTTCTGCCGAACCCTCGTGCAGATGCGCGGGGTCTCGGCACGTCTGCGCAGGGTCGACGCGGTCCTCCGGGGTGAGGGCGCCCTTCGTGGCACGACGGCTGCGCAGCGCCTAGATTGGGGAGCATGGAGACCCTGCGTCACGTCGTCGTGTTCATCCACCTCATCGGCTTCGCGCTGCTGTTCGGCGCATGGGCGGTCGAGGCCTACACGCGCCGCTTCGGCGTCACCCCGCTCCAGCACATCGGCCTGACGATCGCCGCGGTCGCCGGGCTCGCCCTTGCCGCGCCGTGGGGCATCTCGTACGAGCTGAACTACGCGAAGATCGGCACCAAGCTCGTCATTCTGCTGATCATCGGCGCGCTGCTGGGCATCGGCCAGGGGCGTCAGCGCAAGACGGGCTCCGTGCCGCCGGCCGTGTTCTGGCTCATCGGAATCCTCACCGCCGTCAACGCCGCGATCGCCGTCATCTGGCGCTGACCCTCGGGCTCACCGCACCTCAGCACCGCTCGAGGACGGCCCGCGCCGCATCCCGGTCGGCCACGCCGATCGCCAGGTCGTAGGCGTCCAGCACGCTGACGAAACGGGCGACGTACGCGCAGCGCAGCGGCGCCGCCGGCGGCATCCACTCGCCGGGCCCGAACGCGCTCTTGGCCTGATTGGTCGTCTCGGACGCGGCGACGAGGTTCTGCGGGTCGTTGGCGAATTCCTCGCGCCGCGCGTCGCTCCACCCATCGGCGCCGTGATGCCAGGCCCAGCTGAGGGCGACCACGTGGTCGATCTGCACCGCCGGGGACGATTCCGGCCCGCGGACGAAGGAGGTCGCCGTGCCGTCGTACGGATCGATCAGCGTGCCGGTGAGCACCGTGCAGTCGCCGGTGCCGGGTCGGAACGTCGGCTCGAGCAGGTCGCGGCGCAGGATGTCGTTGCGGGTGTCGCACCCGTTGCGGTCGACGTCGGCCCACCGCGGGCCGAACAGGTCGCGATCATAGTCACGAGCGCTCCACCCCGGTGCGGCGTCGAGTCCCTCGAGAGCCGACAGCGCGGATGCCGCGTCGACCGCCCCCGCCGCCGCGTCCGTGGACACGGGCGGCGTCTCGTCGCCGAGCATCCCGGCGCCCAGTGGCCCGGCGGTGACGAGCCACACGCCGCCCGCCGCGAGCAGCAGCACGACGAGGCCGGCACCCAGCGACGCACCGCGCGAGCGACGACCCATCAGTCCAGGAACAGCGCCCGCAGACGCTTGGTGGTGAACACGAGCCCGATCGCGATCATCACCAGGTAGTAGCCGACGTGCACGAGCATCGCCGGGCTCAGGATGCCGGTGGTCAGCCCGCGGATCAGCTCGACGCCGTGCCAGAGCGGGAAGGCCATCACGATCCCCTGCACCCACTCGGGGTACACGGTGATCGGGTAGAACGTGGCCGAGAACAGGAACATCGGCAGCAGCACGAAGTTGATCCAGTCCATGTGCTGGAACGTCTTCATGTAGCTGGTGACGGCCATCCCCAGGCTCGCGAACCCGAACGCGATGAGCACGACGGCGGGCAGGGCGAAGATCGCCGTCCAGGCGAGGTTCAGCCCGAACACCTGCATGATGACCATGAACCCGGTCGCGTACACGAGCCCGCGCATGAGGGCGTAGAGGATCTCGCCGAGCGCGACATCGAGCGGCCCCAGCGAGGTCGCCAGCATTCCGTCGTAGAGCTTGCCGTAGTTCATCTTGAAGAAGACGTTCCACGTCGAGTCGTAGATCGCGCCGTTCATCGCCGAGACGGCCAGCAGCGCCGGCGCGATGAAGGCCGCGTATGACACCTCGACGCCGCCGGTCATCGTGACGTTCTCGATGTAGGCGCCCAGTCCGATGCCCATCGACGCCAGATAGAACACCGGCTCGAAGAAGCCCGACAGGACGATGATCCAGCTGCTGGAGCGCGCCGCGATCAGCCCGCGCTGCAC
>JAUHYM010000124.1 GCA_030426515.1 Actinomycetes bacterium
CTCTGCCGACTGAGCTAAGGTGGCGCGCCTCGCCTGCGCGATGCACAAGCAACGATCTTACAGCCTCGCGGCAGGCGCCGCGAACCGGCCGCGTCTACTCGCAGCGCACCTCGTCCTCGAGCACCGCACCGTCGACGAAGTACGCCTCGACGGCCTGGTCCACGCACACGTTGCCCTTGTTGTAGCCGGTGTGTCCTTCGCCGACCCGGGTGATGAGCGTGCCGGACGAGAGCTGATCGGCCAGCGACACCGCCCACTCGTAGGGCGTCGCGGAGTCGCCGGTGGTGCCCACCACCACGATCGGGTCGGCACCCTCGGCAGTGATCGCCTCGCGGACACCGGTCGGCGGGTAGGGCCACTGTTCGCACAGATCCGGCCCTTCCTGGTACGGAGCGAGGGTGGGCGCCTCGGCCTGCAGGCGCTCGAGTGCCGCTGCGGCCTCCTCCGCGTCTTCCACCGGGTAGTCCATGCAGTTGTACGCGATGAACGCCTCGGTCGAGTTCGTCGTGTACTCGCCGTCGGCCCGGTCGTAGTACAGGTCCGCGAGGTAGAAGGCGTACTCGGCGCTCCCCTGCAGCACGTCGGTGAACATGTCGGTGAGGGCGGGCCAGTTCGACTCGGAGTACAGCGGCAGAAGGATCGCCGTCAGGAGGGTGTCTGCGCCCAGCATCCGCCCGTCGGCCGCCGGCAGCGGCGAGCGGTCCACGGCCGCGAGCAGCGCGCCGACGTCGCTCATCGCCTCGTCGACCGACCCGCGGAAGGGGCACTCGTCAGTCGCCAGGCACGAGGCCATGTAGCTGCGCAGCGCGTTCTCGAACCCGATGTTCTGCACCACGCCGACCTCGGTTCCCGACAGCGCCGGGTCGACCGGCCCGTCCAGCACCACGCGGCCGACGTTCTCGGGGAACAGCTTGGCGTAGTTGGCCCCGAGCACCGCGCCGTACGAGTAGCCGAGGTAGTGCAGCTTCTCGTCGCCCAGGACGGCGCGCAGCAGATCGAGATCACGCGCCGAGCTTTCGGTGGTGACGAAGGGCAGGATGCCGCCGCTGTTCTCATCGCACGCGGCGGCGAAATCCGCGCCCGCCGCCTCGAGCTCGGCCTCCCAGGCGTCGCTGCCGCGGGGCGCGGCGGGGATGTCGTACAGGAACGCATCCATCTCGGCGGCGTCGTAGCACGCGACAGCGCTCGACTGCCCGACGCCTCGGGGGTCGAACCCGACGATGTCGAATGCCTGCTGCAGCGGCTCGCCGGCCGCGTAGTCCACGCTGTCGCGCACGAGATCCACGCCACTCGCGCCCGGCCCGCCGGGATTCACGAGCAGGGCACCCGCCGACTGACCGTTCAGCGCGGGCTGGCGGATCAGCGCGAGCTCGATGTCGTCGCCGCCGAGGTTCTCCCAGTCCAGCGGCGCGACGACCGTCGTGCACTCCATCCCCTGCGCGCACGGCGACCACTCGAGGCGCTGCTCGTAGTACGGCAGCAGCTCGGCCGCGAACCCGTCGGTCACCGGGTCGGGCGTCGACCCGGCCGGCGCCTCCTCGGGAACCTGGGAGTACAGGCATCCGGTCAGGGTGAGCGTGGCGGTCAGGAGCGCGGCAAGGGCGGCGCCGGCGCGACGGACGGTGCGGGTCACGGAAGCCTTCCGGTCAGGACGGTGATCAGCAGACTCTCCAGGGCCAGCGCGGGCGCGGCGTTCTGCTCGAGGTTGCGGCGCGTCACCGTGATGTGGTCGAGAACGGTGAGCGTGTGCTCGGCGGGCCATGCGTCGGCGAGGGCGGCGAGCTCGTTCTCGATCTCGCGGTTGACCAGCCCGTCGCTGCGACCGAACTGCAGCATGAGCACGTCGCGGTACAGCGACTGCAGGTCGGTCAGCACACGGTCGATGCCGTCGCGCAGGCTGCGCGTCGCGCGCCGCTTCTGGTCGTCTTCGAGGGCCGACAGCTGCGACCGCACCGCCGGGGGAACACGTGCCCCCTCGCCGATGCCGACCGTGCGCAGCAGGCTGGCGCGCTCCGCCTCGTCGCGTTCAGCGGTGAGCGCCTTCGCATCCTCCGTGGCCGCCTGGACGATCTGCGCCGCGGCGTCGACCACATCGCCCACCCCGCGGATGGACAGCACCGCGCGCAGCGTCGCGTCACGGCGCTCGCGGGCGCCCGCGTCGGTGGCCAGGCGCTGCGCCATGCCGATGTGGCGCTGCGCGTGCCGGGCGGATCGTTCGGCCAGAGCGAGATCGACACCGGATCGCTCGTGGATCAGCCGGGCGACGTCGTCGATGCCCGGCTCCTGCAGCCGCAGGCTGCGCACGCGCGAGCGGATCGTGGGCAGCAGGTCCGCCTCGCTCGGCGCGCACAGCACCCAGACGGTGCGCTCGGGAGGCTCCTCGAGCGCCTTCAGCAGCACGTTGGACGTGCGCTCGGTCATGCGATCGGCATCCTCGATGACGATCACGCGGTGGCGACCGACCGAGGGTGCGAAGTACGCCCGCTCGACGAGCGCGCGCGCCTCGGCGATGGTGATGATGACCTTCTCGGTGCGCAGCGCGGTGAGGTCGGGGTGGGTGCCGGCGAGGACCTGGCGCATCGTCGTGTCATCACCGGGGCCGCCGGCGATCAGCGCCGCGGCGAAGGCGTATGCCAGCGTCGAGCGGCCTGATCCCGGGGGACCTGTGACCAGCCACGCGTGCGTCATCGACGCCGGATCGGCGGCGGCGCGGCGCAGCACGTCGACCGCCGCATCCTGCCCCCAGACCCCGCCCCAGGGGAGCTCGGCGTCGAGAAGCTGCGCAGTCGCCTCCATGCCTCCAGCCTAAGCGGGGGTTCCGACGCCCGACGCCGGAAGGAGCGGAGCGACGCGGGCGCGGACCGCGGCCGCCAGCTCGTCGATCGGCAGCGTGGCATCCAGCACGAGGAAGCGATCGGGCTCCGCGGCCGCCAGCGCCAGGAACGCGGCGCGCACCCGGGCGTGGAACTCGGCCTTCTCCGCCTCGAGGCGGTCGAACGGCTTGTCGTCGGCGTCCAGCCGCTCGCGGGCGCGCTGCGGGTCGAGATCGAGCAGCACCGTGACATCGGGGAGCGCGCCCTCGGTCGCCCACAGCGACAGGTCACGCACCTCGTCGGCATCGAGCACCCGCCCCGCGCCCTGATAGGCGACGGACGAGTCCAGGTACCGGTCCTGCACGACGACGTCGCCCGCGGCGAGCGCCGGCATCACGACGTGCGCGACGTGGTGGGCGCGGTCTGCGGCGTAGAGGAGCGCTTCGGCGCGCGGCGCCACATCGCCGCGGTGGTGCAGCACGATGTTGCGGATGAGCACACCGACCTCGGTCCCGCCCGGTTCGCGCGTGCGCACCACGCGGCATCCCTCGTTCTCGAGCCAGGACTGCAGCAGCTGCGCCTGGGTGGTCTTGCCCGCGCCGTCTCCGCCCTCGAAGGTGACCCACAGCCCCCGCACGGCGCCTGTCGGCGACGCACCGGGTGCGGATCCGGTCACTTCTTCGCCGCGGTCTTGCGGGCCGGCGCCTTGCGGGTGCGCTTGGGTGCGGGTCCCTTGGCGCGCTTCTCGGCGAGCATCTGCACCGCGCGCTCGAAGTCCACGTCGTCGACGGCGACGCCCTTGGGAATCGTCACGTTCGTCTCGCCGTCGGTCACGTACGGACCGAATCGGCCGTCGCGCACGCGCACCGGCTTTCCGCTGACGGGGTCGGCGTCGAACTCCTTGAGCGCACTCGACGCGCCGCGGCGCCCGTACTGCTTGGGCTCCGCGTAGATCTTCAGCGCCTCATCGAGCGTGATCTCGAAGATCTGCTCCTCGCCCGCGAGCGACCGCGAGTCGGTGCCCTTCTTCAGGTAGGGCCCGTACCGGCCGTTCTGCGCGGTGATGACATCGCCCGTCTCGGGGTCGGCGCCCACCTCGCGCGGCAGGGCGAGGATCTTCAGCGCCGTCTCGAGATCGATCGTCTCGGGCGACATGCTCTTGAACAGCGACGCGGTGCGCGGCTTGGGGGCTGCCGCCTTCTTCGCGCCCTTCTTCGCCGGTGCCGCCTCGACGACCTCGCCGGTGGCGGGGTCGACGTCCTCGGGTGCGGGCGGGTCCTCCTCCTGCACGTACGGGCCGAAGCGGCCGTCCTTGACGAGGATGAGCTTGCCGTTCTCGGGGTTCTCCCCCAGCACCCGGTTCTCGGCCACGGGGGCGTCGATGAGCTCCTGCGCCTTCTCGGGGGTCAGCTCGTCGGGGGCGAGGTCGGGCGGGATGTTGACGATCCGACGCCCGTCGGGCTTGGTCTCGTCGACGACCTCGAGGTACGGGCCGTAACGCCCCAGGCGCACGGCCACGCCGTCCATGATCGGGGTGGAGTTGATGGCGCGCGCATCGATCTCGCCGAGATCGTCGAGCACCCGGCGCAGACCCACGTGGCGGTCCGAGCCGAAGTAGAACTCGCGCAGCCACTCGACCCGCTGCTGCTCGCCCCGGGCGATCGCGTCGAGGTCGTCTTCGAGCTCGGCCGTGAAGTCGTAGTCGACGAGGTCGCTGAAGTGCTGCTCCAGCAGGCGCACGATGCTGAACGCGAGCCAGCTGGGCACGAGGGCCTGCCCGCGCTTGTGCACGTACTCGCGGGCCAGGATCACGTCGATGATGCTGGCGAACGTCGACGGACGGCCGATGCCCTTCTCCTCCAGCGCTTTCACCAGGCTCGCCTCGGTGTATCGCGGCTGCGGGCTCGTGGAGTGCCCCTTGGGCTCGACCTCGGTCAGCGACAACGTGTCGCCCACGGCCATGGCCGGCAGCGACTGGTCGGCGGCCTTGTCAGCATCCGACCGCTTCGCGTCGGTGCCCTCCTCGTACGCCTCGAGGAACCCCTTGAAGGTGTAGACGGTGCCGGATGCCGTGAACTCGGCGGTCTTCGCGCCCGCCGCGACCGACAGGGTCACGGTGGTCGTCTCGTACTTGGCGTCCGACATCTGGGAGGCCATGGTGCGCTTCCAGATCAGCTCGTACAGGCGCAGCTCGTCACGATCGAGCTCGCCCGACACACTCGCCGGGGTGCGGAAGTCCTCACCCGAGGGGCGGATCGCCTCGTGCGCCTCCTGCGCGTTCTTCGACTTGCTCGCGTAGGTGCGGGGGTTCAGGGGCACCGCGTCGTCGCCGTACAGCGTCACCGCCTGCGCCCGCGCCGCCTGCACCGCCTGGGTGCTCAGCGCGGTCGAGTCGGTGCGCATATAGGTGATGAAGCCCTTCTCGTACAGCCGCTGCGCCACGCCCATGGCGTGCTTCGCGCTCCACGAGAGCTTGCGCCCCGCCTCCTGCTGCATGGTCGAGGTGGTGAACGGCGCGCCCGGGCGCTTCGTGCCCGGCTTGGCCTCGATGCTGGTGACGGATGCGGTGCCGGCGGCCTCGACCGCGGCCGCGAGTTCACGCGCGTCGGTCTCGGAGAGAACGAGCACGGCCTTCTTCAGCTGGCCGCGGTCGTCGAAGTTCGAGCCGCGGGCGATGGCGGCGCCGTCGACGCGCACCAGGCGGCTGCTGAACGCGTTGTCGTCCTTGGCGGCCGTCGCATCGATGTCCCAGTAGTGGGCGGGAACGAACGCCATGCGCTCGCGCTCGCGGTCGACGACCAGACGGGTGGCGGCGGACTGCACACGCCCGGCGGACGTGCCCTGACCGACCTTGCGCCGGGTCACGTCCGAGACGTCCCACCCGTAGAGACGGTCGAGCACGCGCCGGGTCTCCTGCGCATCGACGAGCGCGATGTCCAGTTCCCGGGTGTTGTCGACGGCGCTGCGGATCGCGTCCTTGGTGATCTCGTGGAACACCATGCGCTTGACGGGCACCTTGGGCTTGAGCGTCTCGAGCAGGTGCCAGGCGATCGCCTCGCCCTCGCGATCCTCATCGGTGGCGAGGAGGAGTTCGTCGGCGCCCTTCAGGGCGCGCTTGAGCTCGGCCGCGGTCTTCTTGCCGCGCTCGGTGGGCACGTAGTACGCGTCGAAGTCGTTGTCGACGTCGATCGAGTACTTCCCGTACGCCTGCTTCTTCTCGGCCGGGATGTCCTTCTTGTCGGCCAGGTCGCGGATGTGACCGACCGAGCTGAGGACCTCGTAGCCGTCGCCGAGGTAGCCCTGAATCGACTTCATCTTCGTCGGAGACTCGACGATGACGAGCTTCTTGCCTTCTGCCAAGGGGGCGTCCTTTCTTCGAAGCACACCATACACACCGCACCGCAGAGCGAGCGCTGAGAGGATGCTGCGCGAGGACGCCCCCGTGTGCGCGCCGGCCTCACCCCGCGGGAGCGGGTCCCGCCCGCGCCTCGGCCACGGCGCGCAGCGGACCGAACGGCACTGCGATGCGCACGGTGGCGATCGCCTCCTGGAGGTCGCACGCGTCGAGCATCGCGCCGTGCACGGCCGCCAGCTCCTCAGCGCGCGTGCACGGATCCCCCACGGCGGCGCCCACGGCGGCGTCGGCGGCGGCGAGTGCCGCAGCATCCGCGGCGGCCGCGGCACGCTGGGCGACCACCGCCGCCGACCCTGCGGTGGCGATCGCCACCGTTAGCGCGGTCGTGCAGACCAGAACACCCGCGGCGATCGCCGAGCCTGCCACGGTCTGTCAGAGCCCGCCGGCCAGCGCGCAGGCTTCGGCGCGCAGCGGGATGTCGATGCCCATCGTGAACCGCCACGCGGCGGTCACGCACACGATATCGCCGCGCGGTGCGATCGCCGCTCCCGCTCCGGGGACGGCGGACGCCACCGCCGCATGGACGCGCGCCGAGGACTCTCCCCGGGCGGCGAGTCGGGCCGCATCGGCGGCGGCATCCTGCAGGCGCACCTGCTGACCGGCCGCACTCAGCGCGCCGACGCCCAGTGCGATCACGACGATCACCGCCGGCATCGCGACGGCGAGCTCCGCGGCCGCAGACCCCGACTCGGCGTCGCGCGGGCCGCCTGAGCCGCGCCGGTGCCCGCTCACGGCACGCTCAGCGCGCGGCGGATCAGGTCGGTGAGGATGCCGCGCACTTCGTCCGACCGCATGATCACCACCAGCAGACCGGCGAAGGCGACGGCTGCCATCGTGGCGATCGCGTACTCGGCGGTGGCGGCGCCGGTCTCGTCGGCGTACAGGCGCGCCGCGCGCCGGCGAGTCAGTCGGGGGATGGAGTCGGACATGGTGGACCTCCTGGGTGTGGGGGGCACGCGGTTCGGGGCACGGGTTCACAGAGCTGGCGTCGGCGGCATGCACATGTCACCCGCTCCAGGGGAGCGGCGTCGCCGCGACCACCGAGAGGAGCATCGGGGCCAC
>JAUHYM010000125.1 GCA_030426515.1 Actinomycetes bacterium
GCGTCTTGACCTCGACGACGACGATGTCCACGCCGTCGTCGGCGACGAGATCCGCCTCGCCCTGACGACACCGCCAGTTGCGGTCGAGGATGCGCCATCCCTGCGCGCGCAGGTAGGCGTCCGCACGGTCTTCTCCCGCTCGTCCGAGCGTGTCCTTGGCTCTCATGCCCGACAGCGTCGCGCACACGACCCGGACCCGAGCCGCGAGAAGCCTCGCGCGCTGTGGAGAACTGCCCGGTGGAGGAGCCGACGGCTACTCGTCGAGCGACAGATCCTTGGGGATCTCGAAATCGCGTCGCGAGAGCTCCTCGACGTTGACGTCCTTGAACGTCAGCACCCGGACCGACTTCACGAAGCGGTCCGCGCGGTAGATGTCCCAGACCCAGACGTCGGTCATGGTGATCTCGAAGTAGAAGTCGTGCTCCGTGTCGCGACGCACCACGTTGACGTCGTTGGCGAGGTAGAAGCGGCGCTCGGTCTCGATGACGTACTGGAACTGCTGGACAACATCCCGGTACTCCCGGAACAGCGCGAGCTCCAGCTCACGGTCGTAGTCTTCGAACACCTCGTCGTCCATGGCCCCATCCTATTCGCCGGTCGGGCGCCGTGCCCGACGCGACGTCAGAACAGGGGCTCGGCGATGGCCCACGAACGCCGATGGTGCGCGGTGAGCCCGAAGTCGCGGATGGCCGACCGGTGCTGCGCGCTCGCGTAGCCCTTGTTGCGTGCCCACTGGTAGGCGGGCAGCTCGTCGTGCAGCTGCACCATGAGCGTGTCTCGCGCGACCTTCGCGATCACCGATGCCGCGGCGGCGCTCGCGCAGTCGCGGTCGGCCTTGATGACGGGGCGGACCGTCAGCCCGCGCGCGCCGGCGGGAGTGATGTAGTCGTGATTCCCGTCGAGAAGCACGATGGCATCCTCGGGGACGACGCCGTGGGCGCGCAGATCCGAGATCGCTCGGATGGCGGCGAGGCCGAGGGCCCGCATGATGCCCACGTCGTCGATCTCCTCGGCTCCGGCCCAGCCGACGGCGCTGGCATCGACCCACGCCGCCGCGCGCCGCGCGACATCCGGTCGCTTCGGCTCGGCGACGAGCTTCGAGTCCCGCAGCCCGGTGGGGATGCGGCGTCGGGTGTGCCGGGCGCCGACGACGACCGCCCCGACGGCGACGGGACCCGCCAGCGCGCCGCGGCCCACCTCATCGCATGCGACGACCACGGCCCGCTCCCGCAGAAGACGGCGCTCCAGGGTCAGTCGCGGCTCGACGACGGTCATGGCGCAGGGTCGGGGACGCCCACGAACACGTCGTGGTGAGCGTCGATCCATCCGAAGCGGTCGAAGGGCCACGTGATGACGAAGGCGCGGCCGACGACGTTCTCCACCGGCACGAACCCGTCGCCCGGCTGATCCTGGTTGTACCGCGAGTCCTTCGATCGGTCGCGGTTGTCGCCCAGTACCCACAGCGCGTCGTCCGGGACGACGACGTCGAACGGATCCTGGCTGGCCACGGTGTTCCCGCTGGCGTGGGTGATGTAGGACTCCTCGTCGATCGGCACGCCGTTGACGGTGATCTGGCCGAGCGGGTTGCAGCACACGACATGATCCCCGGGCAGGCCGATCAGCCGCTTGATGAGATGCTCCTCGCTGTCCGGCGCCGACAGGCCGACGAAGGCGAGGGCGCCGTCGATCGCCGCGACGATCGGCTGACGCGGCGGCGTCTGCGAGACGGGCAGCCAGCCTCCCGGGTCGGCGAACACCACGACGTCACCCCGCTCGTAGCCGGTGAAGCGCGGTGTGAGCTCGTCGACCAGGATCCGGTCCTGGATCAGCAGGGTGTCCTGCATCGACGCCGACGGAATGTAGAAGGAGCGGACGACGAACGTCTTGATGAGGAAGGACGCGGTGACGGCGATCAGCACGATGACCACGACATCCCGCAGGAAGGTGATCTCCCCGCGGCGGCGCGATGAACGAGGACGTCCCGGCGACGCGACTGCGCCCGGCGACGCACCCTCGGTGGCCGCATGTTCGGTGGTCATGGGTCCTCTCGGCGGCTCCGCGCATCGGCCCGCGCCTTCAAGGGTCGCACATCGACGCCGCCGCCGACGCCGTCTTGCCGGATGTGTCCGCAGAAACGACGATGCCCCGCGCAGCGCGCGGAGCATCGTCGGGAAGCAGCGGGAGTCAGCTCTCGCGCTTCTCCTTGATCTTGGCCTTCTTGCCGCGAAGGCTGCGCAGGTAGTACAGCTTGGCGCGACGGACGTCACCGCGGGTGACGACCTCGATGTGGTCGATCACCGGGCTGTGCACCGGGAAGGTGCGCTCGACGCCCACCTGGAAGCTGACCTTGCGGACCGTGAAGGTCTCGCGCACGCCGTCACCCGAGCGACCGAGGACGACGCCCTGGAACACCTGGATGCGCGAGCGGTTGCCCTCGGTGATGTTGACGTGCACTTTGACGGTGTCGCCCGGGGCGAAGTCGGGGATGTCCGACCGCAGCGATGCTGCGTCGACGGAATCGAGGATCTGCATGATGATCACTTCCTTGCGGCCGCCACAGGTCGACCGCGCATTCGAGAGAGGAGGAGGTGTACCCGCGTCTGCCGCGCTGACCGGCGCAGACGGACTCCCCTGAGGCAGAGCGTGTCAGGGCACAGCTGACTATTCTGCCACGGATGACGCCACGCACCAAACCGCGGGACGCCGCGCGCTCAGCGATCGGCGGTCGGCGCCTGCTCGTTCACCACGATGACCGACGGTTCGCGCCGGTCGCCGGGCGCCTGCGGGTCGGGCGGGCGGACGTAGGAGATGCCCGCGGTGGTCGTCTCGACGCGGACGAAGGAGGTGGGTCGCGCCTCGCGCCACAGCTGGTACAGCGACACCCAGAACATCGACAGTCCCGCGGCGACTGCCAGTCCCAGTGCGGGCCAGAACCAGTTCGGGTTGTAGAAGCCGACGGCGACGATGAGGCCGTGCCAGACCGTGAAGCCGCACAGATCCCACCACGATACCGCCCGGGCCGCGCGCACGGTCCCCCGCGCTCGGACGAGGAGGGTCAGCACGAGCTGGCCGAGGAACACCGAGGGGATCGCGATGAACAGCAGCCACAGGAAGGCCCAGCCTCCTGCCTGGAAGACGCCCCACCCGATGACCAGCCACAGCGGCAGGATGAGCGCGGCCGGCATCAGCCAGTGATAGAACGCTCGCCGCAGCCACATACCTCGATGCTACGCCGCACCGCGCGGTCGCGGGGCGCGCGGCGGGGTTCGCTTGGCATCCTCACAGCCTCGCCGACAGCGATCGGACACAATGGAGTGTCGACCGAAAGGACCCCCATGATCGAACTGCGTACGCCCGCCGAGATCGACGCGATGCGGCCGGCCGGCCGATTCGTCGCCGAGACGCTCGCGACGCTGCGCGACGAGACCGCGGTGGGGACGAACCTTCTCGCGATCGACCGCCGGGCACACGACCTCATCCGCCGCGCGGGCGCCGAGTCCTGCTACATCGACTACCACCCGTCGTTCGGCGCGATGCCGTTCGGCAAGGTCATCTGCACATCGGTCAACGACGCGGTCCTCCACGGGCTGCCCTTCGACTACACACTGCGCGACGGTGACCTCGTCTCTCTCGACTTCGCCGTCTCGATCGACGGCTGGGTGGCGGACTCGGCGATCTCCTTCGTCGTGGGCACCCCGCGCGACGAGGACCTCGCGCTGATCGACACGACCGAGCGCGCCCTGGCTGCGGCCATCGCATCGGCGACCACCGACAAGCGCATCGGCGACATCTCCGCGGCGATCGCGGCGGTGGCGCGCGCCGATGGCTATGCGATCAACACGGACTTCGGCGGACACGGCGTCGGGCGCACCATGCACGGCGACCCCCACGTGCCCAACGACGGAAAGGCCGGACGCGGATTCCCCCTGCGCGAGGGCCTGGTCATCGCGCTGGAGCCGTGGTTCCTGCGGACCACCGACAAGCTGGTCACCGATGACGACGGGTGGACGCTGCGCAGCGCGGACGGGTCGCGAGGAGCGCACGCCGAGCACACGGTCGCGATCACCGCTGACGGTCCCGTCGTGCTGACCGATCGCGGGTTCCTCGGCGTCGACTGAGGGTCCACGTTCAGCCGGGCGGGCCGACCACCGCCGCCGTGTCGGGCGGCAGCACGAGCTCGCCGCCGGACGCGACGATCGCCGCGTCGGTGCCGAGCAGCACCACCTGGCCCGGATCGACGGCGAAGCCCGTCGGCTGCGCGGTCAGGTTCACCAGAACCTCGAGGGCTCCCCGCCCCAGGCGGTACCAGCGCCGCTGAGGTGCGTCCGCGTCGGCGGGACCCGATGAGGCGGTCAGCCGGTCCTGTCCCGGGTCGGTGAGCTCGGGCCGCTCTCGCCGCAGGCGCGCCAGCCGCCGATACAGCTCCTGCAGCCGCGCGTGCTCGCCGACGCCTGCCTCGTCCCAGTCGAGCTTGGACCCGATGAAGGTGCGCGGATCCTGCGGATCGGCGATCTGGTCGCGGTCCCACCCCATCCGGGCGAATTCGCCGATGCGACCCCGTGCCGTCGCCTCCGCCAGCTCGGGCTCCGGATGCGAGGTGAAGAACGCCCAGGGCGTGCTCGCCCCCCACTCCTCCCCCATGAACAGCATGGGTGTGCCCGGCGCAGTCATCGTGAGCACGGCGACCACCGCGAGACGGTCGAACGAGAGTGAGTGCGAGAGCCTGTCCCCCGCGGCGCGGTTGCCGATCTGGTCGTGGTCCTGGGCGAAGGTCACCAGGCGCCACGTGGGCACCGGCGCGGGCAGCGGATGCCCGTGGGTCCGGCCGCGGAACGAGGAGTAGGTGCCGTCGTGGAAGAAGCCGCGCGCCCAGGTCTTGGGGAGCGCGTCCGCGTCGGCGAAATCGGCGTAGTAGCCGACGGTCTCTCCGGTGGCGGCGACGTGGACAGCGTGGTGCCAGTCGTCGCTCCACTGGGCGGTCAGACCGTACCCGCCGGCCTCGCGCGGAAGGATGAGGCGCGGATCGTTCATGTCCGACTCGGCGATGAGCGTCAGCGGGCGACCCAGCTGCGCCGACAGCGCATCGGTCGCCTCTGCCATCTCCTGGAGGATGTGCACCGGGCCGTCGTCATGCAGCGCGTGCACGGCGTCCAGGCGCAGGCCGTCGACGTGGAAGTCGCGCATCCACATGAGCGCGTTGTCGATGATGTATCGGCGCACCTCCGGCTCGTCGAGATCGATCGAGTCGCCCCACGGGTTGCCCTCGCCGCTGCGCAGGTACGGCCCGAACTCGGGCAGGTAGTTCCCGCTGGGACCCAGATGGTTGTAGACCACGTCCTGGATGACCGCGAGGTCCGCCGCGTGCGCGGCATCCACGAACCGCCGATAGGCGCCGGGTCCGCCGTACTCCTCGTGGACCGCGAACCAGAGGACCCCGTCGTATCCCCAGTTCCAGACCCCGTTGAAGGCGTTGACCGGCAGCAGCTCGACGTGCGTCACCCCGAGATCGACCAGGTGGGGGATCCGCTCGATCGCCGCGTCCAGCGTCCCGGCCGGCGTGAACGTGCCGATGTGCATCTCGTAGACGACGCCCCCTGCCAGCTGCCGGCCGGTCCACCCGCCATCGGTCCACTCGTGCGCGCCCGGGTCGTCCCACGCCGAGAGCCCGTGGACGCCGTGCGGCTGACGCCGGGATCGCGGGTCGGGTCGCGGCGTCTCGGACTCGCCGAGCACGAACCCGTACTCCTCCCCCGCAGCCGGATCGACCTCGGCTGTCCACCACCCCTCAGCGCCCTGCGGCGTCATCTCGATGTCGTCCTGGGCGGGTCTGCGCAGCCGCACCCGGGTCGCGCGTGGCGCCCATACCGTGATCATGCGTCCTCCTCGTTGACCAGCAGCGCCACCGGGTAGTGGTCGAGCAGCTGCGCGAGCGGGATCCGCTCCTGCGTGTACCGTCGGCCGGTGAACGCATCGACGGTGGGTCCGCTGTGACGCAGCAGCACCGTGTTGTCCCACCCGCCGCGCGCCGCGAGCCCGACCGGCAGCCGGGTGGCGACGGCGAGCGCGCCGCCACGGTCGAACGCGACCGCGTGCGCGGCCGCCGCTCCCGCCACCGTCATGGGGGTGTAGCGGGTGAACAGCTCCGGACGGTCACGGCGCGCGCGCAGCGTGCGTGAGGTCACGAGGAGCTTCGCCCGACCCGAGTCGTCCACGGGCGGCGGCGCCGCGTGTGCGGCCGCGGAGTCCAGCTCGGCGAGCGCCCTGCGCCGCGCGGCGAAGTCGACCGGTCGGCGGTTGTCGGGGTCGACGAGAGACAGCGCCCAGAGCTCCGTGCCCTGGTAGACATCCGGCACGCCGGGTCCGGCCAGCTGCAGCAGCTTGGCCGACAGCGCGTTCGACCACCCGAACGGCTCGAGACGCGCGGCGAAGCGCCCGAGTGCCTCGCGCGTGTCGGCGTCGTCGAACACCGCGTCGATCAGGGCGCGGACACCTGCCTCGAAGGTCTCGTCGGGGTCCCACCAGCCGGTGTGCAGCGCTGCCTCGCGGGCAGCCTTCAGCGCGTACTCCTGCAGGCGCTCCCGCGATGCGGGCCAGATGCCGATCACCGCCTGCCACAGGAGCACGTCGAACCGGCCGTCGCCGGTCGTCGTGCGCGCCTGCAGCGCCGCCACCAGCCGGGCCCAGTCATCGGGCAGCTCGCTGAGGACGTCGAGGCGCGCGCGCACGTCTTCGCTGCGCTTGGTGTCGTGGGTGGTCAGTGCCGTCATCGCGCGCGGCCAGGAGGCCTGCCGCGCCTGGAGCGCCCGGTGGAAGGCCTCGGGTGTGGACGAGAACTCGGCGGCGTCGCCGCCGACCTCGGTGAGAGAGCCGAGGCGCGAGTAGCGGTAGAACGTGGTGTCCTCCACCCCCTTCGCCATCACCGGACCGGCCGTCTGCTGGAACCGGCGTGCGGCCTCCTGGTCGGGGTCGGACAGCACGGGCAGGAGCCGACGGATCGCGTCGGCGAGATCGGGCCGACGCCCCATCGCCGCCACGGCCGCATCCTCGAGGTGCTGACGTCCGGCAGGCAGGTAGGAGCGATAGACCGGATAGGCGGTGAGGAGCTCCGCCAGGGCGTCTTCCGCATCGGGCACAGCCTCGGGGAGAGCGCGGCCCAGGCGGCGGATCTCGGGCGTGAGCGCGCCGTCGGCCACCCCGCGCTTCGCGTCGTGGACGACGTCGGCGTATGCGGGGCCGCCGCCGACCTGCGCATCGAGCGCGTCGAGCGCGGCGCGCCCCTCCGGGTCG
>JAUHYM010000005.1 GCA_030426515.1 Actinomycetes bacterium
GCAGCAGGCCGCCGATGCTGCGCAGGCCGCGCTGGACGCGCAGACCCTCCACCTCGGCGAGCTGCAGGCCCAGCTCGCCGCCCTCGAGGACACCACCGCGAAGACCATCGCCGACTATCAGGCCGGGGTGGAGGCTGCCCGCATCGCCGAGGAGCAGCGGCGAGCGGCGGAGCGCGCCGAAGCGGAACGGCTCGCCGCCTCGGGAGGTGCTGGTGGGGGTGTGGTCAGCTCCGGGTGGGCACGGCCGACCTCCGGGCACCGCACCTCGGGGTTCGGGCCGCGCAGCTCCCAGTGTGGCAACGGGTACTGCTCGACCAGCTACCACTACGGCGTCGACCTCAGCGGCGGATGCGGCGCGGGGATCTACGCCGCCGCGGCCGGCACCGTCGTCTACGCCGGGTACAACGGCGGCTACGGCAACTACATCAAGATCGACCACGGCGGCGGGATCGGCACCGGATACGCCCACATCCGCCCCGGCGGCTTCTACGTCGGATACGGCCAACGCGTGAACGCCGGCGACCTGATCGGCAGCGAAGGCAACACCGGCAACGCGTTCGGCTGCAACCTGCACTTCGAGGCCTACGTGAACGGCTCCCCGGTCAACCCCATCCCCTTCCTCGCCGACCGCGGCGTGTCCATCTGATCCGAAACGAACCAGGACATCATGACTGACCAGACCACCCCACCCGGCGGCGGCGACCAGCCCCAGACGCCCCCCACGCGCCGCAGCCTCCGCCGCGCCGCAACCCCGCCAGTCACCAGCATCACCACCCGCCCCCCACGGCGCCCGCCCGCAGAAACGTCCGCCCGTGGTCGGGTAATCGCGCTGCGCCCAGTGCGCTCCCTGGCGGTCCTGACGGTGGTCACCGGCCTGATCGCCACCTTCGCCCTCCCCGCGTATGCCGCCTGGCAGCCGGCGGACCTCGAGATCCCGACACTGCAGCAAGTCGCGTCCGAGGACGCGCAATCCTTGATCGTCGCCTCCGACGCGACTGGGACGCAGCTCACACGGGAGAGCTACTCGGCCACCACCCAGGCGGAGATCGACCAGAAGAAGGCGGCAGAAGCAGCCGCAGAACGTGCCCGCGCCTCCGCACAAGTCGCCTCGGTGCCCTTCGACTACAGCATCGTGCCCCAAGGCAGTGGAGCCGTGCGGTGGCCGGTGGGCGGTCCGTTCACCGTGACCGACCGCTTCGGTGCTCGAGGCGGCGCGCATATGGGCACCGACATGGTCGCTGCCGGCGGAACCCCCGTCTACGCGTCCGTCGACGGCGTCGTGCGGATCTCGCAGGACAGCTACGGCGGATACGGGGTGACCGTGGTGGTGGAGTCCGTGCTGAACGGGCAACAGGTGAGCACGGTGTACCCGCACATGCAGACCGGAAGCCGGCAGGTCGCCGCCGGGCAGACCGTCACGGCCGGGCAGCTGGTCGGACTCGTCGGCAGCACGGGACGCTCCACCGCGAACCATCTGCACTTCGAGGTCTACCTCGACGGAACCGCCGTGGACTCGCTGGCCTGGCTGGAAGCGAACGCGGGCTGACCGATGTGCACGGATCTACCGCGCCACCCCGCTCGCGGGCACCCCCTGACCGCAACGACGAAGAGGACGACCCTGCCATGACCGGAACCGACGCGCTCTCCCTCGACGGCATCTCACTGCTGCTGGTGTGGACGGCGATCGCCACCTACCTGCTCGCGTTCATCGCGTACACCATCGACCTGGCCGGGCGCTCCGTCCCCGCCAGCGTCCCGCAGCGGGAGCCGGTCCTGGCCGGCGCTACCGCACGGGCGGGCCAGCAGACGGACAACGCCCAGAGTGGGTCGGTGGACAGTGTTCGCACGCCGCCCGCGCAGCGTCAACGGCTGCTGTGGGCGCGGATCGGGACGTCGCTGACGGTCCTCGCGTTCCTGTTCCACCTGGCCGGCACCATCCTGCGCGGCATCGCCGCGGAGCGGGTGCCGTGGGCGAACATGTACGAGTTCGCGCTGACCGGCACGGTCTTGATCGTGGCCGTCTACCTGCTGGTGCTGCGCCGCTACGACCTCCGCTTCCTCGGTGCGTTCCTGATCGGCATGGTGGTGCTGCTGCTGGGTGGCGCGACGGTCTCGTTCTACGTCGAGGTCGTTCCGCTGATGGATCCGCTCAAGAGCGTGTGGCTGGTCATCCACGTCTTCGTCGCGTCCCTGGCCACCGCCCTGTTCGCGATCGCCTGCGGCATCTCCATCACCCAGCTCCTGCAGGCCCGCCGGGAGCGCCGCACCCGAGCATCCTCGGACACTGCCCGCGCCGACGGTCTTGGGTTTCTGCGCACTCTGCCCGCCGCCGACGTGCTCGAGTCCCTCGCGTACCGGTTCGCGATCGTGGGGTTCGTGTTCTGGACGTTCACCCTGATCGCCGGCGCGATCTGGGCCAACGACTCCTGGGGTCGCTACTGGGGCTTCGATGTCAAGGAGGTGTGGACGTTCGTGATCTGGGTGCTCTACGCCGGCTACATCCACGCCCGCGCGACCCGCGGCTGGCGCGGCACCCGCTCCGCCTGGCTGTCCATCATCGGGTTCGTCGCGGTGCTGTTCAACTTCACGATCGTGAACATGTTCTTCCAGGGCCTCCACTCCTACTCCGGGCTCACATGACCCCGCACCCCTGCCCCGCCCTCTTGCCCGAGCCGAAAGCACGCACATGACCCCGATACTCTCGATTCCCGCCACCACGGGTGCGGATGCCACTGAACGCGGACAGCGGTCACTCCGACCGCGACAGGATTGACTCCTCGCGTCTTGCGGGTCGCAGGGCCTGCGATCCTCGGCGGGGTCGCACTCATCGCCTTGGTCGGGGCGTTGTGGTTCGGTGGGGGTGCTGCGCAGATCCCACTCGGCGACGCCGGCCCTGTTGTGCGCTGGGGGCTTCCGGTCACGAAACTGGTCGTGAATCTCGCCGCCGCGGGCATGGTCGGTGTGCTCGTGACCGCCTTGTTCACGCTGCGGGCCGGTGAGCGCGAGTTCGACGTCGCCCTCGATACCGCGTCGATCTCTGCAGCCCTGTTCACCGTGGCCGCGGGCGCGACCGGGTTCCTCACGCTTCTCAGCGTGTTCAACCCGGCCATCGACGCAGGCCCCCAGTTCGGTGCCCAGCTCGGCCGGTTCCTCGTCGAGCTCGAGGTCGGCAGGACATGGCTGATCACGACGGTCGCCGGCGCCGCCCTCACCGTCCTGACATTCGCCGTGCGGTCCTGGGTCGGGACGCTTCTGGTCGCCCTGGTGGCGGTGGCCTCGCTCGTGCCGATGGGCACGCAGGGGCACTCCGGCGATGACGCCTTCCACCACGAGGCGATGATGGCGCTCATCCTGCACATCATCGGCGCCGCGGTGTGGCTCGGCGGGCTCCTGCTGCTCATCGCCGTCCGTCCAGCCCTCGACCGTCGCCGCATCCCCGATCTCGTCGCCCGCTACTCGAGCATCGCTCTGGCCGCGTTCGTGCTCGTCGCCGTGTCCGGCACGGTGCGCGCCGCCATCGGCCTGCAGGAGTGGTCCGATCTGCTCTCGCCCTATGGCGCGATCTTGGGCATCAAGGTCGTCGCGCTCGTCGGCCTCGGCCTCTTCGGGGCGTGGTACCGCACCCGCCTGATCGGCAGGATGCGCAGCTCCGACGCGGCATCCCGCCCTTTCTGGATGCTCATCGCGTTCGAGCTGGCACTGATGGGTGTGGCCAGCGGCGCCGCCGCAGCGCTGGCCCGCACTCCGCCACCGAACCCGGCCCCGCTTCCCGAGATCCCCTCGCCGGCAGAACGCCTCACCGGTGCCCCGCTGCCCCCGGAGCTCACGATCGAACGGTGGGTCACCGCGTGGAACGTGGACATGTTGTGGGCGGTGCTCGCCGGGTTCGCGATCTTCTTCTATCTCGCCGGGGTGTGGCGGCTGCGCCGGCGCGGCGACGCGTGGCCTGTGTATCGCACGATCATGTGGGTCGCCGGCATGGTGCTGCTGGTCTGGGTCACCGGCGGCGTCGTCAACGTCTACCAGGACTACCTGTTCAGCATGCACATGGTGGGGCACATGCTGCTCACGATGGCGATCCCGGTGCTGCTGGTCGCCGGCGCCCCGGTGACCCTCGCCGCCCGGGCGATCCGCAAACGCGACGACGGCACCCGCGGCGGGCGGGAGTGGATCCTGTGGGCGGTGCATTCGCCCGTCGCCCGCATCCTGACGAACCCGTTCGTCGCGGCCGCCCTGTTCATCGGCTCACTGTGGGTGTTCTATTACACCGACCTGTTCCGCTGGTCGCTGTACGACCACCTCGGCCACCAGTGGATGATCGCGCACTTCCTCATCACCGGCTACCTGTTCGCGCTCTCCCTGATCGGCATCGACCCGGTGCCGTGGCGGCTTCCCTACGCCGGCAGGCTGCTGCTGCTCATCGGTGTGATGGCGATGCACGCGTTCTTCGGCATCGCCATCATGATGCAGTCGGGGCTGATGGTCGCCGACTGGTTCGGGTCGATGGGTCGCACCTGGGGTGTCACACCGCTCGAGGATCAGTACACCGGCGGCGGTATCGCGTGGTCGATCGGTGAGATCCCCACCCTGATCCTCGCGATCACGGTCGCGATTCAGTGGAGTCGCAGCGACGACCGCGAGACCAAGCGGCGAGACCGGCACGCCGACCGCACCGGCGAAGCCGAGCTCGAGGCCTACAACGCACGCCTCACCGAGCTCGCCGACCGCGATGCTCGCAGCCGCAGATAGGGCGCACTACGTGACGACGAAAGAGGAGCTCGCCGACCGCTACGGTCGGGGACCGCGGCCCATCCGCCGCCGCGTGTTCTGGGTCACCGTCGCGACGGCGGCAATCCTGTCTGTCGCCGGGCTTTCGTGGCTGACTGTCTCGAACTCGCTCGACGACGTCGGATTCGACGAGACCGGATACGAGCTGGTCGATGCGCGCACCGTGACCGTATCCTTCCAAGCCACGCCACCCGCTGGGACGTCGTTCGCATGCGCGGTGCAGGCATTGGATGAGGACTTCGGCATCGTCGGTTGGCGGGTCATCGAGTACCCCGCGTCCGAGGAGATCACACGAGCACTCGTGGAGACCATCCCGACCGTCGCGCAGGCAACGACCGGCACCGTGCAATCCTGCTGGGCCACATAGCCGCGCAAGGGAGGCCGTCGCCTGCGCCGGCTGAGTCTCTCAAGCGGTGGGCCTGTCTTCGTGGTCGATGCCGTGGTGCTCTTTGCCGCGCTCGAAGTTGAGCAGGCGGAGTGCGTTGCCGACGACGATCAGGGTGGAGCCTTCGTGGATGAGTACGACCGCGCCGATGTTCAGGCCGAGGAAGGTGGCGAGGATGAGGAACGCGACGATCGCGAGGCTGGCGATGAGGTTCTGCCGGATGATGCGGCTGGTGGCGCGGCTGAGCCGCACGGCGAACGGGACGCGGCCGAGGTCGTCGCTCATCAGCGCGATGTCGCAGGTTTCCAACGCGACGGTGGAGCCGGCGGCGCCCATCGCGATGCCGACGTCGGCGCGGGCCATCGCGGGGGCGTCGTTGACGCCGTCGCCGACCATCGCGATCGGTCGGTGGGTTTCGGCGAGGCGGGTGATCTGAGCGACTTTGTCCTCGGGGAGCAGTTCGCCGATCGCGGTGTCGACGCCGACTTCCCGGCCGACCGCGTCGGCGACGCGCTGGTTGTCGCCGGAGATCATCACGAGCTGCCCCACGTTCGCGCCCCGGAGCGCGCTGAGCACCTGGGCGGACTCCGCGCGGGACGCATCCATCACGCCGACGATGCCGAGGAACCGGTCGCCACGGCGGATGATCATCAGCGTCTGCCCGGAGTCCCGCGCCTGCGTGTACGCGTCGGCGAGCGTGCCGGTCAGCGCGAGTTGCTGCTCGTCGAACATGCGCAGGTTGCCGACGTCGACCCGCTCGCCGTCGATCGTCGCCGTGACGCCACGCCCGACGACCGCGTTCAGGTCTGTCGCGGTGAGGCGCTCGGCCTGGGGGACGCGGGGCTCGAGGTCGCGGACGATCGCCTCGGCCAGCGGGTGATCGCTGAGCGCTTCGACAGCGACCAGAGTGCGGATCAGCTCGGACTCGGGCACGTCGGCGGCGGGGGTGACGGACGTCACCCGGGGGGCACCCCAGGTCAGGGTGCCGGTCTTGTCGAACGCCATCGCCTTGACCCGCCCGAGCGTCTCGAGCGGGGCGCCGCCCTTGACGAGCACCCCGGCACGCGCAGCACGGGCGACCCCTGCCAGCACCGCGGCCGGGGTTGCGATCGCGAGCGCGCAGGGGCTGGCGGCGACGAGCACGGTCATGGCGAGGTAGAACGCGTCGGGGAACGGTTGCGCGAACGCGAGCCAGGAGATCAGGAGGGTGACGGCGACCCCGAGGATCACGGCGGGCACGTACCAACGCTGGAACCGGTCGATGAACTGCTGTGTGGGGGAGGCGGCCTGGTCGGCGGAGCGGACGAGCTCGACGACCTTGCTGAGCGTCGAGTCCGCGGAGGTCGCGGTGACCTCGACCTCGAGCACGCCGGACCCGTTCACGGTGCCGGCGAACACACGGTTGGCGGCGGGCAGGGTGTCGACGGTGCGCATCGCCCGCTCCGGGTCGGCCACCGGCTCCTTCTCCACCGGAATCGACTCCCCGGTGACCGCGGACTGATCCACCGCGGACACCCCGGAGATCACGAACCCGTCTGAGGGAATGCGGGAGTTCGGGCGGATGACGACGATGTCCCCGACGACGATCTCCTCCACCGGCACCTCCACCGGCTCGTCCCCGCCGCGGCGCACCAGGGCGCTGCGGGGAGCGAGCTCGGCCAGGGACTCGATGGACTTGCTGGCACGGCTGAGGGCGTATTCCTCGAGCGCGTGGCCGAGGCTGAACAGGAACAGCAGCACCGCCCCTTCCGCCCACCGGCCGATGAGGGCGGCGCCGATCGCGGCCACCAGCATGAGGAAGTCGACCTCGAACTTCCCTCGCATCGTCGAGGCGATCGCGGTGCGGAACGTGAAGAACCCACCGAAGAAGTAGGTGGCGAGGAAGAACACCAACGGCCACCCGACCATCGGCAGCCCCAACGCGAACTCGGCGATCATCCCGCCGGCGTAGGTCACGCCCGCGGCGATCGCGAACCACAGCTCCCACCGGGCCGAACCGTGGGAATGGTCGTGCGTCTCCGCAGCGGGCGCGGTAGTCGTCGGGGAAGAAGCAGTCATGCGACCAGGATACATCACAAGATCATGATATATTGTAGTTGTGAATGATTATCGTGATCGGAGGGCACAATGGTGAGCATGGCCGGTACTGAGACGCGTCGGGAAGCAGGCACCCTGTCCGTAGCGGATGCTGAGCGTCTCGCCGAGATCATGCAGGCACTGGCGTCACCTGTGCGGCTGCGCATTCTGAGCGCGCTGAGTGTTCAGCCGAGCACCGTGACCGACCTCAGCGAACAGCTGCACATCGGACAGACGACCACATCGAACCATTTGCGGCTGCTGCGGCATCTGAGCCTGGTCCTTGGCACGCGCGACGGCCGGCACATCCACTACTCGCTCTTCGACGACCACGTCTCCGAACTGCTCGAGGAGGCCATCGGGCACCTCGAGCATCTGCCCGGCGGAGGATGACGCCTGCCGGAGCTCCCCGATTGACGAGAGTATTCCCGTTCACGTCGGGGGGCGCTGCTGCGGCCGGGGAGAGCGCGTCGCTGCCGGTTCGGACACGCTGCATGGTGTGTAGCCGATCGCCGCGACGGCCATGAGCTCTTGTAAGAATCCGCCACTACTCGCGGAATCCTGAACCCGAAACCCCAGCCAACTACCGTGGAATCGCGGCATTCCTCGCCATCTCGAGCGGGAACCTACACCCGTGATGTAGGGGTTTTTCTGAGATGTCCATTTCGCGGGTGAAATGTCCACGCGATGTCCATCTGGACATTTCAGGGAGACTCGCGGCTCAAGGCGTGAGTGCACGGCCTACGGATTAGTACAGTTGCTGATGTATAGTCACCGTATGCTGACTATTGCTGATCGACTCGATGTGATGAATCGGCTCGGCCGGGCTATGGCCGACCCGACCCGCTCTCGCATCCTCCTGACCCTGCTGGCCGGCCCGAGCTATCCCGCGGTGCTGTCTCGCGATCTGGGGCTGTCCCGGTCGAACGTGTCGAACCATCTGACGTGTTTGCGTGGGTGCGGGATCGTGGTGGCCGAGCCGGAGGGCCGGCAGACCCGCTACGAGGTCGCGGACCCGCACCTGGCTCGTGCTCTGACGGCGCTGGTGGACGTGACGCTCGCGGTCGACGAGAGCGTGCCGTGCATGGACCCCGACTGTGGCGTTGAGGGCTGCGTGGCGGGGGAGGTGCGGGCGTGAGCGCGGTCACGGGTTCGCAGGTCGAGCACGTCGACCTCGATGACGATGATGACGATGACGATGACCGGCCGTGGTATCGGAGTCCCAGCGTTCTGATCCCGATTGCCTCCGGTGTCGCGTTCGGTGCCGGTCTGGTGTGCGAGTGGACCGGCGCGGAGACCGCGGGCCTGGTGCTGTTCTGGATCGGTCTGCTGCTGGGCGCGTACACGTTCGTGCCGGGCGCGCTGCGCAAGCTGTTCACGAAGGGCAAGCTCGGCATCGGCCTGCTGATGACAATCAGCGCCACCGGCGCGGTGATCCTCGGCTATGTCGAGGAGGCCGCCGCGCTGGCGTTCCTGTACTCCATCGCGGAGGCGCTGGAAGACAAGGCGATGGACCGCGCCCGTGCCGGGTTGCGGGCGCTGTTGAAGCTCGTGCCCGACACCGCACTCGTCAAGCGCGGCGACGCCACGGCCGAGGTCGAGGCGAAGGAGCTGCGCGTCGGCGACGTGCTCGTGGTCCGGCCGGGTGAAAGGATCGCGACTGATGGCATCGTGCGCGCCGGGCGGAGCAGCCTGGACACATCCGCGATCACGGGCGAATCGATCCCCGTCGAGGTCGAACCCGGCACCGACGTCTCGGCCGGGTCGATCAACACCACCGGCGTCCTCGAGGTCGAGGCCACCGCCGCCGGCACTGACAACTCACTGACCACCATCGTCGAGCTGGTCGAGCAGGCCCAAGCTGAGAAGGGCGACCGTGCCCGCCTGGCCGACCGGATCGCCCGCCCCCTCGTGCCCGGCGTGATGATCCTCGCCGTGCTGGTAGGCGTGCTCGGTTCGCTGCTGAGCGGCAACCCCGAGCTGTGGATCACCCGTGCCCTGGTGGTGCTGGTCGCAGCCTCGCCCTGCGCCCTCGCGATCGCCGTCCCCGTCACCGTCGTATCCGCAATTGGCGCCGCGTCGAAGTTCGGTGTGGTCGTGAAGTCCGGGGCCGCGTTCGAGCGATTCGGTGGCATCCGTCACCTCGCCGTCGACAAAACCGGCACCCTCACCCGCAACGAGCCCACCATCACGCGCGTCGTCACCACCGGCGCGACCGAGACTGAGGTTCTCGCGTGGGCGGCGAGCGTGGAAGGTCACAGCACACACCCCCTGGCCGCAGCGATCACCAACGCGGTTCCCGACGCCCAGGACGCCGCAGACGTCACTGAGACCGCCGGGCACGGCATCGTCGGCACCCTCGACGGTGCCCGTCTCGCGGTCGGGAGCCCGCGGTGGCTGGACGCCGGCACACTGGCGGTCGACGTGGAGGCGATGGAGTCCGAGGGGATGACCGTCGTCATCGTCCACCGCAACGACCAGCCGGCTGGCGCAATCGGGGTGCGGGACGAGCTGCGGCCCGAGGTTCCCGAGGTCATCGCCACGCTGAACCGCCGCGGCATCGGCGTGACGATGCTCACCGGCGACAACGCCCGCACCGCCGCAGCGCTGGCCGCCCAGGCCGGTATCAGCGACGTGCGCGCCGAACTGCGCCCCGAGGACAAGGCCACCGCCGTCGCGGAACTGTCGAAGTCACAGCCCACGGCCATGATCGGAGACGGCATCAACGACGCCCCCGCGCTGGCGGCCGCCGATCTGGGGATCGCGATGGGAGCCAAGGGCGCGGACGCTGCGATCGAGTCCGCCGACGTCGCGTTCACCGGCCACGACCTGCGCCTCATCCCGCAGGCCCTCGCTCATGCCCGCCGCGGCCGCAGCATCATCAACCAGAACGTGGTGCTGTCCATCGCGATCATCGCGGTCCTGCTGCCGCTGGCGATTACCGGCATCCTGGGCCTTGCCGCCGTGGTGCTCGTGCACGAGGTCGCGGAGGTCATCGTCATCCTCAACGGCCTCCGCGCAGCGCGGCGCACGAAGGCATGACCGGCCCCGTTGACGGTTCCGCTCTCACCCCGACCCGGGCGGACGCCGTGGAACTGAGCAACCGGAGTCCGGCAGCGGCACGAGGCCGGCTCGGCAGATTCCTGCTCGCGAGCGTTGTCGCAGCCGGTGCCATGCTGATCGACCAAGGCACCAAAGCCCTCGCCCTCGCCCAGCTCAGCGAACACGACCGCATCCCGCTCCTAGGTGACTGGCTCGGCCTGCAGCTCGCGTTCAACCCCGGCACAGTGATGTCTCTCGGATCCGGTTCGACCTGGCTGCTCACCCTCATCGCGGCCGCAGCATCTGTGGTTCTGCTCATCGCCGCCACACGCGCCTGCACCGCGGGGTGGGCGGTCGCGATCGGGCTGCTGTGGGGAGGCGCGGTCGGCAACCTCCTGGACCGACTCTTCGCCCCACCCGGATTCGGCCGCGGCCACGTCACCGACTTCCTCGCCTACGGCAACCTATTCATCGGCAACCTCGCCGACGTCATCCTCGGTGTCGGCGTTGCGCTCGGGCTTCTGCTCTACCTCTCCAAGCCGAGGGCAGAAGGCTGAGTCATCAGCTCAACGAGAGCAGATCGACCTCGAAAGACATCTCGCTGCATGCTCGCGGCGGATCATCGAGGACATTTCGCTTGTCAACTCCCCGTCCTCCTGCTCCGCGGATGGACATCTCTGAGCGGTCCCTACAAGCCGTTGCACATTTGGCGGTCCCGGGCGCGTGCACACCCTGGGTGCGGGTGCAGTCGCTTCGCCGGCTGGTCGTTCAACTACATGGGATCAAGATCTCACTCGCCAAGTAAGAGAAGGGTCGGAGGATTCAGGCGCGCGGGAACCCGGGTCGTTGTCAGGCGCCCCGAACGCACGCAGAAGGGACCGCTCGACATCGCTCGTGGGCACAGGGGCCAGCGCAAGCGCCTCTTCTCGGAGCAGCTCCAGCGCGTCTTCGATGAGTTGACGATGCGTGTCGCGCCACCGGCGGATCCCTATGTCGCTCAGGAGGCCGGACTCCGAGCTTCCCGTGTAGTCGAGCAATAGTTCCGTGTCGACTACCGACGCCAGAACACGCGCATCGACCTCAGTGGACGGTCTCAGACTCGACAGGTGAGTGACGGCCTTCGAGTCGGATGCCTCAATTCGAAATCGCTGGATCTCGCCGAACTCGGTCGTCTTGGTCTCAACATGGGTCACAACGATGGTGCGGTCACCGATCACGACTTTTCGCACAGCTCCTCCTCAAGCGGAACAATGGTCCGCGAGACAACCTGCCAGCATCGCACATTCGCGGCCCACGGAACAGTACCGGCGGCGGCCGACTCTTTACTCAGGCCGAAGGCCAGTAGAGAGCGTTCCCCAGGTCTGTCACGCTGCCCTGGGGGAACGCGTCTCCGCGATCAGCGGATGGGGTCGCCGATGTGTGCAAGCATCCGCAGCACGTCGGGCTTGGTCTTGCGGTAGAGAAGCGTCCGCTCGCCGGGCAGACCGCCCGCTCGCTCAATCACGCCGATGCGAATCAAGCGAGAGATCAGGACGTGGATGCTGCTGCCCGCGAGACCGGTGATCGAAGCGATCTCAGGCGCTGAGAACTCATCGGTGTCGGTGCTATCGACGGCGACAACGACGGCGTGCATGTGCGAGCTGCCGTAGAGAGCCTTCGACAACTCACGATCGTCAAGCACAGTGCGCACCATAGGTCGAGTTTTCCACAGCCCATCGCACACCAGTGAATGTCACGTTCATCATTCAAGAACATTGGACATGGAATCCGGAATCTCGCTAGGTTGGCGAGGTGGGTGACACAGGATTTCGACTTCAGATTCGGACCGGGTCCGAGCGGTTCGAGGACGCTCCACTTCAGGACGTGACGTGGCGGTGGCTGCAACGGGCCATCCAGTTTCGAGAATTCAGGTACTGGAAGGGCCAGAAGCACTACCCCGGGCTGTACTGGTCATCGACCATGCGGGCGCACGTTGGATACGAATCGCGTCTTGAGCTCTGGTCGGCCCTCGGCGCTGACTTCGATCCGCACGTCTGCTTTCAGCTCTCGCAGCCGTTCGAGCTGTCCGAGGGCACAGGCACGCGGCGGCGGTACCACGTCCCGGACTACCTCCTCAGGTACGACGATGGTCGGCTTTGTGTCGTTGACGTGAAGCCCGCCAGCAAGCTCGCGAAGCCGAAGGTTCAGGCTCAATTCGCCTGGACCCGTCGGGCGTTGAAGTCGCGCGGGTGGGAGTACCGCGTCGAGTCCGAGCCTGATGACACGTATCTGCAGAACCTGCGATTTCTTGCTGGCTACCGGCGGCGCATACAGTTCGACCAGGATCACGTCCACCTCGCTCATGAGCGCCTGAGCGGTCCGCTTTCTTTCGGCCAGGCTGTTGCTTCTGTGACGTCGATCTGCGGCGATCGCGAGGAAGCTCGTGCCATCGTCCTGCACCTGCTGTGGACGCGGCACTTCAGGGCCGACCTCTCTGTACCGCTCCAGTTGACAAGCATCCTTGAGGCGACTCGGGATGCCTGAGCTCGCGATCGGACTTGAGCTCGTTTACTACGGCGACCGGTGTCAGATCGTCGAGATTCAGGGCGGCGCGGTAGTTCTCGTTGATTCCCGTTCGCGCGCGAGGCGGGTTCGGCTCATCGATCTCCTCAAACCCGCGGAGCATGGTGGTCTCGCGCAGCTGCCGCGCGACGGCAGCGACGACAAGGCCACTGACGAGAACGTCTTGTTCGGGGTTCAGTGGACCACCGCCACGCCGGCTGCACGCGCGGAAGCTCATCGTCTCGCAGAGCACATCCGGGAGCTCGAGACCGGGTACCGGTCAGGGTCTTTCGAGATCGCTCGACCCGACGAACCGCGGCCACAGTACGACGTCGGGGCGACCACGATTGGGCAACGCGAGCGTTCCAAGGCCGAGGAACTCGGCAAGCACGTGCGGACCATCCAGAACTGGCGCCGCCTCTACCGCGATCTCGGCGAACCGGGCCTGCTGGATGGCCGAGCGGCGCGACACGGCACGCTCCTGAAGAATCTGGATCCTGCGTGGCTTGATACGTGCAATTCGGTGCTCGACGACTTGGAGCCGCTCGCGAAGCGGGACAAGACAATCGTGATCGGTTGGATCGAGGATCGCGTCCAGCAACGCGAAGCTCGAGGCGACTACGGAGGGCGTGCCGTGCGCCGTCCAAGCAGGACGACGATCAACGAGGTGTTGAGAGAACTGGACCGCGGACGGGGACTGTTCACCGGCCCGACATCAACGAAGCGCTCCAGAGCGAGCGGACCGGACGGAGAGCACGGGCGGAATCGTGCGGTGCGACCGGGTGAGTATCTGCTGCTCGACACGACGAGGCTGAACCTCTTCGCCATGGACGCAACGCGTGGCTCCTGGGATCCTGTAGAGCTCACCAGCGCGCTCGACCTCGCGAACCGCACAGTGCGTGGGATCCGACTCACACCGCGGTCATCCAAATCGGTCGACGTGTCCTCGATTCTCTTCGAGGCCATGCAACCGTTCGAGCCGCCGAGCGAGTGGAGCTCCGAGGCGGTCTGGCCGTACGGCGGTATGCCGAAGCACCTCGTGGTCAACACCGAGAAGATCAAGGTCGCACGATTCTGGACGGCTGAGGACGAGAAGATCCGTCGTGACCAGATCGCGCAGCGACGTGCGCAGGAGAAGCAGATCAAAGCGGGGGCGTTTGGCGAAGGGCTGCTCCCCGAGACGATCATTGTGGACCACGGCAAGGTTTACGTCTCGGAGCACCTCACGAACTTCTGCGCGAGGAACGGTATCTCGATCCAGCCAGCGCGCTTGGGAATGGGTGTGGACAAGGCTCAGAAGGAGCGATGGTACGGAACGTTCGAGTCACTCATCCAGGAGCTGCCGGGATACAAAGGCAGGTCGGTCGCAGGCCGAGGGCGCCGCCCCGAAAGCGAAGTCGTCTACACCATCCAGCAGCTAGAGCAGATCTTGCGGGAGTGGATCGCGACGGTCTACCACCACGCGCCGCACTCCGAGCTATTCGATCCACACCTGCCGGGCGTGTTCATGACGCCGCTACAGGCGTACGAACGCGGTGTCGCGATGTCCGGACGGTTGCGTGTGCCGTTCGACCGCAACCTGCTGATCGAGATGCTCCCCATCGAGTTGCGCCATTTCAATCACTACGGCGTCGAGATCAATGGACTCACGTACACGGGCCCGATCGTGGCGAAGTATCGAAACCGTTCTCGGCTGATCTCGTCTGGGAGCCGCGGCTGGCCGTTCCACTTCAACCCCGACGACATGACTCGGATCTACTTCCACGACCCCGACGACCGGCAGTGGCACACGCTGCTATGGAACCGTGCCGCCGAGCTGAACATGCCCTTCGGCCTCGATGCTCTGGAATACGCCAAGTCGATCGCTGAGACACGCGCCGGCAAGAAGGACGTGGAGCGCGCACTCGTTGATCTGCTCCGAAGGCTCGGCATTGCCCGCGGGGACAACCCGCGGGAGAAGCTCATTGCAGCGCGGGCGGTGGCTCAAGCCCCGGATCCGCGTCTACCGCTGGACCAGCCGACGTCCCTGTCGACCGTGAGGCGTCTGCTGGACGCTCACAATGCCGCCAACGACCCACCGCTCACCGGAGAGAGCCCCACGCAAGAGATGGAGGCGGCGCCCACCGGGACACACAAGCCGCCTCTGACCCCGCGGGAGGACTTCTATGACGATGATCTGGCGGACCTGTGAATCCCGAGCTGGAACGGAAGGAGCGACTGTCGAAGTACGAGGGGTGGCGCGACTTCGCTGAGGGTGAGCCGGATCCCGAGCCGGATCTGCTCACCAAGAAGCAGATCCGTGCGCTGGGCGACGCGGCGCGCTTTGAGTACAACCGCGCGCGGGGCAGCTATCACGGGAACATCCTCGTCCGCACCCGTGAGGTCGATATCGCGATGGAGCATCTCGCCGATCAAGTGGAAAGCGCGATGCAGGGACCAGACCGCGTCAAGGGTGCGTCGGCCATCGATGCGGCACCGTCAGTTGGCAAGAGCACGATCCTCACCCGATTCGGCCGCGAGTTCCACCGAAGCCAGATCGCTCGGTATGGGAGGTACCTCGACGATGGGGATACCCTCCACATCCCGGTATGCCACATCGGGTTCACCGGGAAGATGACCACGAAAGGTCTCAACGGCAAGATCTTCGACTTCTACAACCACCCGAGCGTGCACGACCGGAAGCGGCGTCCGGCGACGGATGACGGTCTCGCCGCCGAGGCGGCCGATGCGGCGGTGCGACACGGAACCCGCTTGTTCGTCGTCGATGACGTGCACTTCCTGAAGCCCCTCACGAAAGACGGTGGTGAGGTTGCAAACCAGCTGAAGTGGATTGCGAACGAATACCCCGTCACCTTCGTGTACGCGGGAGTCAACCTCAACGACAAAGGCATCCTCGAGGAAGGGAGCATCCTCGAGACCGCGCAGACAGCACGCCGTTGGACGCTGATACCGCTCAACCCATTCACGATTTTCGACCCAGTCCGTGAGCGTGAGTGGGAGCAGCTGATCAGGTCAATCGAGCGCCGCGTCGTACTGGCCGAGGCATACCAGGGGATGCTGTTGAGCATCTCCGACTACCTCTTCGCGCGCAGCACCGGGTACATCGGCTCTCTCATGACGTTGATCACACGCGGGATAACGAAGAGCGATCCGAACCGGGGCTGAGCGCCTCGACCAAGAGTTGCTCGACCGCGTCCTGACGGACACGGCCGCGGAGCGGCGACGCGTCGAGACCGCTGCCGCGGTCCAGGTTTTCCGCGAGACCGGACGCATTCCACCTTGGGCTGTCAGTGCGTGAGCGGTCTACGGATCCGCTACGCAGGCTACCGTTCCGCCTCCGCCCTCTCCCAGATGAGCCATTCGACTCCTGGCTAGAGGCATACGCACACGGCTATGGGGCATCGGTTGCGGAACTCGGCCTGTCACTGGGGCTGATCGATCCCGCCGTCTCGACACAGTCGACGCCCGTGGTCACGAACTCGTGGGCGACAACGCTCACCTCAATGCAGCTTGACAGCCTCGAAGAGACGACTGGTTTCCCTCGCCGCGCGTTCATTGAGATGACGCGGTTGAACTTCGCCGCCGCTGCTGTCCGCCTCACGAGCACCGGACGCATTAGCGCAAGTTGCGCGGGCTCTGGAGTGGCCGGCCGCTTCTGCCCGGAGTGCCTTCGCAACTCCGGTGGGCGCTGGCGACTCTCATGGCAGTTCGCCTTCGGATTCGCATGTCTGCGGCATCGCATACTGCTCGTCGACGTCTGCCCGCAGTGCGGCCAGAACCCTCGGAAACTCGGCCATCCGATAGCGCAGGTTCCCAAGCCAGGGCGCTGTCACAACCCCGTCCGCGATGCGACCGGCCAATCGCGCTGTGGCGCCGACCTCACCCAAAATACCGACCCGATCGCGGCGCCGGCGATTGTCCGCGACGCACAACGCACAATCCTCCACGTGATATCGCGCGGCTCGGCCCGGTTCGGCCTGTACAGCGCGGACCCTCAGCCGGCGCTGTTGGTCATGGAGGACTTCAGGCTCCTCAACAAGCTCACTCGAGCGAAGTTCCGCGTGGATGCCAGCGCGCTCGCGCAAGCGGAACTCGGCGACGACCTGTCGGGTCGGTTCCTCGCGCTTCGCGCGAGCGATGCCGAGCGACGATCCGTCCATCCAGCCAATGCGGTGCTCGCAGCAGTCGGCAACGCGGGCGCATACCGTGCCATCTCTGATCCCACAGAGTTGCCCGCGCTCCTTGCCGACCGGCTCCCTAGGACCATGAGCACGAGTGGATACTCTCGACCGCTCGCGCAGCTGATCGATGCGAGCCTGGGCCGCCGTCACCGGCCTTCCACAACGCTCCGCGCAGCCGTAGCGGGAGTGGCGACGCGTCCCGAGGATCGTGCACGAAAGGTTCCCGCACTCTTGTGGCCGGCGTGGACCGAGAAGCTTGCGCCGAACCGACTAGACCGCGAAGTGGCCGCCAGCGCATTGGCCGCTTCTGTGCTCCTTGTGGGGAGCGACCTCACTCATGGCGCCGCGCTCCGCCTCCTCGATCCGGAGTCGCCCGGACGACGTGTCTCGCACCTGATGACCACTCTCGGAAGATCGCGCGCCGAGGGGCGAAGCATCGGGGCGATCGTCGAGCTCGCCGACTACCTCGACCGCACGGATGCGCCCATCGACTACTCCCGTCGACGAGCCCTCGACTACTCGGCGCTGCTCCCCGAGCGCGAATGGCAAGACCTGTGCGAGGAAGAAGGGGTCAATGCTGGTTCCGGTCGCCGCTGGCGAGCAGCCCGGCACGCGCTTTTCGCCCTCGTCACGGGCAGCCGCGTCGATGCAGCTCCATTCCCAGACTCGCTCACCGGCCAGGCGCGGGCAATGGCGCGCGACTTCCTGGCCAGGGCGCCGGTGAGAGTCCGGCAGGCACTCGAGGGCGTCGCGGTGGCCTTCCTGCAGGCGAACAATATCGATGAGCCGTTGATATGGGCGCCCCCTACGCCAGACGCCCCAGAGACGGTCTCCGAGTCGGATGTCCCGGTGGTCGAGAAGCCTTGGGCGCGCGCTCGTCCAGGGGCGGATCGCCTGGCGGAGACCCTGCCCTCGGAGCGACTGACGGCCGCGTACGAGGCCGGTAGGTCGACGCGCGAGCTCGCTGTCGAGGGCAATGTCGCTCGTCAGACCGTTGCCCGCGCACTCGAGCGCGCCGGAACCCCGGCCAGACCGCCGGGCCGGAACAAGCGCATCGATATCGACAATGACTGGCTGAGGCAGCGGTATGTCCAGGAGCATGCGACCATTCCCGAACTCGCAGTCGAGATCGGATGCTCCAACCAGTCCGTCAGCAGATTCCTGGAGCGCGCCGGCATCCCGGCGCGCCGGCGCGGAAGCGCCAGCCGCGCAGACTCGCTCCGCCCACATCCCATCGCGAAAGACTCTGCGCTGCTTCGGCGTGCGCTCATCGGCCAGGGCGCACGCCAACGTGCCCAGCGATTCCTGTTCGCCTGCGACTACGCGACGCTCACCGGAGCGGCCCGTGCGCTCGAGATCAGCCCCGCTACACTCACCACCCAGATGAGACTCCTCGGAACCGCGTCGGGCGGAGACCTGTTCGTGTCGGCCCAGCGCGGACAGCCGATGAGGCTCACGGAAACTGGGCGGCGCCTCAAGCGCGAGTTGCTCAAGGCACGGAGTGAGCACCCCGAGTTGTGGGGAGAGGACGGAGCCTAGGCAACACCCGGTGCGACGACATCCCCATGACCGGGAACATAGGAGATCACGCCGAGGCGGGACCAGTAGCTCACGAACCACGCCTCAACCAGCGCACCTTGTTCACGGCGGTGCGCGAGCGAACGTCGAGGGTCTTCGATGACGCTGTCCCAGTCGAGGTTCGGGAAGACCTGGTTCATGAGCTCGGCGCGGGTCGGGCCTGTGCCGTGGAGGTCCCACCACCGGCGCGTAGCCTCACCGGCGCGCCGGGCGGTCTCGCTGCCGTTCGGTTCCTCGATCGTCCCGATCAGCACCTCGAGGAACGGGTCGGCAGCGGCCAATGAGAACGCCTCAATCTCGCCCGGATCCCGCTCTTCCATGATCCGACGATGCCGTACGGATTAGGCCATGCCAATCACGCATGCCGATCAACGTGCGGCGAGGTCAGGCGCCTTTGCGGGGAGCAGGTCCGTGAGCTCGACCTCGAGTACCTGCGCGATCGCCAACAGCGTCTGCAGGCGAGGGTTGGCGGGGTCGCCCGGACGAGACTCACCCTTCTCGAGCTTCTGGTAGGTATACCTGCTGAGCCGAGCCTCATACGCGACCCGCTCTTGGCTGTAGCCGCGCTCGACGCGATGCCGCTGGATGTTGCTGCCGATGTCCCGCGCGTACGACTCCCACGTCACGGAGGAGCGCTTGCTGCTGGGCACCTCCCAAGGCTGGCGATTAGGCCACCTCTACATGGCCTAATCGGTATGGCATTTTTCGATGAATGTCACGTTGAGAGGTCGCAACCTCCGGCATCTCGGCTCTGACGACCCTGGACCGTCCGGGGCATGGGCCAGGATGGGAGGGTTCGCGGCGCCTGCGCCGCTTGTTCGTTGCTCTACAGCAGGAGTGCCCACCTGTGGTGAATCACGTCGCCTTCATCTGGAACATCGCCGAGTCTCTTCGCGGCCCGTTCAAGCCGTCCGAGTACGGGTCGGTCGTCCTTCCGTTCACGGTGCTCCGCCGCCTTGACGCCGTGCTCGCCGACACGAAGCCCGCAGTCCTCGAGGCTGCGAAAGGCATAGAGACGCTCCCCGAGATGCTGCAGGCGATCAAGCTCCAGGAAGCTGCGGGCCACCAGTTCTACAACACGTCCCCGTTCGACTTCACCAAGCTCGTCGCCGATCCCGCCGACCTCCGCGCGAACCTCTCCGCCTACCTCGCCGGGTTCTCGCCGAACGTGCGGGACATCTTTGAGCGGTTCGAGTTCGACAAGACGCTGAACAAGCTGGCGGAGAAGAACAAGCTGTTCGCGGTGACAGAGAAGTTCGCGCAGGCCGACTTCCACCCCCGCACGGTCAGCAACATCCAGATGGGCCTCGTGTTCGAGGAGCTGATTCGGTTCGCGAACGAGAAGTCGAACGAGTCCGCCGGCGACCATTACACCCCGCGCGAGGTCATCAAGCTCATGGTCGAGCTGCTGTTCGCGCTCGACGACGACGCGCTGGCGAAGCAGGGTGCCGTCCGGTCCATCTACGACCCGACCGCCGGCACCGGCGGCATGCTGTCGGTCGCCGACGAGTACCTGCACACCCTGAACCCGGGCATCCAGCTCAGCCTGTACGGGCAGGACTACAACGACCAGTCGTACGCGATCTGCAAGGCCGACATGGTCATCAAGGGGCAGGATGTCGACAACATCGCCCTCGGCGACACCCTCACCGAAGACGCCTTCGACGACAAGAAGTTCGACTACGGCCTGTCCAACCCTCCGTTCGGGGTCGACTGGAAGGACCAGCGCGCCGTCGTCGACGACGAGCACACCAAGCTCGGCTTCAACGGCCGGTTCGGGCCCGGCACCCCCGCCGTCAGCGACGGGGCGATGCTGTTCCTCCTTCACCTGGTGTCGAAGATGCGTAAACCCGAAGACGGCGGATCCCGCATGGCGATCGTCCTCAACGGGTCACCGCTGTTCTCCGGCGGCGCCGGCGGCGGCGAGTCGAACATCCGCAAGTGGCTGCTCGACAACGACCTCGTCGAAGCGATCATCGGACTGCCGAAGGACATGTTCTACAACACCGGCATCTCCACCTACATCTGGGTACTCACCAACCGCAAAGACGAGAACCGTAAGGGCCGGGTGCAACTCATAGACGGGCGCGAGATGTTCACCAAGCTCCGCAAGGGCCTCGGCTCCAAACGCAACGAACTCTCCCCCAAGAACATCGAGACCATCGTCGGCTTGTACGCCGGGTTCGAGGACGGCGAGCACTCGAAGATCTTCCGCAACGAGGACTTCCTCTACCGCACCATCACCGTCGAACGCCCCCTCAAACTCAACTGGCACGCCACCCCTGAACGCATCGACACCGTCTTCGACGCCAAGGCCATCCAGAAGCTGAATGAGACGGATGCCGCAGCACTCCGCGCCGCCCTCGACCGGCTTGGCACCGCAACGGTGTGGAAGAACCGGGCTGAGTTCCAGAAGGTGCTGAAGGATGCCGCGAAAGCCGAAGGCCTCACCCTTCCCGCACCGCTCCTCAAGACCGTGACCACCGAACTCGGCGAGCAGGACGACACCGCCGACATCTGCACCGACGCCAAGGGCAACCCTGAGGCGGATGCGTCACTCCGCGACACCGAGAACGTGCCGTGGGACGAGGGCGTCGGCGCCTACGTCGCCCGCGAAGTCCTCCCATACGCACCCGACGCGTGGATCGACCACTCCAAGACCAAGGAAGGCGCGGAGATCCCCTTCACCCGCCACTTCTATAAGTACATCGCGCCTCGACCACTCGAGGAGATCGACCGGGACCTCGACGCCGTCATGGACCAACTCCGCGCAATGCTCGCCGAGGTCGAGCGGTGAGTGCACCTTGGCTCGGCGAACTGCCTAATGGGTGGCAGGAGATCGCGCTTCGCTATCTCGCGCGAATCGAGACAGGCTCCCGCGACACTGTAGATGCGGTACCGGGTGGTGAGTACCCCTTCATCATTCGCTCGCAGACGCCGCTTGAGATCGACACATACTCCTATGACACGGAAGCAGTCCTCACTGCCGGGGATGGAGCTGTCGGTGAGATCTTCCACCACATCAATGGCCGATTCGAAGTCCATCAGCGCGTCTATGTCATGCACGACTTCCACGGTCTGGACGGACGCTACTTCTACTACTACTTCTCCTCGGAGTTCGGGCAGACAGTCGCATACGGGGGCGCACAGTCGACCGTCGCTTCTCTCCGACGGCCGATGTTCACTGGGTTCCCCGTGGCGGTGCCACCCTTGGAAGTCCAGCGGGCGATTGCGAACTATCTGGATCGGGAGACGGCGCAGATCGACGCGTTCATCGCGAAGAACGAGGAACTCATCACCCTCCTCACCGAACGCCGCGCCTCAGTCGCCTCCCGAGCAATCGATAGGGGATTCCCGGATGTCTCAGTGCGCCACATAGTGCGGCTCATCCAGACTGGACCGTTCGGCAGTCAGCTTCACTCCGAGGACTACGTGCCAGGTGGACATCCTCTGATCAATCCAATGCACATGATCGAAGGGCGAGCTGTCCCATCATCGGACGTTGCGATCTCCGACGAAAAGGCGGATGAGCTTCGGCGCCATGAGCTCACGACGGACGATCTCGTCGTCGCAAGACGCGGAGAGCTCGGAAGATCGGCGCTCATCACCCGTGATGAAGTCGGATTCATCTGCGGAACGGGATCCATGCTCGTCCGTGCGGATAGCCGGCGAGTGGTAGCTCGCTACCTTCAACTCGCAATCGGGTCCGAGCGATCACGCGCGACGCTCCGCGAGCAATCAGTCGGATCGACGATGGAGAATCTCAATGCGGGTGCACTCAGCGCCCTCCGAGTGCCGCTGCCACCGATCGACACCCAACGGGAGATCCTTCACGAGCTCGATGCTGCCAATGCTCGCATAGATGCGGCTCTAGCGACCGCGCGGCGGAGCATTGAACTTGCAGGTGAGCGTCGTGCCGCGCTGATTTCGGCTGCGGTGACGGGGAAGATCGACGTGGGGGTGGCGGTGTGAGCGGTGTTGCTGGGGCACATTTGGAGTCGGTGCTGGAGAACGAGATCGCTGAGCATCTCGCCGCGAACGGCTGGTTGTACTCGCCGACCGACGCCGGGTACGACCGCCAGCTCGCACTGTTCCCCGAGGACGTGCTCGGCTGGCTAGAGGATTCGCAACCGACCGAGTTCGCGAAGGTCGTTCGTCCCGGTGACACCGAGGCTCAGCATGAGGCGGCTGGTCGCGGCATCCTGACTCGTCTTGCGAAGTCGCTGGATCTGGATCCGTTGAAGAACGGGGGGACGATCCGGATCCTGCATGAGGGTTTCTCGATGGTGCCGCTGCATGGGGGTGCGGTGAAGTTCCGGATGGCGCAGTTCCGGCCGGCGACCACTCAGAACCCAGACACGCTCGAGGCGTACGGGAAGATGCGGGTGCGGGTGATGCGTCAGGTGCATTACTCGGCGAAGCATCCGAACAAGGCGCTGGATCTGGTGCTGTTCGTCAACGGCATCCCGGTCGCGACGGTCGAGTTGAAGACGGACTTCACCCAGTCGATCGGAAACGCGGTGAACCAGTACCGGTTCGACCGGTCGCCCGCTGGTGAGCCGTTGTTCGGGTTCGCGAAGCGGTCGCTGGTGCATTTCGTGGTGTCGAACTCCGAAGTGCAGATGACCACCAAACTCGCCGGGCCGAAGACGCGGTTCCTGCCATTCAACAAGGGTGCGGACGAGGGCGCCGGGAACCCGGTCAACCCGGACGGGTCGGCATCCGCGTACTTCTGGGAGGAGATCCTGCAGCGCGACACCTGGCTGCAGCTGCTGGGGTCGTTCGTGCACCTGCAGGTCGAGGTCGATGTCGACCCCGACACCGGCAAGAAGACCAAGACCGAGAAGGTGCTGTTCCCGCGCTACCACCAGTGGCGGGCCGTGACCCGGCTGGTCGACGCAGCGGGCGTGGAGGGACCGGGGAACCGGTACTTGGTGCAGCACTCGGCGGGGTCGGGGAAGACGAACTCGATCTCTTGGCTCGCGCACCGCCTCTCCCAACTCCACGACGACCAGAACGCACGGGTGTTCGACACGGTCGTGGTGGTCACCGACCGGACCGTGCTGGACAAGCAACTGCAAGACGCGATAGCCCAGTTCGAGAAGCAGGCCGGGGTGGTGCAGTCGATCACCAAGGATGCGGGCGAGTCGAAGTCGAAGCAGCTCGCCGCCGCGCTGACCGGTGGCAAGAACATCGTGATCGTGACGATCCAGTCGTTCGAGGCCCTGATCACCGCGATCCAGACCCTGCCCGAGTTGCAGGGGCGCCGGTTCGCCGTGATCGCAGACGAGGCGCACTCGTCACAGACCGGGTCAACCGCGGGGGCATTGACGAAGGTGCTGTCCCCGGACGAGCAGGCCGCGGTCGCCGAGGGCGCGCCGATCAATTCGGACGCGTACCTGCAGTGGGCGATGGAGGTCACCGCCGCCGCCCCCAACATCTCCTACTTCGCGTTCACCGCCACCCCGAAGGCGAAGACCCTGGAACTGTTCGGGCGGAAGCCGGAGGGTGGGGAACTGCCGGAGCCATTCGACCTGTATTCGATGCAGCAGGCGATCGAGGAGGGGTTCATCCTCGACGTGCTGCAGAACTACACGCCGTACAAGGTGGCGTGGAAGCTGCAGCATCCCGACTCCGAGTACGACGGTGCCGGAGAGGTCGACGAGTCGACGGCGGTGAAGGCGCTGGTGCAGTACGTCCGGTTGCATCCGACGAACATCAGCCAGAAGGCGAAGATCGTCGTCGACCACTTCCGCGCCTTCGTGCAGCCGCTGTTGGACGGCAAGGCGAAGGCGATGGTCGTCACCGGGTCACGTGTCGAGGCGGTGAGGTGGAAGAAGTATCTCGACAAGTACATCTCGGATGCCGGGGTGCTGGGGGTGCGGTCGCTGGTCGCGTTCTCGGGTACCGTCGAAGACCCGGACGATGTCGGTGAGGGGTTGACGGAGCGGACCCAGAACCCGGGGGTGCCGTCGGATCTTGCTGAGGCGTTCAAGCCGGCCACGTACAACGTGATGATCGTGGCGGAGAAGTTCCAGACCGGGTTCGACCAGCCCCGTCTGGTCGCGATGTACGTCGACAAGAAGCTTGGCGGCGTGCAGGCGGTGCAGACCCTGTCCCGACTGAACCGCACCTACCCGGGCAAGGACAAGACCTTCGTCCTCGACTTCGTCAACGACCCGGTCGAGGTGCTGGACGCGTTCCTGCCGTACTACCGGAAGGCGACGCTCACCGCGACGACCGACCCGAACCTGATCTACGACCTCGTGACCAAGCTCGACGGTGCGGGGATCTACGACATGTCCGAGGTCGAGCAGGCGTTCGACGCAGCCCTCGCTCGCGGGGTGAATGTGAACTCGAAGGTGTCGGCCGCGACCGCGCCTGCGGTGGACCGGTTCCAGAAGCGGTGGGTCGCCGCGGTCCTGGATGACGACAAGGCTGAGCAGGACGAGCTACGACTGTTCAAGGCCGATGTCGGGAACTTCGTGAAGTTCTACGACTTCATCTCCCAGGCCCGTAACCTCGAAGACACCGACCTGCCCCGCCGACACTACTTCTTCCGCCGCATCCTCCCGCAGCTCTCGACCGCGACGATCCTCGAACCTGTCGACATCTCCGACGTGACGTTGGTGGGCTACAAGATCAGTGCTGGCGAATCCGTGAAGCTCAACCTCGAGCAGGGGCCGGGGCTGGATCCGATCACCGCGATCGGGTCAGGCGCAATCCACGAGAAGCACCGCTCCGCGCTCGAAGAGATCATCCATAAGCTCAACGAGCGCCTCGGCGACAAGTACGGCGTCGGCGTCATCGATCTTCAGATGAACCACATCGTCGGGAAGCTGGCGTTGGATGTCGAGCTCGCGAACCAGGCAGCGGTGAACAGCCCGCAGCAGTTCGCTGAGTCGCCGGCGTTGCCGAAGGCGTTCACGAAGGCGCTTCTCGGGGTGCGGGACGAAACGCCCGCGTTCATCGACGACCTGTTCAACGACAGTGGGCTGTACGCGGAGCTGGGGAAGGCGCTCCCGGCAATGCTCTACGAGTACCTGCGGGGAAGGAACTCAGCGTGACAGGGGTGCGTGCAATGCGGCACGACCACGAGATAGTTTCGGAGTGTTGATGACGGCGCCCTTGCCACGCCCCGCCTACCTCGACTCGCTTGTCCCGAGCGGTGCGGGCCTGAAGTCGGTTGATGATCTGGATATCGAGCTGTGGGAGCTAACCGTACCGACGGACTCAACGGTTCTTAGCGAATGGGCCGATCGATTTCGGGAGGCGTATTGCCCCGAATCGGAGATCGACGCCCTCCGCGCAGGCACGGGCAAAACGCGAAGTGAATACCTTAGGGATCTCGTGTTCCCGAACGCATCTCAGGGCTTGGGGCCCGCGGTGCGAGCGGGCGATTTCACCGAGCTCCTAGTTTCGGATTTTCTCGAGAGCGAGCACGGACTCTGGGTGCCGAGGCAGAAGTACTCTACGAAACCAATACCGGACTCGTCGGCACAAGGCGTTGACATCGTTGGGCTCCGCATAGCGGACCCAACCAATTGGTGCGACGACGATCTTCTCGTTGTGTGCGAAGTGAAAGCCGGGCTTTCAGGTGCCCGTTACGGTGACCAGCTCCAGAATGCGATCACCGACAGCGCCAAAGACTACTTGCGAGTCAGCTTCACCCTCAACGCGACCAAACGTCGGCTACTGTCCGCGCAAGACCATCTGGGCGCCGCAACGGTGGAGCGCTTTCAGAATCACGCAGATAGACCATACCGGTTCACGTCGACCGCTACTGCCGTCCTCGACACCAAGACTTTTGATCCGCTCGAGGTCTCGCAGGCAGATGCGAGCGCACACAACAACCGGGAACACCTGAGCTTGTTGGTCATTCGTGGCGCGGGCCTTATGGCTCTAGTCCATGCGCTATACCAGGCGGCCGCGGATGGAGCTTGAGTCCAACAGCTTGCGGTTGCTTGCGGTTACTCGAGCTCAGGGCAAGGTCCGCGAGTTCCGCGTCGCAGAAGAGCACTACCCCGTTGTTCCTGACGAGGATGAGCCCGAGTCGCTCCTGCTCACCGCTGTTGGGATCCTCGGCGACGCCGCCGCGCACTACATCGAGCGGGGCAACTCCGGCTCCGACGATATGGTGGAGTCTCGCCTAGGACTCTGCGCCAAATGCTTCGACGCGCTACTCGAATCGGAACTTGCGCCGGAGATTGAGCGTGAACTGGTACTTCTTGCCGGAGCCTCCTACTTCCTCGCCGGTCGGCCAGGTAGCAGTGCAGTAATGGCGCGTCGATTGAGGGACACCACCTCATCTGGAGCTCTCGATGAGCTTCTGGAATGGGTTCTGGGCGATGCCCTCAGCGAGGTTCCGTACCGCTATGCAACAGCCACCGGCGATGAACTTCACGCCGCGATCGTGGACCGCCTAAGCCAACACTTCGCCAACGGAGCTTCGGAGGCGGAGGCTCTGCCGTTGCTCGACGAGCTGCGATCGGGTGTCTATTCGGTCGGGACACCGAGAGACCTTCTGTACGCAGACCTTGTGTACGTGGTGGCCCGGATGCGTTTGGCGGCCTCAGCATGGAACACGATTCCTGCGTTCAGTGACCTTCGCCGGGAGCAATGGGCGCCCGTGCTGAGAAAAGCTCGCTTTCCACGAGAGCTCTGGCCGAGCCAGCTGCTCATGGGACACGCCGGGTTGTTCCGAGGTCTTTCCGGCGCTGTCGTGATGCCGACGAGCGCCGGGAAAACCCGCGCAGTCGAGATCATCCTGCGGAGCGCCTTTCTTGCCGACAGGGCCAAACTCGGCGTCGTGGTCGCACCGTTCCGAGCGCTGAGCCACGAGATCGCCACGAGCCTGCGATCGTCGTTCGCCGGTGAGGCTGTACGAGTGAATGAGCTGTCGGATGCCCTGCAGCTCGATTTCGACGAGTTCCTGAGTCGACTGCTTTCTGGTGATCACGTGTCGCGCCCTGTCGTCCTCGTGCTTACACCTGAGAAGCTGCACTACGTCCTTCGACAGACGCCTTCGCTCGCCGCGCACATTGGCGTGATCGTGTACGACGAGTGCCACCAGTTCGATAGCGGTGCCCGCGGAGTCACGTACGAACTCCTGATCACCGAGATTTCTCGCGCGCTGAGTGGGTGTCAGACCGTGTTGGTCTCCGCCGTCATGTCCAACGCAAGGGATGTTGCGGAGTGGGTCCTGGGCTCCGAAGCCCAGGTGGTGGACGGTTCGCAGCTCGTGCCTACCGCTCGGGCCACTGCTTTCGCTTCATGGTCCCGGCGACTCGGACAGCTCCAAGTGTTCGATGAGCAGGTCGGGGAGCGTGCGGACTACTTCGTTCCTCGAGTTATCGAGCAGTACTCACTTCAGCTGCGCGGGCGAGAACGTCGGGAGCGCGCGTTTCCGCAGAAGGGCGGCAACGCATGGAAGGATGTTTCGCTCTACCTGGGAATTAAGCTCGCCGCCGAAGGACCCGTGGCCATCTTCTGCGGTCGAAAGGACACAGCAAACGGCCTCGCTGCGATCATCGCAGACGCGTATGAGCGAGGGTTGCCCATTGCGCCGCCGGTCACGTACTCAGATTCGGTTGAAGTTGACAACATTTGGCGCCTGACCGCGAACCACTACGGTGCGCAGAGTTCGAGAGCTATCGCTGCCCGCCTCGGGATCTTCCTCCACCACGGCACGACCACGCACGGGCTGCGGTTGTCGGTTGAGCACGCAATGCAGCAGGGACAGATACGCCTCGTCGTGTGTACCTCAACGCTTGCACAGGGTGTGAACCTACCGATCCGCTACCTCGTGGTGTCTGGTACCCGCCAGGGCGCCGATCACATCAAGGTCCGCGATTTTCAGAATCTGCTGGGTCGTGCCGGGCGAGCAGGGATGCATACAGAGGGACTCGTGATCTTTGCCAACCCCGATCTATACGATCAACGGGAGCGGCGGTCCGGATCGTTCGCGTCGGCAACCAGCCTGCTGTCCTCGAGCATGATTGAAGACATGGGCAGTTCCTTGCTCGAGTCGATTTCACCGATCCGCCTGCAAGGGCCGCCTGCCGAAATCGACGTAGACCCGAGCGACATGATCGCTGCTCTCTACGCATCGGAGGAGACGCGGAATAGTTGGGCGAATGCCGTCGCTCAAACGCGTGGACAATCGGGCCGCGGCTCGGAGATAGCGAAAGTGCTCGCCTCGAGGCGACGGGAACTAATGGCTCTTGAGAGCCACCTGATGGCGATGGGCCAGGAGGAGGACGGTGCGGCGGTGGCGACTCGCGCAGCCGCGCTTGCCAGTCACACGCTTGCCTTCGCGCTAGCCGATGAGCCGCAAAAGCGAGCCCTAGAGGCATTGTTCGAGCGTGTAGTCGCTCACGTGAACGAAATCGAGCCCGAGCCCGCGCGTCGGGCTCTCTACGCTCGCACAATGCTGGGTGCGGAACAGGCAGCCAGCGTATTCGAGTGGGTGCAGGGCAGGCGGCAGTATCTCGAGGCCATCGAGGGGGCGGAAGAGTGGCTCCTAGCATTGTGGGATCTATACGCTGAGGGCGCCAATTCTTCGTTCGTTCGATCGGCGGAACCCCGTTCAGCCCTTCGCACGATCGCCGCTGGATGGATATCCGGGTCGTCCTACGGTGAGCTTGCCGCAACCGCCACGGAGCTCGGACTCACCAAACCGCATGGCGCGCGCCGGATTTCTGTCTCCCCGGAGGACATCTTTACGTTCTGTGATCAGGCGCTGTCATTTGAGATGTCTTTGCTTGTGGCCGCCGTAGCCCTCGCGCTGGATGAGGATGACCCTACTTCACCGATCGCCACGTTCCAGAAAAGCCTCAAGTACGGTCTTCCGAACGGGTTGTCCATCACGACATATGAATCGGGCGTCGCGGACAGATTCCTCGCCCAACGTATCGCGCAGGAGTTGCTCGACGCGGGCTTTTTGGGCTTGAGCTTTGAAGAGGCGTGGTCGTCGCCCCTGCGAGAGGTCGTGGTTTCGGTTCTCCAATCGGCACCGTCCTGGTTCTCGGATGCGGTACGGATACACGCCACGAGTGCCACGTAGGCCGGCCTCGAGTGTCGCGGAGGCGTCAGCGCGATTGGGCCGACGGTCTCGTAGGAATTCGCAATCTAGAATCGACACGCGAGTGCCCGATCAGCCGAAAACTGTTGTGGATCTCGGTTTCACTGCGCAAGATCGATCGGGATCCGACACCCGGCATAGCCGCTGGTCGGCCGCATCCTCTGGCGCCCGACACGTCGTCGCTCGCGTTCGGATGCCGAGGGCATGCGGGCATTCCCTCCGGTCGGGCCCACCGGGCACACGCTCGCACACCCACGTGACAAGCGGGACGCCCACGCAGAGGCGGAGCGGCTCCCTGAGGGAACAGCCCCGCCTTTCGACCGCCCGACGGAGCGGTCATGGACGATGCCGGGTGGCGGTCAGTTTGCGATCCCGCCGCACAGCACCGGCACGGTGGCTTCGAGCGGAATGTCCGCACCCAGGGAGGACGAGCGGCTTGAGAACGGATCGTCGGCGTTGAACGCGTACTGCCCGTTGCCGTCGAAGTCGATGCCGTGCACGACGACCTGCACGGTGCCCGCGTCCGCATACCCCTCGGCGTTGGTCAGGGTGCGCTGGTAGTACAGGTAGCCGTTCGAGTCAGCCACGGCGTAGCGGTCCAGGGCGAGGGCGCTCGCGGCCGACACGTCACCTGTCGAGGTGAGAGAGGTGAGGATTCCGCCATAGAACGGCGCGCCGTCCACGACGGTCACGACGCCGTCGGCGCCCGCAGCGGCAGGTCCCGGGCAAGCCATGTCAGCAGCGTCACCCGGGACGCCATGGAGGTGCATGGCGTGGGGCAGGTGGGGCGAGAGACCCCAGGCCTCCACCGTCACCTGGAGCTTGCCGTTGGGGAGGGCCTTCACTCGAGTGCTCCCGTGAGCTTCGCCGCCCGGAACGCTCGCTGGCTGGATCGCGTCGAGGGAGTAGCTGTAGCTCGCGACCTTCGGCGACGGGTTCTCGTCGTGCGCGGCGGACGCGGCGCTTGCGGTTCCCAGGGCGAGGGCGAGGGCCGCCAGCGCGGCGGCTCCGATCTTTGCGATCTTCATGGTGATGGACTCCTTCGTCTGGCGGCGTCGGGCCGCGACCGGACGGCGAGAATCGGCCGACGGGATGTCTTCGGAGCCCGCTCCGAGTCGGATTGTCGACCCGCCCGATCCGGACGAACCCACGCGCGGTGAGGTGCCGCGGTCAGTCCGCGGCGGCTCATGGCCGGCGCCACGCCGGCCGGCCATCGTGTGACCCATTGCGGGTGTCGAAGACGCTGGGATGCGACGGATGCCGGCGATCAACTCGCCCAGGTCGACCTGGCCGTCGCCCACTACTTCGGCACGCGAGATGTGATCCCGTAGCGCGCGCTTCGGTGAAGGACCGAACTCGGACCGCACACACAGGAATCATGTTCTACATCTGTTCAACGCCCGCTATCCTGGGTCGCATGGCTACGACAATCGGATTCCGCCCGACCCCGGATGACGAACGCATTCTCCGCGAGGCTGCACAGGCAGGCGAGAGCACATCCGACACGTTGCGTCGCGCGTTGCGGTTGCTGGACCACGAGCGTTGGCTGGATCAGTTCCGCGCCGACGCGGAAGCGCTGGGGGACGAGAACGTGAACGCGGAGCCTGAGGCCTGGTGATCCGAGGCGCCGTCTATCGCATCGACTTGGGCAAGCCTCGCGGGCACGAACAGGGTGGGAAGCGTCTGGGGCTGGTGGTGTCGCCGTCCAACTCACCCCTGTCCGTCGCCACCGTGATCCCGTCCTCGACACCCGCGGGCCACTCCATCCACCGCCCTGAACTCGAGATCGCCGGCCGCCGCACCCGGCTGCTCGTCGATCAGATCCGGTCGATCGACGTTGACTGCGTCGTGGGGGATCCCGTCGACTACCTCACGCGTGATCAGCTCGCCGAGGTCGACCTGGCCGTTGCCCACTACCTCGGCACGCAGGACGTGGTCCCTCACCGAGCCCAGTAGCGCGCTCGTTCCGTTTCACGCTGGCGAACGCCCGCAGGAGGACCGGCGTTCGCGCGCGAGTCATGCGTCCTCTAGTGCGGTCCAATGACGTTGGTGTTGTATGTCACGATTGCTCCGTGACCGTGGACCCGCCCCTCCTGCCTGGTGAGGAGGTCTTGTGGACGGGTCGCCCCGATCCGAAACGAATCCTGACAGCGTGGGATGGCTTCCTCATTCCGTTGAGCGTGTTCTGGGTTGCGGTCGGCATAGATCTCGCGTTGGAGGCGGAAGGCGGCTCGCGCGTGGGCGCTCTGGTAGCAGTTGCTGTCACCGGCCTGTACCTCGTTGTCGGACGCTTCGTCGTGAAGGCCTGCCGGAAGCATCGCACCTGCTACTTCCTAACCGACGCGCGCGCGATCATCTGCAGACCAGGAAGGGCGTTCTCCTTCGACCTCGGCGAGATGAACCCGCACGTGCAGGTGATCGGAAGTCGACGCCACCGCACACTCAGGTTCACCTCAGACGACCCTCGCTCCTACGGCAAATTCGGCAGCGAGATGTTCGTCAACACGGGCCTAGACTTCCTGCTCACACCAGGGGTCGACTCTCGCTTCACGTTCTCCGACGTCCTGCACACGGCCGCGCTCGACGCCGCCGTCGATGACGCGGTCGGCTCCGGCAGGGTCGCTCAAGGGATCGCATAGAGCCACTGCGTCCCGCGTCCCACACGCCGGCGCGTGGAGGCGGACCGGCTGACGTCCGGGTAGCGGAACAGGCACTGGATACCATCGGCACCGTGTTGCGCTTCGATGACGCCTTACCGATGCGGCCGAGGCGTGTTCTGGTCGCCGGAGTCTCAGGTGTGGGAAAGACGACTCTTGCTGGTCGGAGCGTGGCGATCGTGGATGCGCCTCATACGGAGATCGACGCGCTGTATCACGGGCCAGGGTGGGTTCCGCGGGACGAGTTCCTCGACGACGTTCGCAGGCTCGTCGCGGCAGAGTCGTGGACAACCGAATGGCAGTACGCGACCGCCCGCACACTCCTCACGGAAGCCGCTGACCTGGTGGTCTGGCTCGATCTCCCATTCGCGAGCGTGACCCTCCCCCGCGTGGTGCGACGCACGGTAAGCAGACGACTGAAGCGCGAGGTCCTGTGGAATGGCAACGTCGAGCCCCCGTTCCACACGATCTTCACCGACCGGGAGCACATCGTGCGATGGGCATACTTCACCCGCAACAAGTATCAGGCGCGCATTCCGGCGATCGAGGCGACTCACCCCGACCTGACAGTGGTCCGCCTGAAGTCCCCGCGCCAAGTCGAGAGCTGGCTGACAGGCCCGCTCACCAACGCCGCCCGCTGAGCGACCGACGACGGCGTGCGCTCCTCATGGAAGATGGGGATGTGAGCGCAAGTGCCCGGCGACGATGGAATCACAACCTCCATTTCCACCGCACGGTGATCAACGCGCTACCGGCCGGCGCATCCTCCGCCCTCGATGCAGGCACGGGCGACGGGTTCCTCGCGGTCGATCTGCGGCACCGCATCTCGGATGTGGCCGGGATCGACACCCCTGAGGACGTTCTGGCTGTCGCCGCAAACAACAATCCGCGCGTCACGTGGATCCACGGCGACGTGCACCGAGCCCGGGTTCTCGACATCCGCGCGTCGCGGTCAGGTGTGTTCGATGGGGAGCCAGAGTTCGCACGTGGCGGTGCGGAAGTCGGCGGAGCGGTCGAGAACGGCGACGATCGCGGGGCCGGGGCGCAGCCTCCAGGGGTTCGAGGGGAACCAGTCCGTGGCGGTCGCCGCCCACGTGTCCTGAAGCGCGGCCGGGTAGTCACCGGTGACCCGGAACACCGACCACGTCCCCGCCGGCACGTCGATCACGTCGAGATCGGCGGGCACGGCCGCGTCGTCGGTGACGGCGACACCGTGGAGGTAGGTGAGTTCGCTTCCCTCCGCGTAATCGGGATCGACGTCGGCGGAGACCTGCAGCAACCCCGCGGGCACGGTGCTGCTGAGGCTCTTGAGGCGTTCATGCTCGGTGGCGGGCAGCGCGGCGATGTGGGCCTGGATGTGGGGGTTTGCGCCTCGGTGGATGAGCGGCACGCGAGCGGCGTGACCGATCAGCCGGAAATGCGGGCGGTCGGCGATGCGGGTGTCCATGGGGGTGTTCCCTTCGACGGTCAGGCGGAACCTGAGCTGCGGTTGTGAGCGAAGGGGGCCGCCATCGCGGCGCGCGTCGGCGGGGCTGACGCCGTGGACGGCGCGGAACGCGCGACCGAACGCCTCGGCCGAGCCGTACCCGTATCGGGTGGCGGTCTCGAGGATGCTGCCGGTCCCGCGCAGGTCTGCGACCGCGACGGTCATCCGCCGCCGTCGGATGTACTCCGACAGCGGCATTCCGGCGAGCGATGAGAACATCCGGCGGACGTGATACTCGGTCGTTCCCAGGCGGGATGCCAGAGCAACGATGTCGATGTCAGCGTCGAGGTTCTGCTCGACGTGCTCGACGACCTCGTTCAGCGTCGCGATCACGGTTCCTCCTTCGCTCTCGAGCCTTCCGGCATCCGAGCCTTCTCACCCGATGATCGCGGACCGATCCGATCGGAGCGACGCATGTCGCGTGATCGGTGGACCGCCACAATAGGTGAGACACGGCAACTCCTCCGTGGATGATGCGGCACCTGGGGGCAATGATGAAGGCGACGACCGGATCGGTTCCTGTCGACGGGGCGCTGCTTCGATACCGACGAGCGGGTCGCCCCGGCGCACCGGTCCTCGTCTTGCTGCACGGGGTGACCGATGGCGGCGCGGTGTGGGCGCGTGTGGCGGATGAGCTGGTCGATCGGTTCGACATGGTCATGCCCGATGCGCGGGGGCACGGCGAGTCGAGCCGAACCCCCGACGGGATCGCCATCCCCGTGCTCGCGAGAGACGCCGCGAGTCTGATCGAACAGCTCGACCTGTCGCCCGCGCTCGTATGGGGACACTCGATGGGAGCCGCGACCGCGGCCATGCTGGCGGCCACGCGGCCTGAGCTCGTCCGGGCCGTGGTGCTTGAGGATCCGCCGTTCGTCGAGGGTGAGCTGGCGCTCTCCGAGGATGACGATCCGCGCGGATCCGAGTTCCGCGAGCTCATCGAGTCGATGGCCGCCCTCACCGCGGACGAGCGGCGTTCCGTCGCCGCAGAGGCCAACCCCGACTGGCACCCCGCCGAGCACGGCCCCTGGGCCGAGACCAAGGCACAGTTCGACCTCACCGCGCTGTCCCTGCTGGCGGACGGTCTCGGGATCGACTGGCGCGACACTGTCGCGGGGATGACCTGTCCCGCACTGGTCATCACCGGCGATACCGAGCTGGGCGCTCTGGTGACCCCCGAGGTTGCCGGCGAAATCGACCAGATGCTCGGATCAGGCGGCGTGGTGACGATCGCGGATGCCGGGCACAACGTGCATCGCGATCGCTTCGCAGAGACACTGGCCGCCGCCTCCGAGTTTCTTGACCGCCACGGCGCGCTCGGCGACTAGAAGAGGTCGGCGGCGGCCTCTGTGGGGATGCTGACGCGGAAGAGCTCGTTCTCGACGACGCTTCCGGTGAGGAGACCGCCACATGGGCACCCCAACCAGACGTCGACAATCGTCGTGCCCTGGGGAACGACGACCGCGAAGGCGCCTTCCCTGCGCGTGTCGAGGTCTCCGAAGCTCTCGCAGACGGGAACGCTGCTCCCATCAGCGCTCGCCTGGAGGGGGACGCCGTAGTTGACGGCATTGAAGGAGAGCGAGGGCAGACTCGAGGTGTCGGGTCGATTACCCGAAACGACGGCGGGAACGACGACGAGGAAGTGATCACGCTCCACGCGTCCCAGCGAGCCGGTGGTGCATCCGCTCGGAAGGATTTCACCCGCGGGCGACAGTTCGCCGTTGAGGGTCAGGTACGGCGGTTCGTCGGTCTGGATCTCCAGTGTGACCCCGTGGGCTGCGTCACCTCCGTCGCTCGTGGGGTCCATCGGCACCTCGATGCTCGCCGGGGGAATCTCGCCGGTGAGCGGCAGCCGGGTCGGGTGCTCGCCGCGCCCTTCTTCGAAGATCAGGGTGAGTTCTGAGAGCTCGGGATCCGTGTCGTACTCGAACCAGACCGTGCTCGATACATCGTCTGTGGGCCCGAGAGCCAACGCGCCTTCGTCGTCGACGAGAAAGCCGCTCTCGTCCGGTTGCTGCTCGCTCTCGAGCGTGAACAGACTCGCCGGCAACTCGAAGCTCTGATCCCGCAGCGGGTTCGACACCGAGAGATCGACGCCGACGAAGGCACGTTCGTTGGCGCCACCCTCTGGATCGCGCGGATCGACGTCTGTCACGACCACGGACGTCACCTCCACCCCAAGGACCCCGTGTTCGACGGCCCGAGGGAAGTCGACGGCGGCACCCCCTCCCATCACGCCCAGAAAGACAACGGAGCCTGTAGCGACAACGCCGCCCGTGGCCACCAGCACAGTTCCTGTGGTGCTCGCTGCGGCGGCCGACCCTGCCGCAGTCGAGCCGAACAGCCACACCCCTGCCGCCGCGAAGATGCTCGCCATTCCCGTGACGAGCTTGTTCACCCACTTCACGAGTCCGGCGACGTGGCCGTACTTCTCCGTGTACCTGTCCAGACCGGCCTTCCGCCGACGCTCGAACTCTTTGATCCGAAGGTTGAGTCGTTCCGCGACTGTTCCCGCATGCCCCACGGTTGCAGAATCCACATGGACCACGTAGCTCGCGAACACGAGGTCGTGTGCTGCTCGGCGGTAGCGGCCGGTGAGGGCACCGACTCCTCCGATCCCAAAGCAGTCGACCACGAGGTACCCAATCGTCGCACGGGCGAATGCCCAGGCCAGCGTCGACGGCTGACCATCCCAGGTTCGCGTTCCCGTATGGCGCACCTCCAACCCGCACACTGCCTTGCCGACCGACTGCCCGTCGCTCAGCCACGCGGCTGTCGCAGAGAGCGCGCCCGCCCCGATGACGATGAAGACAACGAAGGCGAGCAGTCCCCACGGTGTGGTCAGTATCGGGAAGCCCGTTGCGAGTGTCCCCGCGAATGCCAGAACGCCGACGACGATGACCGGGAGCGCGAAGTCGATCGCGATCGCGACCAACCGGATGAGGCGCCCCGGGAGTCGAGCATCCTCACCGGCCCGAGCCGTGGCGGTGGCCAGTGAGCTGTCGCGCTGCGCCGGCGATTCGGGCGCGCGCTGCTCCGGCGGCTTCTGTCCCATGACACCTCCCGCGCCCATGCTTTGAGGATGTGTGGAGCGTTGCGGTCGACAGCGGTCCGCCGTCGTTCCCCGCAGACCGGAGTTGGGCGAAGAATATCGGATGTGCCCGCCGAGGACTAGATCCGGGTGAGGATAGGGAACGTGGCACGCGAATGGACGGACGACCAGCTGCGCATCCTCAGCGAGGCGGCGGAGCTGCAGATCTCGGCGTCCCGCGTGGCCACCGCTCCGCGTGCGTGGGTGCCGATCTGGGTCGTCGTGCACGACCGGCGCGTGTTCGTGCGCACCTGGTACCGGCGGAGCACCGGCTGGTACGGGCACGCGGTCGCCGCGGGCGAGGCGTGGATCCGCGTGTCCGGCGACCCGGTTCGCGTGCGCGTGACGGTCGAAGGCGAAGAGAGTGTGGACGCCGTCGACGGCGCCTACCGGGCCAAGTACGGTGACGGGGCATCGTCCATGGTGACGCCCGAGGCGGCAGCATCCACTCTCTGTCTCACGCCCGTCCCGTGAACGGGCCCGAGCCGGTGACGATCCACGACGACCCCGGGGTCGTTGTGCTCGACGGCGGACTCTCGAACGCGCTCGCCGACCGTGGGCACGACCTCGCCGACGAGCTGTGGACCGCCCGGCTGCTGCGCGATGCGCCCGGCGAGATCGCGGCCGTCCACCGCGCCTACTTCGATGCGGGGGCCCGCGTCGCAACCACCGCCAGCTACCAGGCGAGCCTTGCCGGTTTCGCGCAGGCGGGCATGACGCGCGGCGAGGCGACAGAGCTCATCCAGCGCAGCGTCGAGATCGCGCGCGATGTGCGCGACGAGGTCACCGCGACTGACGGAACGCCGCGGTTCGTCGCCGCGTCCGTCGGGCCCTACGGCGCGGTGCTCGCGGACGGGTCGGAGTACCGCGGGCGCTACGGACTCAGCCGCGCACGGCGCGCCGCTGGACGGGCGAGGCCGGCCTCGACCCCGAGCTGACGGCATCCTGGGCCCTGGCCGGGGCCCGCTTCGTCGGCGGATGCTGCCGCGTGGGCCCCGTCGCCATCGCCGCCATCGCGCGCGCCATGCCCTGACGGCGTCGCAACGACCCCCGTATCGCGCGAGGCGATCGAGGAGTACCGTCAGCCGCACGTGCACGTCGAACCTGTCGGGACCGATGGCGGCAACGGAGCCGCCGTGAAGGAAGCACTGATGATCACGCACTCGCGAGTGAAGCTGTTGGCCGTCGCCGCAATCGCCGCCCTGGGACTCTCCGTCCTTCCGGTCAGCGCCCACGCCGACCCACCCGACTCGACGCCACCGGACCACTCGCAGGCAGGCGGGCGACTCGACCTCTACGAGTTCGACACCACCGCGGATGTCGTCGCCGACATGATCGCCGCGGGCTACGACGTCGTCTCCACCGCTCACAGCGGCGACGAGATGCTGCACGTCGAGGTGGTGATGTCGCCGTCAGAGGCCAACAAGGCACGCAAGGCCTACGACCTCGATATCTCGCTGACGCGCAACGAAGACGGCGTGCCCACCGTCGACGCCGCATTCGAAGAGGGCAACGACGGGTTCGAGGTGTTCCGCAAGTGGTCGAGCGCCGGCGGGCACAAAGAAGAGATGGAGTTCCTCGCCCAGGAGTACGACGACCTCACCCAGCTGATCACGATCGGCCAGTCGGTGCAGGGCCAGGACATCTACGCGATGCGCGTCACCAAGCGCGCTGATCGTACCCGCGCGGGGGCGCGCCCCGCGGTGCTCTACATCTCCACACAGCACGCCCGTGAGTGGATCAGCCCCGAAGTCAACAGCCGCCTCCTGAACTACCTGCTCTCGAACTACGGCACCGACGACCGGGTCACTGACATCGTCGACACCACCGAGTTGTGGTTCGTCATCGCGGCGAACCCCGACGGGTATGACTGGACCTTCGAAGAGGGCCAGCGCCTGTGGCGCAAGAACCTCGCCGATAACAACGGCGACGAGCAGATCACCACCATCGACGGCGTCGACCTCAACCGCAACTTCGCCACCAACTGGGGCTACGACAACGAAGGGTCCACCGACAACCCCAGCGGGCAGACCTACCGAGGGCCGTCCTCGCAGTCCGAGCCAGAAACACAGGCGATGGACGAGCTGATGGGATCGATCGACTTCTCGTTCATGGTCAACTACCACTCCGCCGCCGAGCTGATCCTCTACGGCACGGGATGGCAGGTCGACACTCCCACGCCGGACGACATCGTCAACATCGCGCTCGCCGGCGACGACGCCAACCCGGCGATCCCCGGCTACGACCCCGACCTGTCGGCCGAGCTCTACATCACCAACGGCGACACCACCGATCACGCCGGCGACGCGCACGGGATCATGGCCTACACGCCCGAGCTGGCGACCTGCCAGACCGCGCTGAGCTACCCCGAGAGCACGCTGCCTGACGACTACTGCTCGGGCAGGTCGCAGTTCGAGTTCCCCGACGACGAGGCGCTCGTGCAGGCCGAGTTCGAACGCAACCTCCCCTACGCCCTCTCGCTCGCCGAGTCGGCCGACGACCCGGCGAACCCGGAGTCGTCGCTGGGGCTGGAGGCCGCGGACTTCGAGGTGCAGAGCTTCGAGGAGAGCTGGGGCACCGCGCAGGAGGTCGCGGTGTGGGCCAAGCGCGAGTTCAAGCAGCTGCGCATGCACAGCTCGATCAACGGCGCCGCAGCCACCACCCAGTCGATCAGCGAATGGGCCGGCGGAGAGGTCTACGGCAACGACGGCAACATCTGGTACGGCGAGTACCGCGGCACCGTCTCGGGTCTTGCGCCCGGCGATGCCGTCGAGGTGTGGTTCACCGCCGTCGACACACCCTCCGGCGGCGGTGGCCAGAAGGCCACCAAGGTCGAGAGCGAGCACGTCACGTTCGACGTGTCGACCGAGGCGACCGGCGCCGACGTCCTCATCGTCTCGGACAACAGCCCCGGCACACCCCTCGGCGGTGGCGCCGCGCTCGACTACCTGGAGTACTACACCGATGCCCTCGACGCCAACGGCGTCAGCTACGACGTCTACGACGTGGGGGTCACCGGGCCGGCGCCCGACGCCACCGGCATCCTCGGTCACTACGACGCGGTGATCTGGTACGAGGGTGACAAGCTCGTCACCGACTATCAGGGAGGGATCGACACGACGCTCGTCGCCCACCAGATGAACATGGTGATGCGCGACTACCTGAACGAGGGCGGCAAGGTCCTCGCGACCGGCAAGAACCACGGGTTCGAGGAGTTTTTCCCGCTCGACTACGGCACCAACGGCGCACCCGGCGAGGTCTGCCACGGCGGCGACTGCCTCGTGCTGACCGACGACGTCTACCAGTACTGGTTCGGCGCCAACAGCAGGGCCCGCCGCGGCGGGCTCGACGCGGACGGCAACGCGCTCGACGTCCGCGGCAACGGCGGCGCGTTCGACGGCTACACGTTCGGTCTCGACGGGCCCGACAGCGCGAACAACCAGGGCTCGAGCGACGGAACGAACGCCACGGGAACCGGCACGGCGTCGTACATCGTGACCTCCAGCGTGCTCGACGAAGCCGAGTTCCCGCAGTTCGCCTCCGACCGGTTCGCCAGCTGGGATGCCGGCGGGCTGACGCCCTTCGAGCCGGTCACCGGGGACTGGCAGATGGCCACGGACCACGCGGACGTCGCCTACAAGCGCCTCTCCCGCACGATCGACCTCACCGGAGCGAGCGCGGCCAGCCTCGACTTCTCGACCTCGTACGCCATCGAGGCGAACTGGGACTACATGTTCGTCGAGGTGCACACGGTCGGTCAGGACGACTGGACCACGCTGCCCGACGCCAACGGGCACACCGGCACCTCGACCGGCGACTCGTGCGCATCGGGCTGGGCAGAGGAGCTGCATCCGTTCCTGCTCCACTACCAGGACGACGCGTGCAACCCGACGGGCACCACGGGCGCGTGGAACGCGGCGACGGGCGCGTCGGACGGCGTCGAGGACTGGTCGATCGACCTGTCGGCCTACGCCGGCAGCGAGATCGAAGTCTCGATCAGCTACGCGACCGACTGGGCCACGGGCGACCTCGGGGTGTTCCTCGACGACGTCACCGTCGACATCGACGGGAGCACTGAGACGGAGAGCTTCGAGGACGGCCTCGGCGCCTGGTCGGTGCCGGGTGCCCCCGAGGGGAGCGCCGGCAACGCGAACGACTGGGAGCGCGTGGGCGTGCTCTTCGAGGTCGCCGCGATCGTCGCGACCGACGACACGCTGCTGTTCGGGTTCGGCTTCGAGGGCATCTCGACCGCCGCGGAGCGCAACGAGGTGATGGCCCGCTCGATGGAGCACCTGCTCGGCTGACGCCTGCCGGGCGGATCCTCTCGCGCTGACGAGGAGATCCGCCCGGGGGCGGTGCGGGACGGGTCGGGTGGTGGCAGGATCGCCGCATGACCTTCCGCATTCCTCGCGTCGACATCTCGGCCTACGTCACCGACGCCCCGGACGCCCACGACGCCCCGGACACTAGGGATGCCGCGAGCAGGCGCGCGGCGGTGGCGGCCGAGATCGACGCCGCGTGCCGCACGGCCGGATTCATCCAGATCGTCGGGCACGGCGTTCCCGAGACGGTCACCACCCGGTTCGTCGCGGCGATGGACCGGTTCTTCGCACTCGACCTCGAGACCAAGAAGACCTATCGGACGCCGCCCGAGATCAACCGCGGGTATTCGCCGCCCAAGTCCGAGTCGCTCAGCCTGTCGCTGGGGGTCGAGTCGGCGAACCGCATGAACGACTTCTTCGAAGCCTTCAACGTGGGGGCGCGGGCGGCCGACTACCCCGACACCCCGGGGCTGCCCGATGCCGACTACCCCGAGAACGTGTGGCCCGAGGTCGACGACTTCGAAGCCGCCGTCACCGCCTACTTCGCCGAAGCGGCGCGCGTCGCCCGCACGCTCACCCGGATCTTCGCCGACGCGCTGGGCCTTGCGCCCGACTACTTCTCGGCGCGCACCGGGCACTCCATCGATGTCCTCCGCATGAACAACTACGCGCTGCCCGAGGGGACGGAGGTCGCCCTCGACGGTGATCTCATCGGCATGGGCGAGCACACCGACTTCGGGATCGTCACCGTTCTGTGGGCAGACCAGGTGCCCGGCCTGCAGGTGCTCGGCACCGACGGCGTCTGGCACGACGTGCAGCCCGATGACGGGGCGTTCCTCGTCAACCTCGGCGACATCACCGCACGCATGACGAACGAGCGGTGGATGTCGACACTCCATCGCGTGAAGCCGCCGATCGTGAACGGCACGATCGAGCGCCGCCGCAGCGCCGCGTTCTTCCACGACGGCGACGTCGACGCGATCATCGACGTGCTGCCCTCGTGCGTCGACGAGGCCCATCCTGCCCTCTACGAGCCGGTGATCGTCGGCGAGCACATCACCGCGAAGCTGCAGGGGTCGCGTATCGGGCTCAGCAACGCCGGCGCCCAGCGGGAGTCGGCGCGGGTGCTCTCCAGCAAGCGCTGAGCGCGGCCGGTCAGGGGAGCGGCCCGGTGGCGACCGGCCGGTCGGGGTGGTTCGACCACTGGCTCCACGAGCCCGCGTAGAGGGCCGGTTCGAAGCCCGCGACGGTGAGCGCGAGCGCGGCGTGGGCGGCCGAGACACCCGACCCGCAGTACACGCCGACCGGCACGTCGGTGCGCGCTCCCAGCGCGGAGAACCGGTCGTGCAGCGCCGAGGGTGAGAGGAACAGGCCGTCCGCGTCGCAATTGTCGGTCGTGGCGGCGTTGACCGCCCCGGGAATGTGACCGGCGCGCGGGTCGATCGGCTCGGTCTCACCCCGGTACCGCTCCGGGGCTCGCACGTCGACCAGCAGCCCCTGCGCTGCCAGGGCCGCTGCCCCGTCGATCGACAGCTGCATCAGCCGCCCCGGCTGGACGCGGGCAGATCCGCGCGATCGCGCCGGGGCATCGCCGGTCTCGAGCGGCCCGTCGAGGGCGCGCCACGCGGCCAGGCCGCCGTCGAGCACCCGCGCCGGGATCCCGGCATCCGCCAGCATCCACCACGCGCGTGCCGCGCCGAAGCCCAGCCAGTCGTCGTACACGATGACCTCGTCGCCGTCGTCGATGCCCCACCGGTGCACCGTGTCGGCGAAGTGCGTCGCCGGCGGCAGCGGGTGGCGCCCGTCCGTCGGCTCGCCATGGGCGGCGAGGTCGTCATCGAGGCTCACATATTGCGCTGAGGGAATATGCCCGGAGCGATACGGCGCAGATCCGTCGGGAGCGTCGAGTCGCCAGCGCACGTCGAGGATCGGCGGCGCCTCACGCGCCAGCAGGTCGCGAAGTTCGTCGGCCGAGATGAGCGGGTGGGCCATGCCTCGACGGTACGCCACAGCTCAGCGGTGCGGATCGATCATCGTCATGCCCGCGGGAGACGCCGCATCCATCACCGGGAGCAGGCGGGCAGCCTCCTCGAGCGACACCACCGAGTCGATGAGGTCCTGCGGGCGCAGCGCGCCGCTGTCGATGAGCGCCATCATGGCCGGGTAGTCCGCGGCCGCCATCCCGTGACTGCCGAGCACGTCCAGCTCCCACGCGATCGCCCGCGCCATCGGCACCGGCGAGAGCCCGGTTGCGGTGGGGAGCAGGCCGACCTGCACGTGTCGCCCGCGGCGCCGCAGCGAGAGGATCGCGTCCGCGCAGGTCTGCTCCGCGCCGACAGCATCCATCGACACGTGGCTGCCGCCGCCGGTGAGGGCGTGGATCCGCCCGGGCACGTCGCCGTCGGCGGCCGACACGACGTGGTCCGCACCGAGCC